>JAGRAO010000166.1 GCA_020434565.1 Bdellovibrionales bacterium
TTGGAGATTGGCAAAGAAGGTAGTGTCTCCTGCGAGGCAGTCTGCATTGGTTCCTGAGGAAACGACCCCGATGACTCCGTTTACACCAGTTTCACCGCTCGTATAGCTCAAGACGGCCGGTCCGCCCGAGTCGCCGTTACAGGTGTTACTTCCTTCTCCATCAAATTTTGCCGCGATAAACTCTGAATCAACGCCGCTCACTTTCATCTGGCCACTGCGGAGAACCTCCGGTATGCCATCGGCATTGAGTCCATATCCAAAGATAGAGACCGTATCGCCAACGCGAATTTCGCGTTCTGATATCACAGGAAGAGTCGAAGCACTCAAGGGAGTACGGAGTCGGAGTATCGAAACGTCGTTAAAGGTTGCACCGGTATCCGGATCGACAGCGACGTTTGGGTGGTTCGTAACCTCGGCCACGGTTGAGGACTGGTTGCCTACTTCAACTTGAGCAGAAATCGCTCCATCAAAAAAACAGTGCGCCGCTGTTAAGACATCATTTGATGTAAGCAGTGTCCCTGAGCACAATCCGATCTCTCCTCTCAACGTGACGATAGTAACTTCGACTACTGGAGAGTTACTTTCACCACATGTTGTCCCTTGGATAATTCTCGAGTTGAGGCCTAATACAGGACACGCATTTCGAGAGAGATCCTCTCCATCGGAGTCTCCGCCACCTCCTGAACACTGAAGGAGTGGGGTACATACGATAGCGATGACAATTGCGCGCATGAACTTCACGGACTTCTCCTCTTTCTCTTGTGAACCTTGGTAGAGCAGCTTGTTTTCTCTCTTCCATCAAGGGGTCGTTCGGTTTTTCGAACGCCTCTGCCGACGAGATCCTTAAAAAAGCTCGGGAAGAGTAACACTCATTTTCGGGCGGTGACAGCGAAGATTGAGATTTGGGAGTAGAACGCATTTTTCCCTATTCGGAATCTTCCAAAACCGTTGCAGAGTGAGCAAAGCAGGGGTAAACCTTGAGGGCTGATTTGTCTGGCGGCGGAGTGAGTTTAGAGCGCGCGGAATATATTTGCTCCGAATATGAAGGAATAGGGAAAACGAAATTTCATGAAGACTCTACGAACGTTGCTCGTCATTTTTGTCGTTCTTATCGGTTGGATCGGTTGTTCTGGAGTCGACGAGTACAAACCTTCGCCTTACCCGGATTCGAGAGAGAATCCGAGATCAAACAAACGCTTCAGTGAACTCCCTCAGTTGGAAGACAAAGGGGAGATCGCAGCTCCACAGACGACCTCTCGGTATCCGTGGGATACGTATGCCCTTCAACGTGATCTCGAAGGTCAGCCGCTCCGTAATCTTTTTATGCTCGAGGGGGATCAATTGTATCAAGTTGGTCGACTTCAAGAAGCGGTTCAAAAATTCGAGACTGCCCAGTCGAGCACGCTAACAGCGGCGGAGCGAGATGCGCTCGTGATTCGCCTCGGGAGTGCGTATTTGGCGCTCGACCGAGCTGAGGATACGCTCCGTCTTTTGAGTGACCACTTCCGAACGACCCAACGTTCCGAAGACTCAGTCGGAGCAAGGTTCTCTCTTCTTTTTGCATATTCCTACGGCCGGCTTGCAAAGTTCGATCAATCTCTCGCCTGGTTCTCGCGCGCGTTTCGGCTTGAAGCTGGGCGCGGTCTTCTTTCTGAAGTCTCAAAGGATGGCGTGTTGAGCCTCCTTCGAGCAGTTCCCGGTCCCGATTTCGATGAGATCGCGCTTGTTTGGGGGAAGGACGCTTTTGTGGCCTCGCTTATCGGAAAAGAACGGTTGCGAAGGTCGAAGGCTGATTATACAGGGGCGCCAACTGAGTACGTGGGCCAGTTTTGGACCGTTGATTCACCCGGTTTTTATGGTGTCTCACGGTCAGGGGAGGGCCGATTTCAACTCGCGGTATTGTTGCCTCTGAGCGGAAAGTTTTCACGTTTAGGAGAGAGCGCAAAGCGCGGTATCGAACTCGCGCTGCTCGGTCAGGGGTCACAGCGATTGATTCAGCCGCTCTTTCAAGACACAGCAGGAGAGAGTCTCACAGCAACTGCTGCCGTAAGAGGTGTGTTGGCCCAACACCCGACGAATTTGCTGATTCTTGGACCGCTCTTATCAGATGTGGCAACTGACATCGCTCCAATCGCTCTTCGGGCGCACGTTCCACTTTTGAGCTTCTCAAAGCGAAGTTTCTTTCAGACAGGAGATGGGATTTATCGGCTCGGTCCTACTATTGAATCTCAAATTGATTCACTTGTGGTAAGTGCAAAGGAGGTTCTTGGATTACATCGGCTAGCGATGGTTCGGCCCGAAGGTCCCGTTGGAGATTATTATGCCGAAGTGTTTCGAAGAAAAGTCGCCGAGGTTGGCCTTGAACTTGTCTATGATACATCTGTAAATTCCCAGGACGCTTCACAGCTTGTTTCGGTCGCATCCGAGGTCGAGGGATATGATCCGGATGCTATCTTTTTTCCAGATGACCTCGTTCCAGCGGGGCGTTTCTATTCGAGCCTGTCGTCGCAACTTCGAAGTCGGGTTCGTCTGCTTGGGATGGCGAGTTGGGATGATCCGATTGAGCTTAAACGCTCCCGGACTGTTCTCGAAGGTATTGTCTTTGTGAGTCCGTACTTCCAAGATAGTGAGCGTCTAGTCGTGCAGAAGTTTAATGAGACCTTTCAGAAATCATATGGGACTTCGCCTGATTTTCTCGCGGCACAGGGGTTTGATGCAGCGACGTTGTTAGTTGCGGCCCTTCGGCAATCTCTTGAGTCTGGTGTCTCTTTTGAGCAGGTCATGAGAGAAATTGAAGACTACGATGGATTGACTGGTAAGATTCATGTCGCGCCAAACGGGGAGCTCGTAAGGCGATTTGCGGTTGTGAAGATGGAGCGCCAGCGGCTGGCAGAGCTTCCGATGGTGAGTGAGATCGGGGCAGCTTCGCCGAATATCATCATGCGCGGAAACGAGGTAGTTTCAGAACCTATTGATTTTACAAGATAAAATAAGGTCGGAGATACTCGGGAGAACCAGGGTGTGGTACTCTGAATCTAATAAGAAGAGAGGATATTTGTTAGCTCTCGGTGAGTTCTGTGAAGGTCGTCCCCGAAGACTTTTTCGGGTTTTTTAAAGAAGGTTTCATGGCGAAAGATCGAGAAGAGGAACTTGAGATTCCAGCCGCTGCTCCAACTGAACTTGACGGAATAGATCTCCCTGAAGAACTTCCAGTCCTCCCTGCAAAAGATATCGTCGCATTTCCATCCGTCATTATGTCGCTCTACGTCGGCTTACCGAAAACGGTGCGAGCTATTGAAAAGGCAGTTGCAGCCGACAAGTTAATCTTTGTCGTTGCCCAACTTGATCCTGATCTTGAAGAGCCAACAAAGAAAGATCTCTATAGAATTGGAGTTGTGTGTTCAGTTCTTCGGACTCTGCAACTCCCAGATGGTCGCTATAAAGTGCTGCTCCAAGGTCTTCTTCGAGCAAGAGCAAAGAGCTACTCCGATGATCAGAAATTCTTAAAAGCAAAGATTGAACCGCTCCCTCCGCCAGAGCACCTCAAGCTTGATGCACAAGATGAAGTTCTCATGAATCGAGTTCATGAGAGCCTGCGAATCCTTGTAGAAAATGAGCATCTTGCAGAGGAGATCCTTGTTGTTACTCAGGAGTTAGATGAGCCAGGGATTCTTTCTGATATGGTGATTGCTCATTATCGTCTCGAAATTCCAGATGCGCAGGAGCTTCTCGAAGAGCTCGATCCGGTAGAGCGCCTCAAGCGAACAGAAGCTCTCATCACCGATGATCTCAATCAATTTCTCATCTCTGAAAAAGTACGAAACCAGGCTCGAGACGAGATGACAAAGGATCAGCGCGAGTATTTCCTCCGCGAGCAGATCAAGCTGCTTCGAAGAGAGCTCGGGGAAGCTGATACGCAGTCAGAGGAGCTCGATGGGCTTCGGGAAGCGCTGGCAAAAGCACGGCTTCCGAAAGAGGCTCAGAAAGAAGTCGATAAGCAGCTGCAACGGCTTGAGCGGCTGCCGCAGGAATCGAGTGAGTATGCACTCGTTCGAACGTATCTTGAGTGGTTTGCGGATCTCCCGTGGTCCAAAAAGACAAGGGAGCGGGTTGACCTCAAACGAGCACGAAAGATTCTTGATCAGGACCATTTCGGACTCGAGAAAGTAAAGGAGCGAATCCTCGAATACCTCAGTGTGCGAAAGCTGAATAAGGATTCCCACGGACCTATTCTTTGTTTTGTTGGACCTCCAGGAGTTGGAAAAACATCGCTCGGTCGTTCGATTGCAAAGGCCTTAAACAGAAAGTTTCATCGGATCTCAGTAGGAGGGGTTCGAGATGAGGCGGAGATTCGTGGGCATCGCAGGACATATGTTGGAGCGCTTCCGGGTCGAGTAATCCAAGGACTCAAACAGGCCGAAGCCAACAATCCCGTTTTCGTTCTTGATGAGCTCGATAAACTTGGGTCTGACTTCCGAGGAGATCCCTCCTCGGCGCTACTCGAGGTGCTCGATCCGCAGCAAAACAGTGAGTTTAGCGATCACTACTTGAGCGTGCCCTTTGATCTCTCAAGCGTCATGTTTATCGCAACGGCCAACACAACCGACTCGATTCCCGAAGCGCTTCTCGATCGTCTCGAGATAATCCGTCTTCCGGGGTACACCACCGAAGAAAAGGTAAAAATCGCTGATACCTATCTCGTTCCGCGCCAGATTGCGGAAAATGGGGTTAAGGGAAAGGGAGTTATATTTGGAGATGAAGCTCTCGAGTTTCTCGTTGAGCGATACACGAGGGAAGCTGGAGTGCGTGGGCTTGAAAGGGAGATAGGCTCGCTGTGCCGAAAGATTGCGCGGCAATTTGCGGAAGATGGCGAACTGCGAAAAAAAGTCACCGTAGATTTCATTCGAGAAGCTCTTGGGCCTACCCGGTTTGATCCGGATGTTGATGAACAGCTCGATTCGGTTGGACTCGTTCGAGGGTTGGCGTGGACAGCTCATGGAGGAGAGATTCTTCACATCGAAGCATCGATCGCATCTGGCAGCGGCCAAGTTTCGCTTACCGGTAGGTTGGGAGAGGTTATGCAGGAATCAGCTCGAGCAGCAGTATTCTACGCTCGGGCAAACGCTGATGCTCTCGGGCTCGACCGCAAATTTCATCAAACAAACGACATCCACATACACGCACCTGGTGGTGCGATACCGAAGGATGGGCCTTCGGCTGGTGTCGCAATCGTTACGGCACTTGTCTCTGCACTTTCCGGGCGCAAGGTCTCAAAAGATGTTGCTATGACGGGTGAAATTACTCTTCGAGGGGCAGTTCTTCAGATCGGGGGACTAAAAGAGAAAGCACTTGCTGCGCTCCGGTATGGTATTCGAAAGGTGATTATCCCCTTTGAAAATATCAAAGACTTAGAAGAGATCCCGAAGGAGCAGAGAGACCAGATTAAGTTCATCCCTGTACGGCATATCGGTGAGGTTCTAAAAATTGCGCTCCTTGAACCGAAGCGAAAAGGGGTCGGACAGCGAAAAGCATCAAAAACTTCTTCTCGAGGGCGAAAGAACAAAGATATCTCCTTCAACGTGTAGCATGAATCGTTTTATCTCCCTCTTTGCCTTGGTTCTCTGGAGTGTCCTGTTCTTTGGGACCCAGTCCATGGCAGCTGATAAGGAGAGCTGTTTTTACATTGACGAGAAGGGAGTATTTCGGCAGGTCGATTCTCGAAATGATATTCCAGAACCGTATCGTTCTTCCGCAAAGTGTTCTGCTCTTCGGATGAATACGCAGCTCGACGCGCCGGATGAAATCGAACTTAAAGGACCGAAAGGACGGGAGTCACTCGTTTCTGATATAGGTCCGATCTCACTTCACTGGCCCCGTAAGACAGAAAAGCTTCTCGGGAAGACCCCGAAACGCGCTATGGCTGATGCTGCGCGTATGGTGAGCCGTGCCGTAAAGAAACCTGGGTTCCCGACTGAGATACGGCGGCTTGATCTCGATTGGAATGTCGTGTTTCTCGATGCCGAGCTTCCGGAAACACAGATTCCGAGCTACCTCGTTTCAAACTGTCACCCGGCGTGGATGACTGCCCCTTCAAATGTGTATGTCGTCGTGCAACGGGTTGCATCTGGTTGTGGTGGGGGTCCAGCTCCCCGTCCATCAGAAGTGGATGCGAAGTTGGCGGAGGTTCTCGCTCACGAGATCGGCCACGCTGTAGAGGCAAGGCTCTTAAATGGACAGATGGTTCAAGATCGGATGCTTGCGGAAGGGTTTGCCACGTGGTTTGAGTCGTTTGCCTCAGATTTTTCGGACGTCATCCGTTCGGGCGTTGTTCGAAAGGAGCACTTTGAACTCGCTAAGAAATCACTCCAGAGTCAACCGGGGTCGTGGACCTTTCAAGGGACTGCCGAGGATTACGCGCGTGCGTCTCTTCTTTTTCACGCGGTGGTTGAGGACAAAGGTGTGCGTGGCCTCATGAAAGTCTATGAGGTGATGCGAGAAAAAAAACTCCCATTTTTTGATGCTGTGAAAGAAGCCACCTACTGGGATCAAGAGCGCCTCTTTAAAAAGGCCTATGGGGTCGTTGGGTACTAATTCAGAGCTTCCGTAGAGCACGACGAAGCACGAAAGAGCGTGACTCCAACCCGAAGGCTGACGTGAACGTCGGCTTTGACGAGAATCCAAACGAATTCATGGGCCGCGGTTAGACTAGTGAATCCCGGCCCGCTTGAGGAGATCACCTAAGGTTGGCTTGTCCTCTTTTTCGCCCCCGAGAGAAGGGACTCCCTTGCAGCTTGGATGCTCTGGGCCAAACGGCGATAACCCAAGGATGAGGGATTCCTGAACGATATCTTCGAGATCTATGTGTTCGCCGTCGTAATAGACTATTCCGATGCCATCTGCCCATTCGGCTGAAGTTGTTAGGCGATCAACCCCAGGACGAGAGTCTTTTGCCTTAAGCGTGACTTGGAGTTTCGTCGAGATCTCGGTCTCGACTTCCTCCAGACAGCGGGAGCACGGCTGACTATATCGACTCTGGACAGAGCCTGTTAATTCAATTCCCCCTTTCTCGGGGCGAAGGTGCACATCAATCACCGGCGCAATCAGGAAAACGATGTCATTTCCTTTCGCTTCATTCATACGAGTGTTGAGATTCTCGAGTGGCAGCTCAGAAGTTATGTTTGCCCCAGCAGGTGGTAGATCTGACAATCTGATCTTCATGGTCGTTTCAGCGTCTTCTCAATCAAATCGAAAAGTCGAAAATCCTCAAAGCGCTCGAGTGTATGGAGTTTCGAAGGAGAAGTCATCCCTTCGGTATTTTAGGGAAAACTTTCGGGATCTTCTCGATTTAAAGGACCCGATTGGGTCGCTCTTTGGATTGGACTCTGCTTGCTGATAGGAAGCGTGGTCCTGTGAATAACTCGTGCCAGGAGAGAGAATCTTTCGTCCAAACCTTTGGCTTAACAGTATTTTTCCTGGGGCTCTCTGTCAGATACCTCGGATTAAATTTTTTTGGCCCCGATGAGTTCGCCCACAAGAACAGAGCCATATTTCTCGGTTCCTTACATTGGCTTTTTCTAGCCCGTTCTCTCCCCCTTCGAGCTTTTGAAAGCAACTCAATTTGTGTTACACCGATATCCTCTATCGCGTATAGCGAACGATACCACCAGGAGGAACGAGACATGGGAGTGAACAAGGTAATGTTGTTGGGAAGGCTCGGTAAAGATCCGGAGCTTCGATACACACCGTCTCAAACTCCAGTAGCTTCATTTAGTTTAGCTACCGGTGACCGAAGAAAGGATCAAAGCGGTGAGTGGGTTGAGCACACCGAGTGGCATAACGTCGTTGTGTTCGGGCGGCAAGCTGAGAACTGTTCTAACTATCTTAAGAAAGGGCGTGAAATCTTTCTCGAAGGAAGAATCCAAACACGGAAGTGGCAAGACAAAGAAGGCAAAGATCGTTGGACGACAGAAATCATAGCCAACAACGTTCAGTTTGTCGGTGGCCGGGGTGAAGGAGCTTCTTACGGTTCAAATGACGGGCCTTCTTCTGGAGCGAATATGCCGAGCGGGCTCGTATCGGCGGATGCGATGTCAGGTGGCGCCGCTGAGATTAGCTTTGATGATGATGATATCCCATTCTAGGGCAGCTCTGAACAAGTCCTGATCGAGACGATGAATGGCGGTACACTCGTTACATTTAAGAACGCCAGGTCGAAACTGGAGCAAGAGCAGGACTAGGAAAAAGTGCAGGCATCTGGTTTGGCGAGCACCTGGGAGAC
>JAGRAO010000167.1 GCA_020434565.1 Bdellovibrionales bacterium
CGCGAGTTTCCCTCTTGAAAGTATTCGCGAAATTAAGGTTGAAATCGGTCAATTCGGCTCAACAAAATTCGACACAATTCTCTTACGAGAATGGAGCTATCTTCTCCGGATCGGAGGAGAGATCCATCTACCCGTCCCTCCCTCGTGTGATACGAGTCTCCATAGAATGTTGGAGAATTTTTTCCCACGAGGTGGGCTCTCGATAGTTGATGTCAATGAGAAACAAGACCTGCGTGAGTACCGTCTTCGAAAAGTGGTTCCGTCACTTGACCCAGAAGATTCTCCTTCCCGATACACGTTCGGGATCGTCACTCACGGGAAAAGCAATGAACAGGTGAAATTCATTATCGAAAGTATTCGAGCTCAAAAGATCCCCGAATACGAAATCATCATCTGCGGATACTATAAACAACCTATCGGAACAGACACTCGATATTTGGAATTTACCGAGCAAGACGAAAAAGGATGGGTAACACGCAAAAAAAATATTATCTGCGAGGCTTCAAAATTTGAAAATATCGTCGTCGTTCACGATCGAGTTGCTTTCCGTCCAGGTTGGTACGAAGGAATGCTTCGATACGGAAACGCATTTGAAGCTCTCAGCTGTGTTCAGACATATCGGAGAGTGTTTCGCACCTGGGACTGGGTAACATTTTCCGTGCCATACCCAAGTCAACGGTTCTTCTGCCTCGGGCTATCATACCGTGACTGGGATCCCTGTGTCTTCATGGATGGAGGACTCAATATTTTGAAAAAGAAGGTATGGAAGAACTCGCCGTACAACGATGAGCTCTTTTGGGAAGAGAAGGAAGATGTTGAGTTCTCTCATCGGCTTGCTGCGAATGGGGTGCTTATTCGATTTAATCCTTTTGCAAAGTGCGAGTCTCTTCGCTGGAGGCACAATGTTGTTCGAATTGCGAGATATAATCCTCAACGGCTTGGCAAGCCTCGTGTGCTTGAACCCCTAACCTTTTTCTTCAACCTCGTTTTTAAAACCAAAAAGAATTGGAATTACTTTAGAGACAAACGGTGGAGCTACTACTCCTCTCGAATCCGACACCACCTCTATCGGTACTCGCGTATGTTTGCAAATCACCGCCAGTACCGGAGGGCCTTGATCGGGTACCTGACTATTTTTTTTCTTTACCGAGATTTGGTCACTACCGCTGTTTGTCGAATTGAGATTGCAAAGCTTCTGTACCTTTTAGGATGGAAAAATTTGGCGAAAAGAGGGCTCAAAGCGTGGCTTGCTCGATGGGCTGAGCATTCTCCAAATACCGAGATGAATACCTCAGCTCATTTCTATCTCGGGGAAATCTTGCTTCAAGAGGAAGATCAACAGAATGCCGCTCAGTGCTTCCGAGCGGTACTTTCCATCGCTCCAGACCACAAACGTGCCCGGGAGCGACTTCGTGCGCTCTCTTCCGTGTCTTCACCTTCCCAAAAGCCAACGATCGCTCAACAATAAAAGCACAGGTATTTTCTTTCATGGAGCGTATACACTACACTGCTTTAAATGAATGACTGCGAAACGCCCTTCGGACCTTTGCCTCGATCCGTCGTCAACGACGTACTCAAGGAGCTCTCAGTCTTTGATTGCCACACTCATCTTTTCCCTCCTTCCTTCTGCAGCTTGTCTCTCTCCGGCCTAGATAATCTGCTCACGTATCACTACCTCGTAGCTGAATTCCTTGGCTATGAATCTTGCTCTCCACAGCAATTTTTTTCTTTTCCGCAGCAACAACAAGCAAAGCTCATTTACGACAAATTGTTCCTTGAGAACCTCCCGATTTCTGAAGCAGCGCGCGGATTGATCACGACACTCCACTGCCTCGAGCTGGATCTCGAGCCGAGTTATCAGCTCATGATGGAGTCTTTTTCGGCACAATACGCGAGTGATCGCTCGAAGTATTTCAGAAAGATTTTCTCGCTCGCCCATGTCGCCAGCGTGGTCATGACAAACGATCCCTTTGATTCGCAGGAACTTGCCTATTGGAGTGAGCTCGATCGGATCGAAGATTCATTTATTCCCTCCATGCGCCTCGATGGTATTTTTCAGAGCGGCACCTGCTCGTTTTCGTGCGGTGGAAAAACTTTCTCGGTGGACTTTGACAACAACTCTTCTCTTCTGCGGTATCTCGAACATTGTATCGCAATTTTGCACCCGAGTTATCTTGCTGTTTCTGCACCGAGTGCTCGCGCCTTGCTCGAGTCCCCGCGATTTTCACAAGTTGTTTTACAGCTTGCAAAGGACTCTCGCCTTCCTGTGTTTCTTCTCCTCGGTGTTCATCGTGCCATTAGTTCGAATTTGCAGAATGCCGGGGACGGAATTTCGTTGGCTTCCGTTGACGGATTGGAAGCCATTTGTCAGCAGCACCCCGACGTGCGGTTTTTTGCATCCCTGCTTGCGTCCCGAAACCAGACTGACCTCACAGTACTTGCTCGAGTTTTTCCTCATCTCCGGCCCGCAGGGTGCTGGTGGTACCTCAACCAACCTGAAACCGTAAAAGCCATAACAGCCGAACGGTTCAATTTGCTCGGCTTTCAATTTATTCCCCAGTTTTCCGATGCTCGAGTTGTAGAGCAGCTACTTTATAAATGGGCACATACGCGTTCAGTTCTAGCGGATGTTCTTGCTCGAAAGCTCACCGTTTCGGCTCAAGAACTGGCGCCTGTATCAAGAGAGGCGCTCCAAGGACAACTACGGTCTTTTCTCTTGGAGAACCCCAAAAGGTGGCTCGGAGAGATTCATGAAAGGTAGCCGTGTGAAAGAGAACCTGCTCGTCACGATGTCTGGTGGCACAACGACAGTTATCAACGCGACTTTATCAGGGGTCATACGAGCTGTGCAGCAGAGTAGCTCGCTCGGAACGGTTTACGCCGGGGTCCCAGGTATTCAAGGAGTTCTTGATGGCAACATCATTGATATTGGAAAGCTTTCAGAAGGGGAACTCACGCGACTCTCTCGAACACCCGGATCGGCATTTATTGGGACTACCAGAGTAAGCCCCCTCGATGAGCAACAACTTTCTACCCTTTTTGAGAGAATCGATTCCTTCAACATCGGGGCGTATTTTAATATTGGTGGGAATGGGACCGTTCTTCAAACAAAGCAGATCGCAGACGCTTCACCAAGTGATTCTCTCCAGATCGCCTCTTTACCAAAGACGGTAGACAACGATCTGGGAGATGAGTTGTTCGAAAAGATGTTTTTTACACCTGGATTTCCAAGTTGTGTGAACTACTGGCGGCATAAAGTAGCTCTCATGAATCTCGAAAATCTCGGCGCATGTAGTCACGACCGAGTCTTAATTACCCAGACTTTTGGTCGAGAAACAGGCTTTCTTGTGGGCGCCGCTCGTCTTGGAGACCCCGAGCGTAAACTCCCTCTGGTGTTGTTAATACCCGAAGACTCGCGCGCTGCTTGTGACGTGCTCGAGGAAATTGATTCTCGTCTCACAGATTTTAATCGAGCGATAGTCGTTATGGGAGAAGGATATCCAATTTCAAAGATAGAGTTTCGACGAGATCCTTCCGGTCAGATTATGTACAGTGCGAGTGAATCAACCGCTGCGCAGCAACTCTGTAATCTTTGTAACGAAGCCGGCATGCGAAGCCGTTTTTTTGTACCCGCATCGGATCAAAGATGCGAAGTCCTCCTTTCGCTTGAATCGGATATTGAGACCGCTGAAAGGCTCGGTACTTTTGCTGTTCAGAGAATTCTCGCCGGTGAGCGGGACTTTCTTGTCGGGGTAGTCAAAGGAGAGCCCTGTTCCTTTACTTGCGTCAACTTTTCTCAAATAGAAAACTTTTCTCGAAAAATGCCGGATAAATTTATCTCTTTCGGAAAATTTGACGTTACTGACGCTTACCTTTCCTATCTCCGAGAGTGTACGGCGGATTCTCGGCCAGTGTATCAATCTGGAATACAGGACAAGGATTTCTTCGTAAGATGATCTCTATGTCAGAGGCTTTAAGAGAGATTCTGCTACCACCTCAAAATCACGAATTCTCTGCGTTGTACCAAGGTCATATTTGGCGATGGCTGGAACTGGCAAAAATCGTATTCCCCTCTCAATCAAGTAATTGAGCGCAGGGCCGACAAAAAACTCGCCCGAGACAGTATCTTCTCTCTTAAGTTGCTCCTCCAGCGCCTCAAAGAGGAGCTTCGCATGTGGAACTGCGTACACACCACTACTCGCCAACGAAGAAACTACTCGCTTCTCAACGACACCTGAAATCTCACACTCCTCATTCAAAGTTACATAACTCTTGCTCGGATCACTACTTTGATAAACCGCTAAAAATCCAACTTTTGAGTCATACTCCGTCGGGAGGTTGAAATGGATGAACTGATCACAATTAATGACTATTGCAGGACGAGACGGATCGACTCTCTCCTTACTCAAAAGCACGCTTGCTGCCGGCCCTCGTGGAGTTGACTCTGCCCGACAAAATACAACTTTGTTGTTGACTGCCTCAGCTTGAAAGGACGCTCGAATCTTACTTTCAAACTGGAGATCTTCCATAAAACGGCCGGTTGTCACGATCACAAATTTATCTTCCTCAGAGATGAGATTCCGGATTGAGCGGAGAAACCATTGAAAGAGCGGCAAACCGAGAATGTCTATGAGAGGCTTGCATGAGCCAAGCTCTCGAGTGCGAATCCCAAGACCAGCTGCGGGCACAATCCAAGTTTTCGATATTGCTGCCCACCCCTCCTTCAGGCTCTTCGGGACATCGTCGATCGTCACCAGCGCATCGTCAGCACCTCCTCTCAGGAGCATCGTCATTTTCGAAGTCTCTTCGAGAAAGCGAATCATTTGTTCTTGAATCTCTCCCGACACAGCAAAATTACTTCGAGGGATATCAATCTCTGCCTGATTCATAGTGGGGGACGGATTGTCGAAAATCTTTGTTTTCGCGGAATGCACTCCACTGCCGTCGAAACCGATATTTTGCACAAGGGAGTAAGGCGGATACAAAGCGAGCGAGTCGGTCAACAGATGGACAAGTATCCAGTTTAAACTCCAAATATCCACCTTGTTCTCGAGAAACTGCGGGTTAGAGCAATATCGGTCAATATCAGAGCCAAGGTGAGACAGTGAACGTCTCTCAAGCTGAACCTTCCGAAGAATTCTCTTCAGATCCACGTCAAAATCCTTCCACCGATTTCGCCAAGTCGCCCACCCCCATGGGCAAAATCGCTCGGAGAAAAATGCACGATGTGACGACTTCGTTACTGGCACACACGGATAGGTATACCCGCAAATAGATCGCACCTGCTGTCGCTCAGCATATTCAGCCAGAGCTGATGCCATATACTTGCGAAATCCGGGCTGGGGAACGCAATCATCCTCTAGAACAATTACCTGTTCAAAATCCGCCAGGGTCTCAGAAACTGCTCTCGTCACCGCTTTCGCCAATCTAAGCGGCTTACTCCGTCTTCGCAGATCAATTTCGAGTTCATTCTGACCCTGAAGAAGTTCGAGAATTTGACCCTGAAGAGATACATCCCTCTCTGATTCAGGGGCGTCCAGATAGACACGAACGGAACCGAATCCCTCTCTTTTGATCGCACGCAGAACCTGTTCCGTATGATATGGGCGATTAAATGCAAGGAGGACGAGTTGTGTAGATTGGGGGAGATTTTCGTTTAACATACAGATCGCGAGTAGTATATCTCACAATAGGGATGTCTTGTCTGTCCATTTTGCTCCAAATAAGGTCATATATGACGAGCTTCTTCTCGTAAGATTTATTTATGTCACATCACAGACAGGTCTTTGCCAATTTTCTCGATGCGCTTCATCAGGAGTCCGTTAACTATTTGCTCATTCGAGGATTTCGATATCTCCCGGAGCGGCCCGATACAGATATTGATCTCGTACCTCACCTCAACCACCTTGAGTCGTTCCACAAAGTGGCAAGACGCCACCTCGTCCTCAACGAGCAAGAGGTCCCGGTTAAGGACTACGGTTTCGCTGAGTATGCTCAAATGACCTACTGGCCATACTTCACGCCGGGTAATCTTGACGAGAGCATCCCGGGAGGTCGGTTTCGAGTTGATGTCTATTCATGTCTCTTCTTTTTAAGCCCCTATGACGGATTTAGTTCATTCTGGACCGTGCCCAAGGCGTTTTATGAGTCAGTATTTGTTCGGAAGAAAAATGAACGGGGGTTCTTTATTCCTTCCGTCGAAGACGAGATTACACTTCTCTTACTGCGAAATTTGTTAGACCAGCACGGGCACTGGAAAGAGAAGCACAAAATCAGAATCACCGAACTTTTGGAAGTCGCGAGCCGACAAGAGCTTATTCAGCAGGTAGCGATGGCTCTCCCGTTTGCAGAAAAGTTGTGCCAACATTTGTATGTAGAAGATTTTGATTCGTTATTCAATATTCTTATGGAGAAACCGTCGTGAGCCTCATTACCCACGTGCTCGTTGACACATTTATAGACTTTCCTCATCCGAAAGCTCGCCTCGTCGTGGAGGATAACGTTGGTGACCACTTCCCCATCCATATCCATATCGGAACAGTCACCGAGAAAGGGATGAATTGGATCTTTCGTTGGCACTTCACCTATGATGAATTCGAAGGATTCTCTTCTAGCCTCTTAAGATCTGGAAGATTACCTGTCGGAGGGGAAACCAATCGAATGATCCAGAATTAATCTTCCCGACCGAAGGAGATCTTGTTACTTCGTTTGGTATGAAGAGGATCTGGCTGATGTGTTCTGAGATAAAGTTTTGAGGCAGTGCCTGTATTTGGCTGAGAGTCAAAAAAAGTAATGACATATTTGAATCGCCTATCTTAATCTCATTAGAGAAGTTCGCCCCTCAATCCGATACGCTATGGTCTCCCACGTAACTTTTCTCACAGCAACCAAGCTCCACGCTGACCTCGCCCTCGCCATCGAGACGAGACTCCGAAATGAACAGGTTTCAAGCACGTTCTTAACTTGTGACAACCACTACCACCAGCGAGCAGGTGAGACCCTTGTTGCGGCCCAAAAAACTCCTGTCGCCCTTTCGACTCGTGCCGAAGTCACTGACTGGCCAGCTATGAGTCGAGCCGAGCGAGTTCCACACCTTGAGTCAGCGCGAGAAAATCTTTTTCGACTCTTTTCATCCCTCAAGACGGACGTCGTCGTTGTCTTTTTTGACCGGGGGGATCTCGAACAACTCACCCTTCGTGCCGCAGAGAGATTCGGGATTCGAACAGTCTGCATCCAGGATGGCTTGCTTGGACTCTCACGTGCTCAGTGGGAGAACTCTGAAAGCCCCACTCCGAAGATCTATCCAGCAAGTCCGGGGGAAGGTGGAGCAGATCAGTTCTTGATCTGGGGAGAAAATTTCAAGAGAGACCTTGAGTCGGTTGGTATCTGCTCTCAAGTTGAAGTCGTCGGAAGCCTCCGTCATGATCGATTGGCACAAATCGCAAACTTTAGAGTGAAGGGGCCACCTTACGTTATCGTTTTATCGGGCCAACCGTTTTCTACCTTCGGTTTTATGTTTACCTCTCAGGAAATAGCCTTATACGAAAGAGTAGCACGTCAGCTCCTTGCTCGCCCGGATACAAAAGTCATTTTTCGGCCGCATCCAGAGTCAGATCTCAAAGATTTCTATTATAAGCTTCCAGCCACGTTCGGGGATCGGCTCTCGGTAGACATTGACTCGGATCTCTTTGACCTTCTCTCTCAAGCAGATGGGCTTGTAACGGTCTCATCTACCGTTGCAGTTGAGTCAGCCGCTCTCGGTATTCCGACAGCCCGATTACCTCACCTGATCGGAGTTGTGCAAAGGGATACATTCCTTCTCGAAAATGGAAAGTTTGAAGCGAAAATCAACGCTAAAGATTTTCCGGCAAGTCTTACCTTCGGAATTGATGGTGAAGACCTGCAGAGCTATGGAGGGAAGTACCTCGGGACACTTGACGGACGGAGTCTTGAGCGCACCTGCAGTTCCATTTTAGGACAGTCAAAATCGAAAGATCCCGTGGGGTATCAAGCGAGCGTTACTGCACTCATTGAAAGCGTAGGAGATGACCCCACAGCAACGATTCATTCTCTGCTGCGTCAACGGATTTCTGAACTAAATGTAGTCGTTTATGACCGCTCACCAAACCAATCTCTTGTTCAGAGGCTCCCGAAGCTCTTCTCGGATCCGAGAGTTACAGTAAAGCCTGCCCCAGGCCAACGTTCTGGACCTGCTTTGAATGCAGGACTCGAGGGGAGTACGAGTGAATACATCCTTCGCATTTACCCAGGCAC
>JAGRAO010000168.1 GCA_020434565.1 Bdellovibrionales bacterium
TTAAGCGAATAAGATTTCAGCGGCCCGAAGGTTTGTTGAAGACGTAGGACATTTGCATCGAGTTCTTCAGAAGAGATTCTAAACTGAGTGCTCTTGTGCTGAGCAAGGACTTGATCGGCGCCGATGAACAAGAGGGCAACCGACAAAAAGAGTAAGCGCATGAACAAGAATCGCATAAGTATCACTCCGTTAGAAGAGTGCACCTTTTCTGCGCCGTACTTTCACCCCCATTATGCGGAAACGTTGGAAGGAGGTAACCTAACTCAGACTATACTTCTAGGACGATTGATCAGAATTCGAACGACAAAGATCCTGAGAAGACAGAATTCTGGAAAGCGAATCACGCTCATATCCCCCGGCCCAAATATGGACAGCGCTCGAAAGAGGTGAGTTTGTACTTGTCCGGAGAGTGTTCAGAATTTCTAACTGAAGGTCGAGAAACTCTGGATGGGTCGCATCTCGGTCGCTCTTTGTGCCCGAGTAGAGTCCAAGAACAGGCAGAATGGGGATTGCTCTTCCGTTGAGATCTCGAATGTTACTTCCCATCGCAATTCCGAGAGTCGTCATGGCGGTGACAAATGAGAGATCTTTTGGATTCTCTGGCGAAAAGTCAGCACTGCGGATGTAAAGTATCGAAGCCGCATAGTCAACCTGATCGTACACCCCCGAGAGGGCAGCTAGGTGGTATCCACGGATGCGCTGTTCTAGGCTTGGCGTCAGATTCCCCCGCAAATTTGGCACTCCACCGGCCGCATAAAGAGCAATTTTCACCGTTGATGGAATGAGCTCGCGTATCGCCTCAATTCGAAGAGATATTGCGTTTATTACCTGTAGAAAAAGTTCTGGAGAAACAGTTGATACTTCACCCCAGTTGTTTGGATGGGCTTCAAAGGGATTCTCTATGTCTACCAAGAGAGTGACAGACTCTTTCCCTGGTCCAAGTCGCTGCGCAACAAATTGGCGAAAGCGATTTCGCACATTGTCTTTTGTCTTGCTCAGAAATTCGTTCAAATTTTGGTCTTTGCCAGCGAGTACCCAGTGACCTCCAACCGTAATGGCATCGTTGCTGAGATTGGGATTGATGGAACCTGCCGGAACTTCATTGGGAAGGTAGTCGTTTTGTAGTGTAAGGTGAACATCGAGGTCGCAATCGATTGGGGGATTACCAGAAAGGGGAGGGGTGCTTGAGTCCCCATCATCTCCTCCGTTCTCACCCCCATCGTGTGAATCGTTTTTGAACGGAGAGTCTGGGCGTCGGGTTGGAGAGAAACCCCATCCATCGCCACCGACATCTTCACCGTGGAGAAGTCCACATCTTCGCTTAAACTGCCTCTTGGTGCTTGGCCGGAAAAGAGGGAGAAGCACCCGAGTCCTTTTGTCTGCTCCGTATCGAAGAGAAAATTTTTGGCTCGAGCCCCACTGAATGAGAGGGCTCTTTGCGAGTTTTGCTAACGGAATCCAGATGTATCGTGCTTGAGAAGCAACGGAGAGAACGATACCTGCGCGAACCCTTTTTGTTGAAGGGGATGCATAGCACCAAAAGGATAATTTTTTTCTCTGAACTGAGAGATCGTAAAAGTTTGCTTGATTTGCCTCAGAGACGTCGATGCCTCTGAGGTGGGAAATTCGCGCAGGGGAACCGTGGGCCACACCGTGTAGCCCAAAGACGAGCAATCCAAATAATAGAGGAACGGCGCTTCCGCTCCGTAAAAAACATTTCATACTATTTTAGAGAATTGCCCTATGAGTACTGCGCCTGTGAATTCCTTATGAGATGCGCTGCAAATGTTGTGCCGTTGTGCCGGCGATTGATTGTGAGTGATGTTCCAACTGTCCAAAGCTCGGCGTCGATAGTCGGAGTCTCTTTAACCAACTATCTCACTTTTTGCTTTCGAAGTGTGCGAAAAGGTTCCAAAAACCACTCGAATTCCACCCTCTCTTTTTGGGTCTGGATTGAGGTCTTTGTCGTGTTGGGTCAAGAAATCACGAGTGCGGCGGTGGAGTTCGGTACCGATCTCTGTGAACCATTTTTTAACTGCTGGTACGCTGTCTACAAAAACATTGTCATATTCGGTTCTTGCATGAAGGTGAGGTGGATCTGTCCTTTCGTAGAGATTTTCAAAGGCTCCCAATCCGAGCGATTCAATGTCGAGAGCTACCTGTCGAAGTCCGTCGGCTTCGGAATTGGTATACATTTCCGCTTCCCCTTGAAGAGAGACCTTTCCTGAATCGACCTTCACAAGATGGAGTCGTTTAAGCTCTGACATCACCGCTTTTGGAGAGATGTCGGTAGAGACAGATTCAACAAGTTTCGAAAACTCGCTCTTAGAACCTTTCCATGTGAGGGACTTTGGACGTCCTTTCTTGTCTTGATACTCTCTCCGTTGTTCCCATCCTGCGAGCACCTTCATAAGCACTCCGACCGGTTCTTCTTCTCGCTCAGAATCAGAGTTTCTCTTGAAGAGTCGCGTGACATCGCGTCGGTGCAAGCCTGTGGCGATGGCAATTTGAGTAACATTCGCTTTGTGCCCAGAGCGCACCATTTGGTGTGCAGTCTCATCGACGTAGAGCTCCTTAACTGCCTCAATAAACTCCTGAACAGGAAAGGCGTTTCGAACCGCAAACTTCACGGCAGGGAAAACCATTGCTCGAATAATACGTTGAAGCTTCATACTTCCGGGATTTTTACACGCAAATTGATAATAGCAGTATCGAGCGGATATGAAACTGCCTAAAGGTACTGCTGAAAATCGAATATAATCTAATTAATATAGAATGTTATATGATTCTTAAAAATTCCATCGTACTAGAGCACACCCATTTGGGCACCACCATAATAGGTGTAAATTGCACCTATGTACTTTTACTCGGTGATTCTTAATGCGAATGGAGTTCGGGAATTCTTAGTCGAAAAAGGAAACCATGAGTCGGCTAGGGGGAGTGGTGAAAGAGCCACATCGCTCTGAGAAGTCCTGATTCAACCGCAAGCGTTACTGAAGAGCCTCAAGCCAAGAGAGAGGCGCCACTCTCTCTTGGCACATTTTCTCCCGCGGTAGAATGTTTCATCCCGTCAAAACCTTGCGACAGAGGAAGGCCTTATGAATCAACAATTATCAGAGGACAATTTCAAGAAAAGCGCACTTTGGTTCTGTTCCGTGCTTTTGTGCGTTCTCAGTTTTGCTCTTCCTTGCTTTCCCGTCGTGGCGCAGTCGCCTAGGCTTGGAGGCCCCTCGTATATTGGAAAGGAATGTCCGGCCCCGGAGGAGTATATTTTGCAGATACCAGTTTCTTATCTGCTAGTGGAAGAATTTCGATTGAGAGAGCGACCGAGAAACCTTAAGCAAGCCTGCGAAGATCGAGTAGAGAGCTATCTTGCCGACAACTTCGATGACCTGTGGACTTTTCGTCAACAGATTGAAAGAGGGTGTGAAGATGAACGCGCTCGAATAGCGCAGTCCGATAATCACTGTCTCGGAAGTTATCTCGAGTGTGGTAGTGGGATGGACCCCGCTCCGTGCGGTGCCGCCGGTCTCTTTTTTGGCGGAACTCGAAATGACTGCGCAGTAGTTGATTTTCAAGTGAAAAGTGATTCGGCATCATACAATCGAAAAGAGAGGACTCTCTGGTGTAGAGTCTCTGTTACTGCTTCAGTTCTTATTGAGTTTCTCTTAACCTGTGATGCTCAGTGTGCAGATGCCTAAACGTCATGCTTGTTGGCTCATGAGAGAGCGAGGGGAATCCTTCGCCGATAAGGGGCTGATATGCAGGGCGCGGAGAGGAGAGTACTTCTTCCGAATTCTTGGACCTTTCACAGAGATGCAAGTCTAAACAAGTTCGCTGATAGCCCTCCGAATTTTGTATCCGGACGAGTGGCAATTATTGCTTGGCTGATGCGAAAACTGTTTTAAAGTGTTTGGGATGGAGCAATTTGAGGCACAAGAAGGCAACAAATGGGATAGCGCTACACGCTTTGACCCAAGTCTAGACCTCGCATCTGGTTTGAGTCTGCCGAGTGGCTTTCGAGATCTCTCAAACTCAAGAGGGTGTGACCGAACGGATTTTTCGGAGCTGGTTCAATCAGATCCACCAGAGTGGGCCGACTACTCGGTCGAACTTCACTGTGGTCACAGTTGGAAAGTTATAGGTGACGATCTCATAGATGTCGAAGAGAGTGCGTTTCGAGGAAAAGGGCTCGGTCCCTCGCACTTGGAACCAATGGTACGAGGCGGAAAATTTGACGAGCACGCCTTGATGTATGTTCGTGAGAGGTCGAGTGGCAAGATCGTGGGCTTCACATTGAGCATCGATCGACCTCTGCAAGATTTTCCTGAAAAGACGAGCTATATCTTTGAGACCGCCATCCACAGTGACCACCAAGGAAAGAAACTTGTTGCTCTTCTCATGCGAGAGCTTGAAGCTGTTTTGGTGAAGAGGGGATTTCGTTTTGTCGCCAGAGATAGCGCCGTTGCCAATGGATACTCAGAGAAGATTCGGCGAGCGTATGGAGACCGAATTGTCTCCTCCAGGGAGCATGATAGCCCTTTTGGCCGTCAAACGTTCTTTCTTATTCGTCTTCCCGCAAGTGGAGAAATAGCGCCGGAGAACGCTCGAGTTTCCCTCCCGCTCACCTATTTTTGGCAGGAGAAAGGGTATTCGTGTGGAGCAGCTGCTTTTCGCACCGCAGTTCATGCCCTTTCCGGAGAGGACTTGGGTGAGTCCTATTTTCGAAGGGTCCTGAACGTCCAATCTGATACTGGTACTAATTATCAGATCCTTTCAAAGAGAGTACCGGAGGTGCTTGAGAAAATTTCCTCGAAACTTAAGAGAACCTTGGAAGGTTGTGCGCGGGAAGCGGCCGGATGGGCTGAAGTAAAACATCTCTTGGAAAGCGGCTATGTGGTGCTCGTGAATCACCGGATTATGAGTGCAAACGGCCTCCCTCACTGGTCCGTCGTTGAATCAGTGAGTTCAACTGGCATCGGATTGTTAGGGCACTCAAACTCGCTGTCGAAGGCGAGAGAAGTGCCATGGAAAGATTTTGTCTGGGAGGGTGGCGTTTTTGGCCGAAGCGCGCTCTCAACGCGCGCGTATATCGCTCTTCGAATGAAAAAATAGAGGGATCAATTGAGAGCTCCGTTAAATTTCAATGGGCACTGGGTAGGGTAGACGATCTGTGCGATTCCGCTTCGATAAGCGAGAATTTGAAGCACGTTTCTTGAAGTCTTTCAAAGGTCTATTCAATCGGTTGGTTTTTGGTGCTCGTTTTGATGTTGCAAAGATCTCTTTCTGCGCAATAACTCCTCCGGGAGTGACCTTTTCTCGTGGGGGCGTATGTCAGCTGATCAAGCTCGTTTGAGCACAACTGGAACACAGGGTATCGATATCAACCAATCCGTAGGCGAGGGGCTCGTTCGTCCTGGGATAGCGGAGACTCGACTCAGAGTTGGAAGCTCGAACTTTTTTTACAGCGGGAACGAACCCCGATTCGTTCAGAGAGATGGTTCACCCGTAACTTCGGTTCAAGAGGGGATGTGCAAGGGAGTGAGTGATACCCGGGCACCGGTTGATGGTAATTTCTTAATTAGTATGCAGTTCTTGCACGCGACAGGCGGAGACTTTCATTTCAAGAGCGCAGCGTGCGTCGAAGGAGATCTCCGATTTACTGCAGCACGCTCGGGAAGTGTTGGCGGGAGCTTAACCACGACCATAGACGCTCGGATTAAGGGTTTGGAGGTGCACGACGCCGATCCCGATGGAGGTGGTTTCGCCGACAAGTCAGTGACAGTCTCCCACGCTCAGGAGATGCCTCTCAAGGTGGTGTTCGAACCAAGTATCAACTTCTTGGAGACTCTTGATGTCGTAATCGGGTGTAGCTCTGGGACAGAGAGCATCCTGGTCTACGGCGGAAATACAGCCCGATTCGCTGTGCGAGAAACGATTGCTGATGGGACACGTACTCTCTCGATCTCTTTGGCGGAGTAGAATGGCCAACAAATACCGATTGTCGTAACGGGCTAATGGGAGTTCTCCCTTGAAGAGAATCTTATTTTTCTCTCGTCGACGGGGCTGTTCCAAAATCTGTGAAGTGGATTCCTCTCATGAACTGGGCTCGGTTAATCATCTCCTAAACTTTTATATCGGCACACAAATTGCTTGCTTGTCTTATGTGGTAGGGTTCCTGGTTTCCTCTGGTGTACAGTTCAAACGTACACTTTCCAGCAACATGGCGAAAAGATAGGTCGATTCGAGGGGTGAGTTCTCCTCGTAGTTGCGGGAGTGTATTCAATGGCTTTCATTTTAAAAGAAGTGACGCGAGAATGCTGTTCACGAATCCTGAGTCATCAATTCCTTGTGAGGGCTGTCGTCCTCTTTCTTGTATCGAATGTAGCCCTTGCTGATAGCTACTCGGTGGTTGCGAGAAAGGGCACTCCCGCCACGGGTACCGCCTTGAGCGGGAGTAATTTCTATCACCTCTCAAACACAAGTACAGTAAATATTGAACTCCCAATTATCACGGGGCAGGGAACGATTGTGTTTGAGGCACTCCTTTCCGGAAATGGACTTACAGTCTTAAACGACAATGCTGTATTTGCACAAACTCCGAACGGAGAATTGCAACTCTTAGCCCAAGAAGGGACCTCATTTCTGAACAACCAAGCTCAAGTTTCACTCAATGGCTTTAGTACTTTCGATGTCGGTAAAACGGATGAGATCTCCTTTATCTCGCCACTATCGGGCTCTGGGGTCACTGGAAGCAATATCAACTCCACTTGGGTTGCTTCAGGTGGACAGGTAAGACTTGCGGTACGTGATGGCGTTAGCGGCTTCGGGCAAATATCACAACGGACACTCCAGTCTTCCCAAGAACTCCTCTCGTTTCGAAGCACTGTACCTGGGTATTCCGGATACGTTGGATACTGGTTGCCGAATTATAGTCCGACTGCTCCGTATTCACCGACTGCTTCTGAACTTGGAAAAACTGGATCGCCAGCTCCAGGTTGTCCCGAAGCATTCTTCGGGACAGACCTACGGCTCCATACGAGTGGTTCAGGAACGTACCTTTTAGCCTCGTCTCTCTTTGGGGCTGGAGCTACCAACGGGACAAGCTCTGGCTTGTGGGAGGTCAACAGTTCAGAATCCGTGGAGCTGATGCTTCGGGCAGGTATGGAAACGGCTCCTGGATCAGGTAGCTTCTTTTCGACTTTTGTTGGACCAAGACGGTCACCTGTCATTAATGCTAACGGGACGTATGCCTTTACGGCCACTCTTGCTGGGAGTGACACTCGCACCTCACTCTTTCGAGTCAGGGAGCACGCTCTTGCACGTGTAATTTCAACAGGGGAATCGGCTCCTGAGGCAGGAACCAATGTTGTATTCGCTTCAATCGATCCAACCTGGACTGGTCAAAACATCTCAATCTCGGACGATCCAAATGACGGAATTGCTCTCTATGCGACTCTCGCTGGCCCCGGGATCGATGCTACGAACGATCGATCACTTTGGATATTCGGCGGAGATGGCAACCGAACTCTCGTTATGCAGGGGGGACAGCAAATTGGTGGAACTCCCTATCAGATTATCAATAGTTCGATCGGGACTCTCTTGTCGTTCAACGCTTCCGAGGAACTTGCATTTCGTGCGTCACTTTCCGGTGTAGAGACGCCGTCGCAAATTCCGGTGCCCTCTGCCGAAGCCATCCTCAAATTTTCGAGAGCACAGCTCGCAATCGCCGTGCGCCAATATCAACAGTTTGAGGAGTCTAAATGGATCGTGAGAGTTGATTGGCTCCCCGAAATCCAACTCAACGACCTCGGCCAAATAGTCTTTACAGGTACGGTTGGCACACAAATTTCGGACCTAAGCGGCACGCCGGCCTTATTTCGGATCGGGCGAAATAATTTGCCCTCAGTTGTCGCAGTTGCTGGTATGCCTGTTGAGGCAGTATCGGGAGAGCATTTTTCCCTCAGCTCAAACGGATGGTCAACTTCGGCGTCGCTCAGCGATACCGGGGACATTACGTTTCTCGCTCTTGCAACATTTGGAGAGCAAGTAGTTTTTCGCGTGAGTATCGAAGATCAAGAGCTCTTCGATGGTCCAATTTCTGATTTCAATCACGATGGTATCGTCACCCAGCAAGACCTCTTTGATTTTCTCGAAGCGTTCTTTGCACAGTCTCAAGCGGCAGATGTTGACCATTCCGGAATTGTTTCGATTCAAGATCTCTTCAATTTTCTAAACGATTGGTTCGAGCATCTTT
>JAGRAO010000016.1 GCA_020434565.1 Bdellovibrionales bacterium
CCTTCGTCGATGGTTGAAAATGAGGTTTGAAAGCCTCGGTACTCGGTTTCTGCAAGGAGTTCTGTTCCCCAACACAGAAAAAGCACAGACACCCATATTAGTCGCGGAATAACACTCTTCTTCATTCTCTCTATCCTCACATGACCTTTACGAGCGCGCACCGCCCGAAAAGCGTTTCATGGCCACCTGCGAGTCCTGACACGCACAAAAGCCACAGAGGTGGTCGACAAAAAGGGTGATCGTCTAAAGCCTTCACCGCAGAAACTTTTTATCAATCAGTGACTTATCTCACTCTGCAAGGACTTCACATCGCATCTCGCTGTACTGACTCTGAAAGCCATTTTTTGCAAAGAACGTAAGAAGCTCATTTCCTACGAATTATTCGTAGTGCAAAAAACATGCCCTTAGGAGCACCATCCAATAATTTCCTTGTCGTTTCTTCTTGCTCCTCGTCCGTGTCCCAATGATCTGATGCTCATTTTCCTTATCCTCGTCCTCGTCCTGCTCCAAATACCCTCGAGCTCAGGTCCGTTTTCAGTGGTCAGAGTTCAGAAATCGGATCTGATTTCAGACCCAACTTTCGCACCAAAACGTTCGTTGACCAGAATGGGACAAGGATAAGGATAAGGACAAGACATAGAGCAAAGTTTGTCGGTCCAAGGCTAGAACAAATGTTTCACATCGAAACTATTTCTGAGGAAGCGCTCAAAGATTTACGGATCATCACAAACGATCGAATGTACATTATCCCCATACAGCGTTGCTTCGGATGTTCGCGCGAAGAAACACCCTGCTTTGCTCGCTTGGATGGTGTAGTACCGCGAATACTTCAGACTCTTTGAAAAGGAACCATTGGACGCAGTTTGAATAGACGAAGTTACCCCATCCACGGTAATCTGCACCTGTGCTCCAGAGATCGGAGTGAGTTCTCGGTCAAAAACCGTGCCAGAGACGGTAAAGTTCTGCGTTTGACCAATAAGATTCAGTGATAGGTTAGAATTAAGATTCGTCGTTGTCGGGCTAAAGGTGTAGCCAGTCTTATCGACAGTAAGAGTGATCTCAGCTGGTCCAAGGACATCAACAAAAGTAAATTGCCCTTCGGCTCCTGTCATTGCGGTATACGTAATCCCGTCGACGATAGCAGTTACTTTCGCACCACCAATTACAGCTCCAGTCTCGTCCTTTAGCGTTCCACTGACAGTATAGGGTGTCGGTGGTGGTGGCACACGAGAGTCAGTACAACTCGCATTAAAGTATGGAGTAGCCTGCTCGATACTGCACGGAGAAAACTGAGAAGCGTCACTAATCGAAGGATACATGAGATATCCATAACCGGTACCGGAACACGAACCAGACTGAGAATCGTGGGGCATTCCTGCGTTGTGCCCAACTTCGTGTGCAAAGATTCTCCACTCCGCCGAAAACGGCAAATTGGCTCCAGCTGCTCGGCTATTGGTAACTCCAGTTCCATAACGCCGATACTGAGCTGACGGGTAACACAGCGTCCCAACCCACGCGATTCCAATTGTTGAGTTACTCGGCGCACGAGAAACAAACAGATGTGAGAGATCGACGTTTTCGGGAAAGTCCGGTTGCCGTGTGGTCCAATCTCTTAAAATGGTATCCATGACACTTGACGCGGTGAGCGAAGCCGTATTTGTTTGAACATTTTGCTCAGTGATATCAAATGTTGTGTTGAGCTGGGGAAGATAGGTCGTGGCTTCGGCCGTATTGAGAATATCGACCATCCGAGCACCAGCTTGGTCTCCAAACTCTTGCAGCCAATCATACGAGCCTGTAATTCGCATCTCGAGTACCGCCGCCTTCATCCCGGCGGCTCTCAGGTGCGCAGTTGAGCTATCGCTGTCAGCAGGATCCTGATAACTCATATCGAGGTCATCATGCTCGTGATCCATCCCACACCCTGCAGAATCGAAACTCACAGGGGTCTGCTCTACTCTTGTTCGTATTTTGCCACGCTTCCCCCGCGCATCCATATTGACGGTGCTTACGATGGACACGTCCATCGTTCGAGCTCTCCGTCGAGTTTTGGTACTAAACGATATCCGAAGGGTATAGATCTTTGAGTCTCGAGCTCGAGGGATGAACGAAGCAGAGATCGGCACTTCCCCTTTCCTGCTCTTCACTTCCCTTTCCGTCTTCTTTTTACCCTTCCGGAGCGCTCGTCGAGAGCGAAACATTCCGGTGCCCTGAAAAAAGAGGGACTGATCGGTCACGAAATCTCTCTCTTCTCCTGTCATTGGTAGCCATCGAATGTTTCTCTTATCTTGAAGAGAGATTTTCAGGCGACCGATGCGCGGTACAACGATATTGATATTTTCCAAGTGTCGGATCCGAGACACTCGTGGAAGTTTTTTCCTCGCGTCTCGATTTAAAGAACGTGGAACAGCGATGAGATTGCTCAATTCTCGTTGATGCTCATCACTCATGAAGAGAAAACCGTTTCTTCTGCTTGACTCAGCGAGGAGAACGTTTGCGGAAAGAGCGGACACGAGAACCGCTAAGAAAAGAAGAATGTACCCTTTCCGTGTAAACTGCATTGCCAACTGCCTGATCCGACGCATTACCCTCACACCCTGAAACGTCAGAGATCGAAAGACTCTTTACGCTCTGGCGCTGTCTCACTACGTGAGAAGGAAGATAATTAATCTATTAAAACAGATAGTTATTTACACTTACGAGAATCGGGGAGGTCAGAATGAGAAGTTCCACGATGCATCTTGTACGGAAGATCACTAGTCCGGTCATGCATTCCCATTTGGTGAGATGCCTTCCTTATGACTTTCGACCGTGATACTTGTGAACGACACCGAGAGGTCGTGCACCCATCTCCTTGGTCGTTTACTGGAGATTCAGAATCCCGTGGGAAAAGGCAGTTCTCCCGCCCATAATCAGCCACCTTCGAGAGAGCCTATCTCTCACGGCGACACCTCAGGTGTCTCACGTTCCGCGAAGGGCGCTTCACTTTTAGACCAACTTACCACCGAATTTCGTCGCTCCTACGACCTCATCGGTTTTGAAGAATTCCTCGATCAGGTACGGGAACACCCGCGTCGATTCTTAAGAAACAGCGCAACCTACCTTGCCGACGCTATGGCTGCGTTTGGAGTTTCAAAAACGACATACCTCGGTCGCCCTATCCTGAAATTCGGAGTTCAAGATCAGCCGTGGGCCTCAACCCTTGCCGAAGACCGTGGACAGATCTTTGGTCATGAACCTGCGCTGTATCAATTCTACAAGACTCTTCGCCGATTTGAGCGAGAACCCTTCGCAAATGATCTCATCTTGGCGCGAGGCCCGGTTGGATCTGGAAAGAACCGCCTGATGAGGACCCTGGTTTCAATGGCTGAGACCTATTCAAGTGAATTTGAGGAAGGTGCTCGAATGCGGCTTGCCTTCCGGTTCCCTCGCGATGGAAGAAAGGGAAATATCGCTCAGGTTCTTTCACCTGAAACTCTTTCGAATGCCAGGACAACGGGAGGCAGTGAAGACTTCATCATCCCCGCTCCGCTGAATACCAATCCTTTATTTCTTCTCCCAAACCAGCGAAATCTCCGCGGAGAGAGGACCATTCGAGAACAGTTCGTCGAGTCGCTCCGAAAAGTCGAGGACACTTCGAGTCATCTCGGAGAAGCAAGGGAGCTTAGTGCGGAAGAGGAGGTTGAGGCTCTCCTTAAATCTCCCGATCCGCGCGCCTTTAACCTCGAGTATGCTCTGTGGGGTCAGCTCGACACCACTTCGCGGGAGGTCATCGAAGCGCTCATGCGTCACTACAACGGTGACTTTAGCGCGGTTCTTAAAAATCACATCTGCGTCGAAAAGTGGACTATGTCTGCCCGCGAGCATCGAGGCCTTTCTGAAATTCGTCCGCGACCGCTGGAAGGAGCGCGATTAGAACATCTCTCTCCGCCCTCCTATTTTGGGCAACGAGATCTACCCCTTGAGCTCGAAGGGAGCGGTAAAGACATCCTCCGTTCACGGGGAGCAATTGTTGAAGCCAATGGGGGTCTGCTCGCTTTTGTTGATCCACTCAGAAAGCGGGAGCATGAAGCAGCGCCAACCGATCTCGCTCGGCTTGATTTCCTCTTGGATCTCATTGAAGAGGGGGTGATTAAGGCGACAAGCGATAGCTTTGGGGGACCCTCCCGAATCGAGATAATCGATACCGTAGTGGTTTTTTTCTTAAATGATCTCGATGTCGCAGTGAAGCAACGCGGCGTGGCATGGGAGGCTCTCGAAAGTCGCTCCAAACAGATCAACATCCCCTATATCCTGAGACCGAGTGATGAATTTGCAATGCTTCAGCCAACTCTTGAGAAATTACTCGGGTCAGAGCGAACAGCTGATCCGGTACTTTTGAAAGCTCTTACTCTCTTTACAACAGCCAGCCGATTGGCGGTTGTCGATTCATCGAATACGAAGGACAAGAAGCTGCAGGAGGCGCTTGGAAAACTCAAAGTTCTCGAGAAAGCGATGCTCTATGACGAAGATGGTGGCGGATTTGCGACATACCAGCAGTTCGACATGATGCGGAAAAACGGCGAGAACTGGACAACAGAACAGTTCTCGCGCCTGCGCCGTGCTCGGGGAGAGATCTCCTCGTGGCACGCGTTTCGTGCAGGAGAATCGATTTATCAAGACTATGAAGGAGGCTTTGGAGTCTCGGGTCGAAAGAGTAAAAAACTTCTCGGTGAAATAGTTGGCAATGCGAGTGGTTCAGTCGTCACAGTCGTTGATGCACTCGAATATCTCGAGAAGCAGGTAAAAGCCGGAAGGGTCTCTTTTCAGGAATCGGCAACAAACGATGAAGAATCTGGTGAGGCTGAAACAAGACTTTCTCTCAAGCGAGCCTCTCCTCAAGATATCTTTGAGGAGGTTCAACAGTACGCAAAGAGCCACATCGAAAAGGATGTGAAGCGAGCACTTGGGGAATCCCTCCCGCGCCGAGGCCCAGAACCGTTGAGACGATATATCCAACACGTCGCCGCTTTTTGTACTCCTGGACGGGAAGTGCCACAGGAATTTCGAAGTAGTCCCCAACAAAGCGGTCGGGCCGAAGAACGGATTCTGTGCGACTTCGAAGACTCGATAATTGGAGAAAAGGCCTTTAAGAACACCAAGGCTCGCGCTGAATATCGTCGGAGCCTTTGGTCCAAGTTTTCGAGCGCTTCAGGCGACTATCCAAAAAATGGAAAAGCTGCTGCTATCGATGATCTCGAATCAATTTTCAGTGAGCTCGCCCAAAAGTACCGCGAGAAGGTCGACGAAACTCGTGCTGGTGTCATTCGAGAGCTCCTTGGAAACATTCTCCAGGTCGCGCGTGATGGAACACACCTCAACCGCTTGAGAGACTCGGACGACGAGTCGAAGCGAACCGCCGCCGCCAACTACGAACGTTCCACAAAAACGCTCTCAGAGATGGGGTATCCGCTTGAGGCACTTCCAAAACTTGTTCGTTTTGCATTCGACGCGAGCTTTTTTCCAGACCACGCCCGCTAATCCGGCTCACCATGACGGAGTGAACCTTTCACTACAGGAGAGACGAGAGAAATAAGCGTCAATAAGAGAAGAACAAGTGAAAGCGGTTTTGTAAAGAAGAGAGAGAACTCTCCCATAAGGAGCGCTCTTCTAAAGTTCATTTCAATCATCTCTCCGAGGACTAACCCGAGTACGAGTGGAGCTATCGGGTAGCCGCCGCGCTTCATGCCGTAGCCAAGAACTCCAAAGAGAAGGCAGACCCAACAATCAAACACGGAATTCCGCACCGTAAAACTTCCCCACAAACACAGAAGGAAGACGCTCGATATGACAATCGATTGGGGTATTCGAAGAATGCGTATCCAGATCTGGACACCAAATCTTCCAAGGAAATAAATGGCAAAGTTTGCGACAAAAAGGGCAACAAAGATTCCGTAAACCACGTCTGGCCTTTGACGCACAAGCTCAGGGCCAGCGGTCAAACCATGGAGAGTCAGTGCTCCGAGAAGAACTGCGTCAGTCGCGGAGCCCGGGATACCCAGAGCAAGAAGAGGAACGAGCGCCCCTCCTACTGAACTACTGTTTGCTGCTTCGCTTGCGATGATTCCTTCAGCCGCACCATCTCCGAATTTTTCCGGAGTTCGCGACACCTTCTTCGCTCGTCCGTAACAGATGAACGAAGCGATAGTCGCGCCTGCTCCAGGAATGACGCCAATAGCTGTACCGAGAACAGATGAGCCAAAGAGCACTCGAGGAAAAGCAAAGACCCTCTTCAGCGGCAAGAGGCTCTCCATGGTGGAGACAACCGCTTTTTGAGCTTGACTCTTACGAGAAAACTGTTCGAACACCTCTCCCAGAGCAAAGAGCCCAATCATCGCCGGAAGGAGAGACACTCCGTCATACAGATCGATAACTCCAAATGTGCTCCGTTCCAGCCCCGAAAAGGGGTCTGTTCCGATCGTACTCACCAATAGCCCGAAGAGTGTTGCAACGATCGCCTTAAGCGGTGCTTTCGTGCTAAATGCTACGACCGTGCTGAGACCAAAGACAGCGAGAGCAAAGTATTCGTGGGGTCCGAAATACAAACCTACCTGAGCCAGAGGGACAGCAAACAGCACGAGCAATATCGCACCGATGATTCCTCCTACCACTGAGGCATACAGCGAATAACCAAATGAACTTTCAGGGTGGCCCTGTTGAGTCATAGGAAACCCATCAAGAGCTGTCACGACAGCCGCAGGAGTGCCTGGTGTATTAATAGCAACTGCGGTGATTGAACCACCGTAATTAGCTGCTTGATAAACCGCGACAAAAAAGAAAAACGCCGTTGTTGCATCCATCCCAAAACTGAGCGGCACGAGAAGGGCAACTCCCATAGAGGGAGAGAGTCCCGGAGTAGCGCCAAAGAGAATTCCGAGAAGAGCTCCAAACCCTATCATCAAGAGATTGAAAGGTTCTGCTACAGATGCAAGGCCAACGAGAATGCCATTGAAGAAATCGAGCTCAGCCATAAACTGCTACCACATTGATCCGTGAGGAATGGGAATGAGGAGGAGCTTTTCAAAGATACAATATCCAAAGATCGCCCAACCGAAGGCCAAAGAGAGAGCGAGCGGCACTCGGACACGACAGGCTATCAACAAGAGAACATGCAACAATCCACCACTGAGGTAGAGTCCGAAATACGGCACTCCGAAAAGCGCTATGGCTGCGACAACCAGAAGGAAGACAGTTCTCAGGAGCGATTGAGCATCTAAAGTGGATTCCGCCCAACTCCCCCGAACTACCGAGACAAAACAAAAAAAGGAACTGAAGAGAACCAACACGGCAAGAGCTTCTGGCAATCCAAACGACCGAGCATCGTCAGCAGGCAATAATTTCCAATCAATCAAGATAGAAACCGAAAGAGCCACAGCGACAACCGGAAAGATCTCATCTGCCAGTGCCGAGATGACACGAGCAACGGAAGAAGATGAAGTTTTCTCAATAGAGTCCTGCAATGAGAGGTCCTTCTTAAAAGAGAAGTTTTTTGTCGGACTCGATTTGGGCATGTACTATCGAACGAAATTCATCGTCTGTCTCGAAACGAGGAAGCGCTGCTCCTGCAAGAACAAACTGTTGCCAAGTAGGATCAGAGGTGGCTTTTTCTAAGAGTACTTTCCAACGCGCGCGCACGTTCGCTGGTGTCTCACTTCGAAGAGCAAACCCACGCCAAAGGCTCTCCCCTGAGAGCTCTGGATACCCGAGCTCTGCGAAGGTCGGGGCACTCTCAAAGCCCTTGAGTCGTTGCGGCGAAGCGACAGCCAAAACCTGAAGATCTGGCCTTCCCAACGTATCCTGAGGATTTCCGACATAAACATCACCATGCTTTCCGAGAATCGCTGCGATTGCCTCGCCTCCACTCCGATAGGGGATCCAGTTTGCCTTCATCCCAAGACTCGCCCAGACCTTTTGCGCAAAGAGGTGATCAGTCCCACCTGATGCGGGTCCAACCCAGTTGGAATTAGAATTTTTTGAACGCACGAAAGACTTGAGGTCCTCGAAAGTCTTCAGTGATCCTTCTCGGTGAACTATCAAGCATTCATAGTCGTCCACGACGAGCGCAAGATAATCGAGAAGCTCGAGACGAGATTCCCTCTTCGAAGCAACAGCTTTCGAAATCACCGAACTCGTCAACGCAAAGAGGGTATATCCATCCGCGGGTTGCCGCAGGATATGCTCTATGGCGACGAGACCCCCTCCACCTTTGATATTTTCAACGACCACCGGGACAGCGACATTGCTCTTTTCAAGAACCAGAGCAAGCTGACGGGCCGTCTGATCTATCACTCCTCCCGATTCGGTGTAGACCACAATCTTCAGTGGTCGCTCAGGAAAGGTCTCCTCAGCAAGGGTGCGCTCAAGGAAAGGAGTACTTAAGAGAACCAGAGTAAGAAATAATCGTAGAAGCATCTATACACCTTTCCGAGACTGAGTTTGCGCGTTCCCTTCAGCCTGCAAAAATTCGGCTCTTAAGAACGCAGTGAGCACTCGTAGTCGAGAAAGCCTCTGTCTTTTCTATAAAAAAATCAACAGGCATACACTTTCCTTACAATTCTATGCCTGTAAAAGCGGGGGAATTCACGGAGGCGAATAAAGAGATTTGCTCGAGCCACCGATACATTCATTCACGGGGAGTGTAAGAATATGGAGATGGTTGGGTTGCCCCGCCGTTTTGCCGTGCGGTGCGTAGGAGCGGTTTTCGGGTACGAGCTATCTCAATTTCCAAACGAAACTAACTGACTGTTCGCTTCAGACTTGCGAAGAAGAGACACGGATATTGTGACGACTCCATCAAGCGCAATAGATATCAGTACCCGTCGACATCGTCATCGAGTCCTCATCTGCTGTTCAAAAAGTTCGACAGCATCACAGCTCAGACATGCAATTTCCAGTATCGGATTTGGGGACATCGTGTCGTGCGGTTCTTACGAAACAGCGATCGACAAAGCACAAGATACCCAGTTTGATATCGTCTTTTTTGATAGCAAATCTCAGACTGAAACATATATCCCCGAGGGAGATTTCGTTCGCCAAATGAAGCTCGCAAACACAAAGATGGTTATGATTGCAGTTTCGACAACTCCTTCTCCGGAGAATATCTTTACCGTCATAAAGAACGGGGCTCGTGGATACGCTATCCCTCCGTTCACCCCCCAAGCACTCGAGGAGATCATCACACAAGCGGCCCAGGGACCGAGAATCGATCGGGCTATTCTCGAGCGACCGGATCGGAACAGGGCTCTCGTTGAGCATATTCTCAATCACCTCAACAACCTCGTTGCCTATGTTCGAAGCATTAACGACACCGTATTTTCTTCGTCAGAAAAGCCAGATGGAGAGAAAGTTCTTGAGATGAATCGCTATAGTATCACCCTCTCGGAGTCCGTCCGAGCTGCACTCATGTTCTGCGAAGGCGGACAAGACGCGCTTCTTGAAGAGATGGTTGATGAATGCTGTCGTCGAGCTTCAGTGAATACCAAATTAGGAAAAGCTCGGCGTGAGCTTCAGAAGAAGAGAGCAACGTAGTCCGTACTGTTCACAAGATCCCGCGGCCTTCCTCCTCCTACTCCAAATATATGCGAGATACCCCTGCCTTCTCACAAGCTCTCACTAACGCAGCGCGGCACCGTCCCGGTAAAGGTCCTTGGTGATATTCTTCTGATGGGCTTCGAGAGTCCCCCCTCCTATTTCCAAGAGCTTCGAATCTCGCCAGAGCCGTTCAACGACGTACTCTCCCACATAGCCGTAGCCTCCAAGCACCTGGATCGCTCTGTCTGCTATCTTTTTTCCGATCGGAGTAGCAAACAATTTCACCCCGTCGCTATCGAGCCTCGTTCCCTCTCGATCAAGTTTCATACGACGTGCCGTGTCGTAAACATATGTGCGCGCAGCTTTATATTCAGCAAAACTCGTGGCGATATGTTCTTGGATCTGACCAAACTCTTTTAGCTTGCGACCAAACGCCTTGCGCTCCTCAGCATACTTCATCATCACACTAAGCGACCGACGAGCGATTCCTAAGCTCATGGCAGCGAGCCCAACGCGCTCAATCTCAAGATTTCTCATCATATGGAGAAGCGACTCACCGGGCTTGCCAACGAGATTCTCCAAAGGAATTCGACAGTCGTCGAAGCACATCTCGGCCGTATTCGAAGCTCTCATCCCGAGTTTGTCCCGAATCTTCTGACCCACCGAAAACCCGGGTGTACCCTTCGACACGAGAAAACTGCTGAGCTGGGCTTTTTCGTCTGATTCTTTGTCAGTTCGAGCGTAAAACAAGAGACAATCACACGGAGTATTTCCGTCATCAACACAGCCGTTTGTGATCCACATCTTCCTCCCGTTGACGACAAAACCGTCATCTTCTTCTCGTGCTCTTGTCTTCATTCCGAGAACGTCAGTACCAGCGTCAGGTTCAGACATTCCCATCGCGCCAATATGTTCTCCACTACACAGTTTCGGGAGAAACTCTCTTTTCTGGGACTCGGACCCGTTCACACAGAGGTTGTTTACACACAAAAGCGCGTGAGCAAGGTAGGCGAGACAAAACCCGGGATCGCTTGTGGAAATTTCCTCATGCGCGATCACGACCGCCAGCGGGTCCATTCCCGCACCACCGAATTCTTCAGGCACCGTAATTCCTAACAGTCCCAACCCTCCCAGTTTCCGGAAGAGTTCCCCATTAAACTGCTCTTCGCGGTCGTACTTGGCAGCCTGCGGTTCAATTTCAGCCTCACTAAAATCCCGCACCGTCTTTCGAAGTAAAGAGTGCTCTTCTGTTGGCTGAAAAAGATCAAACTCGGAGTATGAAAAGGAGGACATGGCAACCTCACGTTAAGTATCTGAAACTTCATTATATTTTGCTAATTTCTTTCACTTCGGGTCAACACAATTATTAAGGTGTTTCACAGTTCTGCCGACCATTTTCGATAACTACTTTGAAGGCACTCTATGAAAATCCTGATAGTTGAAGACGACCCGACCACTGCAGAAATTATGAAAATTGTTGTTCGTGAGCACGGCGAATTTCGTCACGCCGCAAATGGCCAGCTCGGATACGATCTCTATTGCGATGCCTACGAACAGGAAGAACCGTTTGATCTCATATTTATGGATATCATGATGCCTGTTGCCGATGGCCAGGAAGCCCTGGCAGCGATTCGGCAATTCGAAGAGGAGAATGGCCTCTCTCAAGCAGAGGGAGTTCAGGTAGTTATGTTGAGCTGTATTGATGACCCAATCGAGGTTTATGAGGCTCTCTCGTCGGGAGCAATCGACTATCTCACAAAACCGATTGAAAGAAAGAAAGTAGAATCAGTTATCGACCGAGTGAAAGCCTCAAAGGAACTCTCTCACTAGGAGAACAAAGAGAGCTCTCTCCTGCCTCAATCGATTTGAGAGAGGGTGAAGAGAGAGCCACCCACCTAGACTACATCGCGTCTGAAGAAGATGACGCGAAATCGCGATCCATGACCGTCTTTCGTCCATCCTTCTTGGCATGTTCTACAGCATCCTGACAGAGCCCCTTAATGATCTCTGAAAGCTTTGCTGGCACGTTGCCTGACGTATTCATCCCAGCTGAGGACTTAATGTAGTTCTTTAGCTTTGAAACAACTACAAGCACTTCATCGTTGGACATACCTTCCCTCCAAAACGAATTGAACGACCGTATTGGACCTAATTTCGACTATGGCGGCAACATTCGCGCCAAAAAATCATAAAATTTCAGAGTTTCAATAAGTTGCGGACGGCCTCAAAACCCTGTTATGCCTTTGGAGATCTCTGTTTCTTGCTGAGCCCTTCGGCTTTACTCAGGGAGCTCTTTTCTGGCTGAGTAGGGATTCTATGAAGTCATTTTCAGATCTCGTTATAACCGCATGCTCCTCGCTCTCTCCCGGATTTTCACTGGCGCTTGGCGAGGATTCTTATCGGACGAGCTTTACTGAATGCGATCTCGGCGCAGGGGAAAGACTAGCGGTGGGGAGGCTCTGCGGAGAGGATGAAAGTGCACTGGTAAAATGGTCGCAATTAGAACGAGAACTTGAGCGGTCTGACCGCTCTGTTCAAATGAGCACCTTCCTCTGTGAGCGAGCCTTTGAACAGGCTGGCTGGCGTATCGACCAAGAGTCTGAGCGAACCCTCGTTTGCGTCGGGTCCTCGCGTGGAGCTTCGGAGCTGCTTGAAGGAAGTCATTCTCGATTTTTACTCAATCAGAGAACGAGAATTGACACTTCCCCCTCTACGACACTGGGGCAGCTCTCCTCATTCCCTCTCGCCCGCCTCTCCTTTCCGTCGCTTGGTGTCGGAGTAGCGATGACCTGTTCATCAAGCGGTCTCGCGCTCATGAACGCCGTCTCTTGGATTACCGCTGGCACAGCCGATCGCGCGCTCGTCTGTGGCGTTGAAGCGTGCCTCACTCCTTTTACCCTCCATATGCTGCAGCTTCTTGGAATATATTCAGGATTGTCACCTGTCTCTGAGCCAATTCCGTGTCGTCCCTTTGAACGTGATGCTCCTCACGGAAATACCTTTGTACTTGGAGAAGGAGGAGCATGCATTGCGGTAGAACGAAAGGAAGATGCCCAGCGCCGAGGTGCGGACATTCTTTGCTCACTCGAAGGAATAGGTGTTGGTTTTGAAAAGCGGAGAGGAAAGACGGCAATTTCCGAAGCCGGTGAGTGTCTTCACTGCGCCATGAAACAGGCTCTCAATCGAACTCCCCCTCATATGGTGGACGGAGTTTTGCTCCACGGACCGGGAACAGTGGTGGGAGACCGGGCTGAACGGCAAGCGCTCATGGATATTTTTGGTTGCGAACTCCCGCCGTGTTACTCCTCAAAATGGCTCTTTGGGCACACCTTAGGTGCATCGGGACTTTTGTCCCTTGCCTTCGCACTATGGATGTTTCAGAAAGGTAAGCTCCTGAATTTTCCGTATGAAACCGAGTTAGAGGAGACCGTTAGACCGATTCACACGGTGCTGATAAACTCGGCGGGTTTCGGCGGGGGGGCCTCGAGTACACTCGTTCGTTTCGAGGAGTAAGTGAGGGGAGTAAGTGAGAGGGGTAAACTGAGTCTTTCTGAAGCCTCCTTCACATGCGACTCAGTCGTCGCCTAGCACTGGAGATCAAGTATGGAAGAATCAATGCAGAGTAGTGGTCCCGATATCTTTCGCCATGTGACGACGACTCCACGACACGATTGGACCGTTGATCAGATTCGATCGCTGCTCGAAGCGCCATTTCTTGATCTTGTTTTTCATGCCGCCCGTGTTCACCGCGCAAACCACAATCCTCATGAAGTGCAGATCTGCTCCCTTCTCTCTATTAAAACCGGAGGCTGCCCGGAAAACTGCGGTTACTGTTCTCAATCGGTTCATCATAAGACCGGCTTGCAGGTCGAGCCGCTCCTGCAGACAGAACAGGTGCTCAGTGCCGCGAAGAAGGCAAAAGAGGCAGGAGCGACTCGTTTCTGTATGGGAGCTGCATGGAGGGAAGTAAGGGATAATCGAGCATTTGATAGAGTGCTTGAAATGATTCGTGGCGTGAACGCACTCGGCATGGAGGTGTGCTGTACGCTTGGCATGGTAACCGAAGCCCAAGCGCGTAAACTGCAAGAGGCGGGCCTCTACGCATACAACCATAATATCGATACCTCTCCTGAGTATTACGAAAAAGTCTGCTCTACTCGAACCATTGACGATCGATTGCAGACCCTTGAAAACGTCCGAAACGCAGGCTTAACGGTGTGCTGTGGCGGCATTCTCGGCCTTGGAGAGAATCAGACGGATCGAGCTGCGATGCTTCACACACTTGCAACACTTGAAACCCATCCTGAGTCAGTTCCGATAAACTCTCTCGTACGGGTCGAAGGAACTCCAATGCAGGAAAACGAAGAAGTTGATCCGGTCGATTTCATCCGGATGATTGCCGTTGCTCGAATTGTCATGCCCAAGTCTATGGTACGTTTGGCAGCCGGGCGACTTCAACTTTCAAATGAAGCTCAGGCGCTCGCTTTTCTTGCTGGAGCAAATTCGATCTTTGCGGGCGATAAACTTCTCACAACTCCAAACCCCGAGTTCGATACCGATCTTTCTTTGCTTCATTCGCTTGGACTTCGAGGAAAGACTCTCGAGACGGGCATTGAGGAACCTTCTATAGCTGTCGCCTATGGCTCTTGATTGCTTTCATGAACTGCTTGGAGCCCGGCTCTCGGAAGTGGAGTCACGAGGACGATTCAGACGCATTCCTCGACTCTCGGCTGACTCGATTGATTTTTCATCAAACGACTATCTCGGTCTCAGTCGTAACCTGAATTACCGAGAAGGACTGGCTGAAATGCTCTCAGATCGCCCGGCGCTTTCCGGTGCCACTGGGGCCAGGCTTATTTCTGGGGATTCATCAATCGCGCACCAACTCGAGGAAACCGTTGCACGGTTTCACAGAGCAGAATGCGCGACTCTTTTTAATTCTGGATATGATGCAAATATCGGCCTCATCAGCGCTCTCGCCAGAAAGGGAGACACGGTTGTTTATGATAAACTTGTTCATGCCTCCCTTCGAGACGGCATTCGACTCTCTGCCGCCTCTCATTTTGGATTTTTGCACAACGACCTTGACGATCTCCGAGCAAAGCTCTCTCGGATAAATTCTCCTGGGGCAAAATTTGTCGTCGTGGAATCTGTCTATTCAATGGATGGGGACCTCTGTCCACTGCAAGAGATCTCTGAGATTTGCCAAGGCCATGATGCGATTCTCATAGTCGACGAAGCTCATGCCACTGGCGTTTTCGGCGAGCGAGGGGAGGGACGGGTTATAGAAGAGGAGTTGCAATCTCAGATCCCAATTCGCATTCACACTTTTGGAAAGGCTCTCTTCTCTCAGGGGGCCGCCGTCGTTGGACCAACAAACTTGAGAGACTACCTCTTGAATTTTTGTCGACCTCTTATTTTCACAACCTTTCTTTCCCCTTTACAGTTGTACTCGACCCTCTTTGCGTATGAGTGGGTGAAAAATAGTCTCTCGGATCGCGTCGCTCTCTTTCGCCTCATTACACGATTTCAACAGCTCGCGTCCGAGTTTGAGTATCGCTGTTCTCAGAATTCTTCTCCGATTCAATTTTTTCTTATCCCAGGAAATCAAGAGGTGCTCGCGTTTTCGCGCGCGCTCCATCAGATGGGATTTCGAGTACAAGCGATTCGTGCTCCGACCGTGAAAGTCGGTCAAGAGCGTATTCGGATCTGTTTGCATGCCGATAATACGGAGCGAGAGCTTGAGCGTCTCTTTGAGTGCGCACGAAATATTTATCGAGGAACCCTCCATGCAGAATAATTTGTTTGTAACAGGAAATGGCACTGGAATCGGGAAAACGGTGGTCTCAGCTATCCTTGCGGAGGCCCTTACCGCTGATTATTGGAAACCAATCCAGGCCGGAGACCTCGATCTCTCTGATTCAATGACTGTCTCGAGTCTTGTGACAAACTCTCAGACTCGAGTGCATCCCGAGAGCTACCGCCTCACTCAGCCGATGAGTCCCCACGCCGCGGCCATTCGGGATGGCATCGCTATAGAGCTCTCTCAGTTTCGAATGCCGAAAACCTCGCGCCCGCTCATTATTGAAGGGGCCGGGGGATTGCTCGTTCCGCTCAATCGAAATGAGACCATAATTGATTTGATTTCTTATCTTGAAGCTCCAGTTCTTTTCGTTTCTCAGCATTATTTAGGCTCCATCAATCATACCCTCCTCTCACTCGAGGCGCTCGAGAGGAGAAACATACCCATTCAGGGAATTATCTTTGTGGGAGAGCCAAACCCTGATACCGAGACGATCATTATTCATATGAGTAAACAAAAGATGCTTGGGCGAATTGCCTGGGAAGATGAAATTTCCCCTGCCCTTGTGAGTCAATACGCTCGGCTCCTTCGGGAGGTCCTTTGAGCATCTCCGAACGAGATGCCGGGAGCGTTTGGCATCCGTATACCCAACACGGAATCGAGCCGATTGTTCCCTCAGTTGCAAGAGCAGCCGGGACAAAACTCATACTTGAGGACGGACGAGAACTTATCGATGCGATTTCTTCTTGGTGGGTAAATTTGCATGGGCATGCGCACCCAGCTATCGCCGAAGCAATCACAACCCAGGCTCAACTACTTGAACAGGTAATCTTCGCTGGTTTTACTCACGAGCCAGCAGTCTCCTTTGCCGAACGCTTGCTTGCGATCCTTCCGAAGAATCAGAAGCGAGTTTTCTATAGCGATAACGGTTCGACCGCCGTCGAAGCCGCGATAAAGATGGCGCTCCAATACCACCGGAATATCGGCCGAAAAAATAAGCGCATTCTTTTTCTCGAGAACGGATACCACGGTGACACCTTTGGCGCGATGTCCGTGAGCTCTCGGGGGCCCTTCACCAAACCGTTTTCCTCGCACCTCTTTCCGGCTACACCAATACCCGTTCCAACCTCAGATACTGATCCAAACCCTATCGAAAGCCTGGAAAAAGAGTTGCGCGAGGGCGATGTTGCTGCGTTTATCTTTGAGCCGCTCGTTCAAGGTGCTGGCGGGATGAATATCTATCCCGCTTCGGCGCTCGATCAAATGGTTTCACTCTGCAAGAAGTACGAAGCCCTCACGATTGCAGACGAAGTAATGACCGGCTTTGGTCGAACCGGAGCTCTCTTTGCCTCGCTCAATCTTTCGTCCGCGCCGGACATCATGTGTTTCTCGAAGGGAATTACCGGTGGATTTATGGCTCTTGGAGCCACGACGTGTACGGACGAAATATTTCAGGCCTTCCTGAGTGAATCTCGAACTGAGATGCTCTTTCATGGCCATTCGTTTACGGCAAACCCGTTAGCACTCGCGGCTGCAAACGCCAGCATGACGCTGCTTTTGACCCAAGATTGCAGGCGAGCAAGAGAGCAGATCGCTCTACGGCACCAGGGCTTCATTGAGAGCCTTAGGGGAGATTCTGCGTTTGAGAGACCAAGGACTTGTGGAGTGATTCTTGCCGTCAATCTTATTTCTGCTCAGGGAGATTCCGGTTATCTCAGTAGTCTCAGGGATCAGATATACCGCTTGAGCATATCGCGGGGAGTTCTCTTAAGACCACTCGGCAATGTCGTTTATATTCTGCCACCGTATTGCATCTCAGAGAGCGAACTGGATCAGTGCCACGACACGATTCGAGCAATCGGAGAGATGGTTTCAAGAAATGAACATGGCGATCGCTGAGAGAACCCGAGAATACATACGGTCTCTTTTCCATTTGCGTGGCCCTGAACATCACCATCACCTGATGAACCTACACTAAGCGCTGCCTTCCTCCTGTTCCTGCTCCTTCTCCTCGTCCTGCTCTTGCTCCAATCTCGATTTCTCTGAGTGTTCTGTGATCTTCTCCATTCCTCGTTTGGAACAGGACAAAGACGAGGAGCAAGAGGGACTCCACTGGGTAAGTACGTATTCATACTGCAGCAGAGGAATGTCACATTCGCGCCTAAGCAAAATTTTGGGGCCATCCTGAGGACATAAAAAAAGCGCTCCTTCTGAGAGCGCTTTTTTCGAGACCTTTTCCTCTCAAGTCATTGCTACGCCGCGAGGATTCTTTCGGCCATTTCGTTTGAAGCTCCCACAACGAGCCCACCTGGAAACCGAATTGATGGCGAGGCATCTTCAGCGGACAGGCCAGCCTCAGCTAAAGCTTCCGGTGCAGATTGAAATGAGAACGGAGTAGACGAAGCTCCCGTCGATCCAGCATCTCTCCCAGTAAAATCCACTTCTGCGGAGGGAGCCGAGCTTGTTAGCGTAATATTTCCGATTCGTATGGTCAGTGGGGCCTGTGCCTGCTCTGGTCCTGAAGAGGCACCTAGCTCTGGCTCACTCTGAAAGGAGCGAACTCCCGGAACCACTTCCCCTCGAACGTGTGGGGCGATATCACGACCAACTGCCGGCAGACTTCCGGACAGGTCACTCAATCCATTTTCAAGATTTGGCGCTTTCCCGAGCTTGTTATCAAATTCCATCGTCTAACCTCTCCAAATAGTAGGGATCCTCCCTCCCTAGTATTATTTCCAGTTTCGCTGAAACTGTGCGTTATTCAACTCTGATTCGATTGGTCCCCGAAAATTTTACAAATGTCCTGTTTTTTCAAGTAATATAAGCATTCTAGAGAATCTGATTTGTCACGAAGTTGTATCGTTTTTGGTACAACTCTCGAGATGTCCCAAAACTGTCCCACGGAAGCGAGATTTGAGGGGTCCTAGACCCTCTCGAATGACCATTCTATGCGGCTCCCTGGACAGGTTCGAAAATTCTGCTGCCTCATCACGGTCAGCCAGAAAAATCACCGCTCCCGTGCCCGCTGTGGTAGGGTCCGGTCAGTGGTTGACCACCATACGGGGTAGAGCTCATGGAAAGTACAGCAACCGAGAGCATAAAAGATGAAATTCTCGCTGTTTTATCCCATCCAGAGGCGGAAGATGGGCTCTACCTCCGTAATTTTCTCTTTCTGCATTTCGAAGATGAAAGGCCCGAGGTTCATGCCTCGTCTAAACAGCTGATGCGGGCTCTCAACGAGTTAATTCGCGATGGCGATATCCGCATCGCTTCGTTTGATGATCAGGTTGTTTTTCGGCTCAAGAGTCCACTGGTCGAGCCGATGGCTACTGCAGAGGGACTGCTTTAAGGCGCATGGGTCAGGATCGCTCTGGTGAGCGAATCCTCCGTGAAAATGCTTCTAGGAATTTTTCTTAGTCCCCTTGCGAATCGTCGGGAATTTCTGAGCCTTCGACCATTTTAAGGTGTCAGCGACCCAGGATCAGCCTTTTTGAGCCACGGATCGTTTACTGAAACAGCTCTCGTTTCGACAGTTGGTACTGGTTGTCGCACAAAGCTCTCGTTTGAGAAAACTCGTTTCGGGATAGGGGTGTCTTCTGAGGAGGGGACATGAAGAGGGAAAGTAAAATCGGATTGGCTGCTTCAGGGCTGTGTAATCGAACCTTTTCTGACTACGTTTTTCAAGTCTCGGCCGTGGCGCTCTTGGCCCTCTTTTTCATACTGACGTCATTTCCAAGTCTGGGATTGAGCGAAGAGGATTCTCCTCAACTTCGCTCGCAGGAGAGAGACACTCAGGCGTTTCAACAAACTTTTCGGCAACAGCTCCTCAATCGCCAACTGGATCAGCTCCGAAACGGCGCATCAAAGTACAGAGAATTTGAACACGGGTCCCCGAGTCTTACGCAGATGGGACTCTCTCTTTACAGTGAAAAACGAGAAGATGAGCTCATCCTCATTCGAGGAGGAGTATCGGACCTTATGGCCGAAGCAAAGGCAGGAGTAGAACTCACCATTATGTGGTAGGGGCCCGCTTCTTTTTTCTTTTCCGACAGCCTTTTCAACCCTCAGGAGCGGCATCCCAGGCATTTCACAAGTGAAAGCCCAGGAGAAACGTGTGCCTGGCCCAGTTGGAAAGAGTGGTCCATACTTTCTCTTCGAGAGATATCCCGTCCTTTGGACTTGTTTTCTTGCGAGAATGAGATGAAATCGTATTGCTTTTGGCCAAAGAAATTTGCACTTGTCGCTCTTGCCCTCTTTGTTATCGCTGTCGGCTCGAATTGCCTGCTAGCGTTTGCGGATGAAGAGTGCAGTGCCTGTATGAAAGATCACACTCATCTCTGTGAAAGAGAGTGCGCCGACAATCAGGAGCCAGATTGCCAAAAAACTTGCGTCGACGAGAAGTGTCGTTCCTTTTGCGATCCGGCGTTTAAGAAGTGTGTCGATTGTCAGAACTCATCCCGTGCCGCTTGTTTTGAACAGTGCCCTAATTCCGGGGATAGGGATGCTCGAATTATGTGTTTCGGTGCATGCACGAAAAATGCGTGCCACACGGCGTGTGAGCCAGCGGAGAAAAAGCTTTCGGCCAAATAGTCCCTTCTCAAGGCTGTTTATAAGAGAATTTCTTAGGGAAGCTCTGAAGAAGCACCCTCGTTACGAGCAGAAAGAGCTTGAAGAGGTCGAGTGATTTTTTTGGATCAAGACGAAGCTGTACTGAACTACAGAGAGGTTTGATCCAAAAAAATCACGAAGAAGGGTCCCAAGATTCTCATTATGCAGAGGATCGGGACTTGTTCAGAGCTTCTCTAGCGCCCCGGGGAAAGCCTCATCTCGCTCTCATACCCAAAGTTTCTCTACTTATTTCGCTCACCTGCCGATAACTCCTATGGCGATCCTCAAAAATACTACCACGTGGTGGGATTTGTGTTTCTGAGGACGTAATTGCTTCTTCGCCCAAAATTTCGACAGAGAGGATCCTCCCTGTCGATTCGAAGGCGAAGGAATTTGCATGAACTCGTCACAGGTTCGTTGGGCGCGAAGAGATATGTATACTCACCATCGATCGAGCAAGACCCAGAAAGTTGCCCTTCCCAAGGGGCCAACTCTCTCTGCACGAGCACGAGAAACCCTTGCCCATCTCGAGGCTGGGGGCCTCCCCATTAACCCTATTCTTCTCGAAGGGATACAAAAAAATATCGATCGAGGTACCTACAACGATCACCCTGAAGAACTCCTCAAAGACCTGAAGAAAGATCCGGCGCTTCTGATTTATTTCTCGCAGCATCTGCGAGAAGTCCTCGACGCCCCGCCCCACGGCGGCCTGGAACCTCTCGCGGCACTGGAACAGCTCGAAAGCGACAAGCTCTACGAACTCCTCGACATAGTTCCTTCAGACATTTCTGTTCACCGTGCCGAGCTCGGAGGTCCAGCTCAGGAGATGATAGGCCACCTGACTCGAATAAGCTCAGAGACCGCAGAAACCCTCGCGGGCGAAATAGAAAAGCAGGAAAATATCGCTTTTTCGAGTGCCATGTTTCGGCAGTACGGACAGCTCCTTATCGCCTGGAACTATCCGAGGATTTATGCGCGAGCGCTTGCAAACAATCGGACGAAACATCAACCAATAGATCAACAAATAGCCCAGTTGCTTGGTATTAACTCAAAGAAGATTTCGAGTCACTTCGCAAAGAAGCTTGGTCTCCACACGGACATTAAGCGCTCTCTTGTGGTTGCACCGTACAGAGATCGTCTTGGAGATGAGGGGCCCCCTCCTTCTGTTTCGGCCCTCACCTTAAGTGATATTTGCGAGATCTCTGAACTGTATGCGAAATCACGAGATCCTCATCAGTTTCCCCTCGCAGAGGAACAATGGGCTGCGAAAGAGCACGTCCTCGAGCAAATGCTCGGGGAGACACTCATCGAAGAAATTCACGAACGTTCGCAAGAAGTTCTTACTTCCAAAGAACCGGCGGCCTATATTCCTCCTGAAGAGCGAGATCTTGGTGAGGAGACAGTTATCCTCACTGAAGAAGACATCTTCCGAAGGAACAAGTACATTCCGTATACCACTCAAGCCTCTCATGATGGGTTCCGGCTTATTTACGCACTTCTGGACGACACGAAAGAGGCGGTGACCGCGCTCAAAATACTTTCCGGCAGAGTCTCATTTCTCGCTGGTTTCGCTCGCGGGTGTGTTTATCTCCAGAACAAAAAGAGTTTCGATCTTCAGGCGGCTTTGCGATTCGGAGATACTCCTCTCGCTCGCTACAAAAAATTTATTGTTGATGCCCGAAGTGGGATCAGCGGGTCGCTCCAGGCAAAGGCACCCTTTCGCAGTGATGGCGTTGGAGTAGATGGTTCACACGTCACACGCGTATGCGGCTCTCTTATGAACGAGAAAATGCCGGGGGTTCTCTATCTGGAACTCGACGACTACATTAGTAATAATGCGCGGTTTGAAGCGACAGCCTCGTTTCACGCGATCCGCCTCGTCGTGAATGAATGTCTCGCTCTTTTGCAAGAGCAGCGAGAAGAGGCTCAGGCCGCACTTCGGAAATCCTAAGAGTTCCGATCCGAGATTCGGGAAAATCAGTTTATTTCTTTGCCGCTGCCTTCTTGTGCTCGTACTTTGTTTTCTTTTTGCGCTTCCGGGTATTTCCGAAACTGCCGCGATTGAGCTTTCCCCGTCCTGTCGTTTGATCACCTTTGCCCATACAGTCCCTTCTCCAAAATGGCTTCTATCTGTCTTGGTTCAGCACATGCCGAACGTTTCTCAGAAAGTGTAACTGCGATCGTGGGCAACCCCCTCACTAACATGAGAGTGCCGAGCCCCAACGCCGGGGGAAGATACCTCCCAATACCAAAAACTTCAAATGCTGGGCTCTTTCGTTTTTGCCAGAATTTCAAAGCGTTAGAAGAGCTTGCAACGTGGGGGCACCCGATCAGGTCAATTCTCAGGAGATCTTAGCCCCACACGTGGGAACTACGGAATAGTCCCTTTGGTGATTTTTGCCGAAAAAGCTATACTTCCTCTTAGACTGGCGGCCAGATTTTCTAAAACATCTCTCCGCTAGTCGTTCTGTCTCGCCTGACGATGCGAGAGCAGCGTGCAGAGGTTAACGGCTCGTCATGAGACGAGAGAGGAGCAATCCTCTTATCCACCTCCAAGAGAAAATTCGTCACCCATCTCATGAATTCGTAGTTAAGGAGCGAAAGGCTGTACATGAGCGCTCACCATGACCCGTCCCCTGAATCTTCTCAGCAAACACCGCTTGAGGATGAACCACTTTCACTTCACGGACAGTACTTTTTCCCGTTTCCAAATGCTCGGCAGATCATCGACGAGCTCAAACGAGCTGAAAAGTATCCGGCTTATGCCGAGAGAATGGCAGTTGTTCCAAACGTTCGAGAGATTGTAGCAGAGCAGATATTCAGAAAGCTTGTGCACCAAGAAGAACGGGCTCTGCAAGTGGTTGAACACGCCCTTCAGGTGCTGAACAAAGAGTTCGGGCTATCAAGAGATCCAAAGCTCTATCCCTCCAGAGGATTGTATCGAGCGCACCTTATTGAAGCCCTTGATACTCTCAGCGAGCGAGACAGGAGAGGAGTGATTTCTGATATCTTCGAAATTTCCCTGGCCAAGGGACACGTTTCTCCTCAGCTGAGAAACATGCTTGAGCGTATCGTGTCGTATGCCTCTCCGGTTGAGAAGAGATGGCTCGCTAAAAAGCTGTGTGACATTGCTGAGGGCGAGGTTGATGGGGAAGGCATCGGAAGGGCTATCGAAACGACTCACTATGCGGACAATGCCGCTTCAACAGCGACAAACCTTCTCGGTATCATCTGCGAGGCGTGTACCGACTTCCAAGAGCTCGGTTTTGTGGTCAATGGCGTCGGAAAGAAAAATCTCCTTCAGCTCAAGAGTCGAGAGCTGAAGGAATATGTCGCTATCGTCTCAGTCGGTTCCAAGATGCGCGAGCAGAAGCGTTTTCGCCCCGAAGGTGTCAAAGCGAATGGGAAACGTCTCCGAATTTTAAATAAGTATGCGAATGGAAAAGTCGTGAATGCCCGACTCGATGAACTCCAGTCAGAGATCGAGCTACGGCGGTATGCGATTGACGAGGATGCTCGCTTCAAAGCCACTCAAACAGTGCGGCACTTCCACCAGGTTCTCGACAACACCGAAGATTACCTCCGACACGAACGGGGCCGATTAAAGGCGACCAAAGATCGTCGCGAACTGGCAAACACCGTAACGCGCATGCTCTCCGTTCAGTGTCGGTACAATATCCGGTGTACGGCAGAGCAATCCCCTTCGGGATCGTACAAAGTACACTGGGATCAGCAGCTCGTAAGAGACTTGGAGCATGTCCTTTCTCTCTTTCCGGAAAACACAATTCTTTCTACTCCAAAATTGCGTCAGGTGATGCTTGTGCCAGAGTTTAAAGATGCCCTGACCCAAGGTCAGCGTTTTTCAAATGGCCCAGTCAAGATCTCCCAAGCAGCTTTTGAAGAAGCAGAACGTGAAAAAGACTACGGAAACATTCGAACATTTCGAGTTCTTTTAACGCACGAATTTGGCCACTCAGTTTTTTATGGCCGCTTTGGATACGGAGGAAACGAAGCGAAGAAATCGCTGCAGGAGGTTGCGAAGTATGCCAACCCTCGCTTTGACTTCACTGGGTTTCTTGACATTGCCGGTTGGCAGGTGATCCCACCCGATCGATTCGTTATCGAACGAAATGGTCAGCTGGCGATGATCGACGGGAAACCGTTTCCGTTGGATCGTCCGGTATTCTTGGATGGCAAGGGGATGATGCTCCAGTATCAATCCGAGGACAAGACGCTCTATTCGCATGAGATTACTTCAGAGTTCCCGATTCATCTTTACGGGAGAACAGATCCCTATGAGGATATCGCTGAAGGTCATGTTGACTATGTCCTCCGTCCACACCTCCAGGTGCAAGTTGCGCCTTGGAAGTTCTATTGGTACGAGAGCGAGTTCGGGAGATATCGGCACGACAACGAATTACAACAGATGCTGGCGGATTCTCTCCCTCGTGTGTTTGGAGACCGGTTGAAGCTGGCAGACTATCCGGAGCGTGGAGAATAGTGTTCCCAGCCCCGGAACAGAATCCCTCGTGGGAATCAGTGTCTTCTCGGATCGAGCGGGAGTCGCTTACGTTTTCTTTCTCCTTTGATGCCGGACTCCTCCGTTTCTCTTTTTCGCGGAGCCCTAATGAAATCCATGGTGTTGCAATTGAATGCCGAGATCTCAACGGGAAGCACCTCGGCTCGTTTAGACTTCATGACGTCGGATTTGGTGCCACCCAGGATTTTGCTCTTGAGTTCCAAGGTCTACGAGCACGCCCTTCTGGCGCCCTTACCACCAAGGCAGATCCCTTTCCGGAGCTCCGCCGCCTTCACGAAGCTCTCACTGCGGCTATTGAAGCTGGAGTGAAGGTCACTTCCGACTTGCACGACAATGTGGACACCGCTATCTGTCGAATCACCGATGCTCTAGCCCCACAGCTCAAACAGAGCGATTGGGAGAAAATGTTCTCCTCAACCATGATCCACCCTGGGATTCTCCACCTTCGGGGAACAAGCCCTCTCCTTTCTGCATACGCCTTGATGCGGTTTCAGGAACATTACGAGTCTCCGAAGTTCGCCGGGAGGATCTTTTCGCGAAAAACGTTTCGCTCTTACTACGCCGGAGAGAAAGAGCACGGAGGATTTTCGTACTACGCCGATTGGGCCGGATTTAATTTCCGCTCGGACACCGTCTTCTCACTCCAGCGTAATCCCAGGTGGAATCTGGAACCCGCAGAAAGGGCTGTATTGAAGGCTCTCCAAAAACCAGGAGAGCGCTTCTATGTGATAGGCACCTACAGAGACACCCAAGAAATCGAGAACTTACACCATGAAGCTTGTCACGGGCTGTATTTTGTTGATGGTGAGTACAGGAGAAGCGTTCAAGCGGTGCTCCGAGAGGTAGATCTCAAGCCCATGAAAAAATTCCTGCGGGCTATGAATTATACGAACCAAGTTCTCGACGACGAGTGTCATGCGTATCTCGCCGATGGAGTGGATAATCTCGCTGACTCTGGAGTTGACCTTCGCTCTGTAGGTATTACTGATTTACGAAGCTATCGAGTTGCCGAGAGAAAACTTCGGAAACTTTTCGAACAGTTCTTCGCAGAGCAAAAGGTGAGAGATTAACGCTGCCGTTTAAGCAATCCTCACCGACGATCAAGGGCATTCAAAATAGCCGCGGGATCGAATCCCCGAATAACTTGGGTCCCAATCTTTACCACCGGCACTCCTCCCCCACCGAGTTGTTGGTAGATCCGTTTTCCGACGGCATCCTTTTCAACATCATAGCTCTTATAGGCAATGCTCTTTTGAGAGAGAAACGCTTCGAGATTCCTGCAGTACGGGCACCAGGAGGTGACGAATACTTCAACCTTTTTCCCAGAAGCTAAAGATTTTCGAACCGGAGCCACGACATGCTCCATTTTCGTAATTTTCGGGAGGCTCTCCGAAGTTTTTACTTGGCTTCTAAATTCCTCGGGTATCTTGGTAAGTGCATCAACGAAATGCGTTCGTCCGGCGGAGTCCGTGTACTGGTAGACTTCAGCATTGACCGAGCCGACGCAAAGAAACGCTCCAAGAATAAACAGGATCAGCGCCATACTCTTCTTTGTATCGTTTTCCTATTCCGCAGACCTTTTTCTCTATCGGTAGGCAGACCACTTTTTCTTGAGTACCACAGCGCAGCGAAAAGCTCTCTCAAATATCCTTGTAGCACTGCAAATTACGTCGCTTTATTCATGAACAATCTGCTGGAGCGCACGCGCTAGCTCATCTCGCGCGTGAATGTCAGATTGCTGCTCGGCGAGTCGAATTCCCTCCTGATAGACAGCCTCTGCTGATACAACATCACCGATTCGCTCGAGCTCTGCCCCCAAGTGATAATAATTGGGGAGATACAATGGAAAGTTCTGTTTTACGGAAGAGAAAGCGGTTCGCGCCTCTTCGAAGCGCTCCTCGTTTCGCAGCTCGATTGCAAGTGCATACAGGGCGAAAGGATCTGCCGGATTCCTTCGAACGAGAGTTTCCAAGAGTTGAATTTTACTCATCTTTCACCGACTTTCTCGTTCCAAAACTTTCTTAAGGTCGTCTCTCGTACTATAAGAGAGTCCAGATTTGCCCATTCTGGAGAATACAAATGCAAGTCATCTCCCAATCTGAAAAATACAGCAAGGTGACCCAAGACATCTTGGTGACGGTAACACCGGAGTTCCTGGCTGAGAAGTCCTCTCCGAGCGATAGCGTATATGCCTACTCGTACGATGTGACATTTGAAAATCTTGGGACGAAGAGCGTTCAACTCGTGAATCGACATTGGATTGTTATGTCGGGGGGAAGACAGATCGCTGACGTGAAGGGAGAAGGGGTTGTTGGCGAAAAGCCAGTTCTTCAACCGTCTGAGACATATTTTTATAACAGTTGGACGTTGATCCGAGATGAAGTTGGGTCAATGTTTGGGACCTATACGTTCGTAGACGAAGATGGACAGTTCTTCGATGTGGTCATCCCGGAGTTTCACCTCATTTATACTGAGCAAGCATTCATTCACTGAAACCACTTCTCGCGTTTACTCGGTTCCAAGTACTTTGTTGTTTTGCCTCCCTCCAAGCGGCGCTCATGCCGCGTCCTACATATAAGAAAGAAGAAAGTTATTGGTCGCAGTACGAGGGGCTCTTGCGGTTTGACGATCGCAAGGACAAACAGGTCCGTCATTGAGTTCAATCTGCTCTGGTGCATTCCACCAATTGCGATACACTGACACCAATTCGAGAGTTACCGGAGGATGAACATGAACCGATTTGTGTTTCTGCTCGTGTGCCTGCTTATCACGGGTTGCAGTACCCACCTTAACAACCCACCCCGCGTCACCCTTGCCGATATGACGATTGGAGATGTCACCGTTTTTGAAACTACCGTCGAAGTGAAGCTTCGAATTGCCAACAGGTCTCCCGAACCCCTTTCTATTAGAGGAGGTCGCTTTGATATTTCACTAAATGGAATTGAACTCGGAGAGGGCCTCTCACGAGATTCGGTGACGATACCAGGACTTGATTCCCGTGAACTTGTCGTTCCGTTTCAAGTAAGTAACTTGACCTTTATACGTCGCATCCAGCGGCTCGTTGAAGCATCCCGATTTGAGTACTCGCTTGACGGCAAACTCTTTGGAACCGGCTTTTACGACTATTCAGTCGAAGAAAATAATCTCATTTGGGATTCAAACGTCGACTCCCGGCCAGCTCGTTACGACCGATATGGGACGCTTTAATGTTACAGAGGCAAAGGAGCGAGCTCTCATCCGCTGGATGGAAGAACTCGGCATCTCCGAGCACGATTTACGTGAGCGTTTTACCGTCGGCTCTGGGAGCGGCGGACAAAAGAGAAATAAGACCAGCAATTGCGTTCAACTGAGCCACGAGCCTTCCGGTATTGAGATTCGCTGTGAAAGCTCTCGATCTCAGTCTCTCAACAGATACCGAGCTCGAGTTGAGCTTTGTGAGAAAGTAGAGCAGAGAATCCGTGGTGAAGAGAGCAAACGAGCAAGAGAAATCTCGAAAAAGAGGCGTCAAAAGCAGAAACGTTCGAAACGCTCAAAGGCGAAAATTCTCGATGCAAAACGAAAACAAGGAGAAAAAAAGTCTACGAGAAAGAAAGTCTCTCCCGCTTCATGAGAGCGCCCCTCAGACAAGCGAATAGAGCTGCTCCTTGTCGCTTCGCCCTCCAACATCAAAACTTCCAACAAGCTCAAGCTGGAGTTGAGGTTGGATAAGCTCAGATGTCGCCTTATCGACGAGCACATTTCCTTCGGCTTGAGGCAGAAGACGCTCAAGTTCGAAGGCATGGTTCACGGGATCCCCGATGACGGTAAACCCACCTTGAGATTGTTTTGAGTTCGCACCAAGAGCCGCACGGAGTCCAAGACCCGATGAAAGGACAGCCGTCACTCTCCACGGATCGGTCTCGGCTCGCCGCCAGTAATCGGGTCTTTCAAAATCCTTTGCCTTCTCCAAGACCTTCTGAAGCGCTCGTGCGGCACGTAACGCTTGGTTCCGCTGATCAGATCCTATCCAGAGAGCGACTACCGTACCCCGAATAACTTTATCAATAGTTCCGTCTAACTCGAGAATTATCTCTCGAACTTCCGCCGTCCATCGCAAGTGTGCCGCAGCTACTTCTTCAGTTGAATATCTCTCGGAAAAGCTCCCGTAGTCAGCCACTGAGATCAGCAAGACTGACACAGAAACCGGTTTCATCTGAGCGGTCATCGCTCGGGACGCAGACGGTCCGCCCATTTGTTCTAAGGCGTCGTCAGAGGACAATCGTACAGTGATCTTTGTAGCCCCAATATTAATAATATCGGAAGAGGTGAGATCGCGGAGCGACTCGAGTCGCTCTCCGTTCACAAATGTTCCGTTGAGGCTATTGAGGTCAGCGATCACTGCTCCGGTCTCACTTCCAGTGATGCTCGCATGCACCCGCGATGCCCCAGGATCAGCAATCACGATGTCGTTGCTA
>JAGRAO010000169.1 GCA_020434565.1 Bdellovibrionales bacterium
ACTTTCCCTGCGATCATCACGTCTGTAGCCCGCTTAATTCCATCAGCGAGCGACTCACGACAACCATAGAGGTTGTCAAACTTTGATTTCGTGACTGAATCGTTCACGTTAAATGCTGGGATCCGGAGCTTGCCGGTCTCGGCCATTTGATACAGACGAGCGACTCCAGTCGTCGTTTCTTCTGAAACTCCGATGATGTTGCCGAGGAGTTGAGGAAACTTCTCATGGATCATGAGGGTCAGATCTCCTCCGTCATCGAGAAGCATGTTCGGGCCAGTGCCATTTCCGAAATCGAGGGTTCGCTCGATGCACCAGTCATACTCTTCAAGCGTTTCGCCCTTCCATGCAAATACAGGAATGCCTGCTGCAGCAATCGCAGCTGCTGCTTGGTCTTGGGTCGAGTAGATATTGCAACTCGACCAGCGAATCTCGGCTCCGAGTTCAATCAAGGTCTCGATGAGGACTGCAGTCTGAATCGTCATGTGAAGACACCCGGCAATGCGCGCCCCTTTGAGAGGCTTTGCTTTTCCGAACTCTTCGCGGAGAGCCATAAGACCAGGCATCTCTTTCTCAGCAATCTCAATCTCTTTTCGTCCCCATTCAGCCAGAGACATATCTGCTACTTTGTAGTCAGAGAATCCCTCAGGGGCGGTCTTTGGTAGTGCGCTATTCATCAGTCATTCCTTTACATGAAGAGTGGTCCACAAACTGAACTTCGTCATTGAGATCACTTTGTGGCCCGCTCTACGGTTAACATAAAAACATTTTCCTCTTCCCCGAGGAGCTCAATCGAATGAAGTGAAAACCCCTCTGCTTCACTCCAGGCGCTAAATTCCTCCGGTGAAAATCCCATCCAGATCTCGGCAAACTGCTTTTTACGGGCTTCGTCTTCGTGAGGGAGATGATCAACCACGATGAGACGCCCACCGTCTTTGAGAACGCGGCAAACTTCACGGAGCACCTCTCTTGGTTCTGCTATGTGTCGAAATACCATGTAGGCGACTGCTACTTCTATTGTACCGTCTGAAATCGGGAGGTGCTCGAGATACCCGAGTCGCAGATCCAAGTTCTGAAACTGAGAAGAGAGAGCGCGAGATGCCGCATCGATCATCGCCTGGGAGTAATCTACTCCAATAGTGATTCCAGCACGCGGAAGCACACGCTTTAAAAAAGCCCCCGAGCCGCACCCGAGTTCGAGGAGACTCTCATCTGAGGCAACCTGCTCGGCTAGAACATCGAGATAGTCCTTCGAAGACTGAGCTTTGGAACGGAGGAGATCCCATTCGGGAGCAACCGTTTCAAAATATTGTCGAGCTTGATCTCTCCTTTCGCGTAGGAGCTCTTGAACAGATTGGCCGTCGTGCCCCAACTTTGCCCCTAAGGTATCGCCGTTTCTGTGGTGAGAGAGGCTGAGAAAGCCTGAGAGGAGTTGGTGTTCAACCGGCGCGCCCGGGTCGAGCTTGAGGGTATAGTATGACCACGTTCCGTGTTTTCTTGCGGCGATCATTCCGGCTTGTTGAAGAATTCGGAGGTGGTGACTCACCGTAGATTGGCTCAACCCGAGAATGGACGTAATCTCCTGCACGTTGAGAGATGCCTGCGACAAGAGCGAGAGAATTCGCAGTCGATTTTCATCAGACAGCGCTTTATAGCCTTCAACGAGCGACATCTTGTTACTATAGCCCCATAAATCGATATTTGTCAATTTAAGGGAGCGGCATATTTGATAGAAATATTAATATGTTATCTGAAAAATCGAACTTTATCGATATTTAAGGCGCTAAGGGAGAGATGACGATGAAGTGAGGTTTCTTTCTCATTCTCTCAATACTGCTCCTCGTTCTTGTCAGAGTGCACTTGAGCAGAGGGGAGAAGAGGATCAGAGGACAGGGAGAAAAAATAGGCGACGACAAACACCCAATCTGGGAATTATTCCGGCGAGGCCTCACTGTAGAGGCTTGGATCAGCTTCGGTAGGGCGGGTCTTCCATCTCCGGTGAAACCAAAACCACTCTGCCGGTGAGAGTTTCACGAACCCTTCAAAGAGAGTACTTGCCCGCGCGGTTATCTGCTCGACTTTCGTTTCGTGACTGAGGGTTTCATTGTGTATCACGTCCTCAGTTTGGCACTGTTTCCAAACGATCTTGTGATTTTGCTCTCCTGTTCTCACGAGCCCAGCAACAATAAGGGGTGCTCCAGTTTTAAGCACTGTCACCGCAACAGCGCGGGTAACGGCGGCAGGCTGAGAGAAGAATTTTGGGAAGACGGCAAGGTTGCGTGTCACGTTTTGGTCAAAGAGAAAGGCGACATCAGTTCCATCTCGGATCAAACGAATGGCCCGTTTCAATGCGCCGCTCCGATTGAGAACAATATTTCCGTGAGCCTCTCGAATTGAGATCCACCACTGATCAAGTGCTTCGATCGCAAAATTTCGAACGACGAACGCCAGCGGAAAGCCCAAGAGGGCGGCTCCGTGGGCAAGCAATTCAAAGCTTCCAAGATGACCTGTTGCGACGACGACCCCCGTCTTGTGATTCTTCTTGAGTGCTTCGAATGCAGCCTGATTTTCGAATTCCAAGTGCTTTGAAACCCAGGTCTTGTCGTAGCGAGCGAGTCGAGCTGAATCAACGATCAATCGTGAATGAGCCGAGATGCTTTCCCGCAAAAGTGTTTTCCGTTCTTCTGCTCCAAAATCGGGAAAGGCGATTTTAAGGTTCTTTTCCGCGACCGCAGTTAACGAAGGCCGAAGAAACAAAACAGATCGAAAAAGGATTTCCGTGACTGAAACGGCGAGACGAAAGGGGAGGAAGTTCAAGATTCCAAGGAACAGTCGAACAAGCAGAGTGACGAGAGAGCCAAGCATCACCCTCCGTGCATCAACGGTTCTACCTCACGCAGAACTGGTCTCTCAAAAAGCGAAAACGCTACAGCATTTTTCATGAGATTTGACTTTGGGAGATCGCTCTTGTTTACCTGGTCCGAAATTTGGCTCAGTGCATGAGAGGCAATCTTTTCGAATCCCTGCCGATCGACGACTTCAATCGTATTACCGTCGGATGAATACGTTTTGTTAAACTCCTCTGCGTGCGTTGTAATCACCTGATCCAGAATTCCCTCGACTTCTTCTTGAAAGGCGTATCGGAGAATCAAAAACAGATGAGGTTCGTATTTTGGAAGGGCTTTCTCGAGAAACTCAACCAGTGATTCTTTGCGAGGGGCGGTCGCCGCAGATTTCAATCCCTTCACAAACCGTGCAGAAGGATCTCCCTTTTGGACTTCATGACGCAGAAAACTCTTGAGAGCGGCGTTAATGTTTTTTGCTGACCTGAGGCAATCTGCAGCCTCATTGAGTTCGTAATGGTACATATCAAAAGTATGCCTCAATATACTCGCCACAAATAGGACTGTCCGATTCAGTACCGTCAAAAACGCATCGTTTTCTACTGATTTCGACGGCGAGTATGTGTTTTCTGGTTCTATAGCCGCTCAACAATCGTCGCAATACCCATTCCGAGCCCAATACACATTGTCACAAGTCCATAACGCTTCTTTGATCGTTCGAGTTCGTCGACAATCGTATTCAGGAGAATTGCCCCGGTGGCTCCAAGAGGATGCCCGAGGGCGATCGCTCCTCCATTCACGTTGACCTTTGTTGGATCGATTCCAAGTTCTTGGATTGTCACGAGTGGAACAGGAGCGAAAGCCTCGTTTATCTCAAAAAGGTCGATGTCCTGGAGCTTTAGCCCAGCCCGTGTGAGAGCTTGGCGGGTTGCTTCAATCGGGCCCGTAAGCATTATCTTCGGTTCTGAACCGACGACCGCTTGGCTGACAAAGCGCGCCCGGGGAGTGAGCGAGAGCTCTCGCCCCTTCTGTTCGTTTCCAATGAGCAGAGCACAGGCCCCGTCAACGATGGCAGACGCGTTGCCAGCTGTTATGACTCCATTTTCACGAAATACAGGTTTGAGTCCGGCGAGGATCTCTGGAGTAGTCTCTGGCCGAGGATTGTCGTCCTTCGTGAGTTGCGAAATCGCGCCGCTTTCGGACGTAAATGAAACGGGGACCACACTCTTTTCAAATCGATTCTCCTCTTGGGCTTGCTTTGCTCTCATCTGAGAAGAGAAGGCGAACTCATCGATCTGGGAGCGCGAGATTTTGTAGGTTTCCGATAAGATCTCCGCAGATTCTCCCTGTTGGACAAGATCAGGATAGAGCTTTTTTAAAAAAGAACTCTCCTCTCCGCCAATATCGCTAAACATAGGACAGCGGGTCATATGCTCTAAGCCACCCCCGATAGCGAGCGAATACGATCCTGAAATAACCGAAGAAGCGATGAAATTCGCAGCCTGCTGGCCAGAGCCGCAGAGTCGGTTGATTGTAGTGGCTGGTACGGTAATCGGAAAACCAGAAGCAAGTACTGCTGAGCGCGCCACACACCACCCTTGTTCTCCAGTTTGAGTAACGCAACCCAGCGCGACATCATTAATTTCATTCGGGTCGAGTTTATTCCGCTCTACCAAAGCCTTGAGAGGATAGGTCATCAAGTCAACGGGATGGACGGAGGAAAACTTCCCCTTTCTCTTGGCGCGCGGTGTACGAACTGCATCGAAAATAAAGGCTTCTGTCATCGGTCATTCTCCACAAAGATCTTCTTGAGAATAGCGAATGGCGCAGAAAATGAGAAGTTCTCAGGGGGAGAACTCTGCGACCCACGTTGTAAGGAAGCTGACTTTCGAGGAAGAGAGAAGTGCCGACCTTTATTTATCACCTTCGAGGAACACATCTACTCGACGATTGAGCTGCCTTCCCACGGGGGTGGCGTTTGTCGCAATCGGCCTCTCAGCGCCAAAGCTCGAAACCATAATTTGGTCCATGCTAATGCCTCGAGCTGCCAGATAGCCACTTACGGTTCTTGCGCGTGCAAGAGCAAGGCGCTCATTGTACTCGGGTGTGCCGTTGTCGTCGCTGTGTCCAACAACGTGGATCCGATACGCGCTTGGATTTCTCTGCATCGATTCAGCGATTGTTTGAAGATTTGCAACTGCTCCCGCTCGAAGGTTCGTAGCATCCGGATCGAAAAAAACTTGGTAGACCCCGCCGAGTGAAGCCGATCGCGCATACGAATCGAGCTTGTCCTGAATCTGTACCAGTTGTCTTCTGTTTCCGATGTTGCTTGTTCGAAGAGAAGCGAGTGCATTCTCTTGTTCGAGGAGCGCTGATTCGTTTAGATCAAACCCAGCACCGGTCAATGCACCACTCACTGCTCCAAAACCTGCCCCGATGGCTACTCCTTCACCAGGATGCTCAACCTGGTTTCCTGCGACAGCCCCTGCTCCGGCTCCCCAACCAGCACCAAGTACTGCACCGCCGAGAGTTTTGTCCGGACCTGGTTGAGGGTTACTACAACCGAAGACCGAAAAAAGAAACACCGATACAAACCCTGCGACCTTCCACATATCTCTTTCCTCCGAGAGATTCTCCAGGGGAGTGACGTCCCCAATTTCTTCTAAGGGATCTTATCTCATACGAAAGGCTCTATCGAAAAGCCATTTCAGCTCACGAATGCCCCGAAAGCCGCTTGAAGAGGAGCGTCAGAGCAAAGCTTCCCAAAAGAATCCAGTAGGGAGCGAGCCCCAGGTAGCCCGTATACAACGTGAGCGTATCTAGCACATGGACATACTGTTTGAGGACTCCTTCACGAAACGTCGGGAGTTCTGCAATAGTTTGACCGGTTGGATCTACCACAGCAGTCAGGCCAGAATTGGTGGCACGAAGAAGATACCGTCGGTTCTCAACCGCACGAAGAACGCTCAACGCGTGGTGTTGGTAGGGGGCTATCGTATCGCCAAACCAAGCATCGTTTGTTTGATTTACTAGAATTTGAGCTCCCGCGCGGGTCGCCTCTGCCGCTTCTCTTGGGATAATGTCCTCGTAGCAGATGAGAGGCGCGACAAAAGTTGTCAGCTCATCACCATTCTTTGATCGGAGCGGAAAGGGAAATACGGAAATCCCAGTTCCTGGCTGAAAGTCGCCGGCGTTCTTGTTCACTTCTTTGAGAAAGGGAAATGTGCCAGAAAGTGGAGTGTACTCTCCAAACGGCATCAGCACTCTCTTATGGTACGGCGGAGGAATTTTTCCGTTCGGGAAGATCGCGATTGAACTATTGAAGGAAGTTTCGTTGTCAAGGAACGTCAACCCTCCGACAAGGAGCCCAGCCCCTCCGCGAAAAAATGGGATCCTCGCATCTCGCGTGGCGTCTCCAATGTCAGCTGGAATCCACTCCATGAGCGCGGTCTCGGGCCACACGACTAAGGTGTCAGACTGACTGAAGGGTCGAGAAAGCTCGGTATACCGGAGGGCATTTTTTCTAAACTGAAGTTGATCGTGTTTCTCCGCGAGTGGGATGTTCCCTTGTACTAACACCACTCGCTGTTTTCGACCAAGGAGTGAATAGGGGGCTCCGGCATGATCGTGAGCAAACTCTTGGATCCGCATCGTTCCATAAACAAGGCTCAGAACCAAAACTGCTGCACATGCCATTCTTGCGAATCTCGGAGAGCGGCGAAAAAGGAGCGCTTCAGCAACCCAGATGGTAAGAAACGAGATCCCATATGCGCCGACTATGTCCGCTACCTGTATGAACGGCAGCAAAGCCAGCTGAGTGTGGCCGATCATCCACGGGAATACCCGAAAGTAGAGCATCTCACTGAAAACCCACGCGAGTGCGGCCGAACATGCAAATCTGCCGACATGGTCGCGGAGCAGCCGCTCGAAAACACCAAAGAGTACGAATTGAAGCGAGCTCAACGCGCAGAAAAGGAAAAAGAACACTGCGGCGAGTAGCGGAGGAAAACCTCCAAATTCAGCTATCGTCTGATAGAGCCAGTGAAAGCCGATCGGATGGAATATAAAGCCAGAGAGATAAAGCGGTCCGAGGGACCGCTCCTCTTTACTGAGCGCAACAAAAGAGAGGGCCGCAGCCAGGCCAAAAAACGACGCCGTATAGCTTATTGGTTGAGTCCACGATAGCCCGAGCAGCCCCCCAGCGAGTATTCCGAGAAACCATCGATACAAGCTGAATGACTGGATCACGATGCCTTTCTGTACCTTATTCGGGACCTGTTCAGGGCTTCCCTCGGACGCAGCCGGGACTTCCTCTCGAGGCTCGGCTTTCCGTTAGCCAAATACTCGAGCACTAAACGACTCACCCTGGAGATACGTCTCGATCCAAAGGAGTCGGTTGTACTTTGCAGTTCGCTCACCTCGACACGTTGAACCAGTCTTAATCTGTCCAGCTGAAACCGCTACCGCTAAGTCAGATATAAACGTGTCTTCAGTTTCACCTGAACGGTGTGATACAACGGCAGTGTAACCAGCTTCTTTAGCCATTTCGATAGCTTCAAATGTTTCAGTAAGAGTACCGATTTGGTTAACTTTGATAAGGATTGAGTTAGCAGCACCTTCTTTGATACCACGTGCAAGGTAGTCAGTGTTTGTTACGAAGAAGTCGTCACCAACCAATTGAACGCGTTTGCCAAGGCGCTCAGTAAGAGCTTTCCAGCCATCCCAGTCGTTTTCATCCATACCATCTTCGATAGTGATGATTGGGTATTTGTTAACCAATTCTTCAAGGTAGTCGATTTGTTCTGCAGATGTACGAACAGCTGCGCCTTCACCTTCGAATTTAGTGTAATCGTAAACTTTACGTTCTTTGTCGAAGAATTCAGATGATGCACAGTCGAAACCGATCATAATGCCGTTTTCGCCAGCTTCGTATCCAGCAGCTTCGATAGCTTCGATGATTGTTTCAACGCCATCTTCAGTACCTTCAAATTTAGGAGCGAAACCACCTTCGTCACCAACAGCTGTTACCAAACCACGAGCTTTCAAGATTTTTTTCAAAGCGTGGAATACTTCAGCACCCCAACGAAGACCTTCTTTGAATGATGGAGCACCAACTGGTACAATCATGAATTCTTGGAAAGCGATTGGAGCGTCAGAGTGAGAACCACCGTTGATGATGTTCATCATTGGAGTTGGCAATACTTTAGTGTTGAATCCGCCAAGGTAAGTGTAAAGTGGCACTTCAAGGTAGTCAGCAGCAGCACGAGCAACAGCGATAGAAACACCGAGGATTGCGTTTGCACCCAATTTACCTTTGTTAGGAGTGCCGTCAAGAGCGATCATAGCGCGGTCGATAG
>JAGRAO010000170.1 GCA_020434565.1 Bdellovibrionales bacterium
TCAAATATTATCAGCTCCTTTCCCTTGAGAGTAGCAGCGAAGTCGTCAAAGCTCGACTGGATCAGCTCTCGGTGCTCCTTTCGAGCGAGAATATCTTCACCAGAGGGAACTGACGAGGGAAGGACCGAATGGAGACTGGCGTCTGAGTCATCTCGAAGAGGTGCATCGACACTGACGTCTGGTGCTCCGAGCCTCTGCTCCATTTCAAGCACTTCTTGTTCTTTGACGTTCAGCTTCTCAGCGAGGAGTTTTGGCCCGGGATAAATTCCCATCCGTTCGAGCTTTTCTTTCTCTTTGTTGAGATTGAAATAGAGTTTGCGCTGCGCCTGAGTGGTCCCGAGCTTCACCATCCGAAGATTGGCGATCATGTACCGGACGATATACGCCTTGATCCACCAAACGGCGTATGAGGGAAACCGTACTCCTCTATACGGATCAAAATTCTTCACAGCTTCCATGAGCCCGATGTTTCCCTCTTGGATCAAATCGAGCAGAGCCTTGGCTGATCGTTGGTATTCTTTGGCAATTTTCACGACGAGCCAGAGGTTACTCGAAACGAGTCGGTAGGCCGCATCGAGGTCCTTGTGTTCATGAAACTGAATTGCGAGCTCTTTTTCTTCCTCTCTCGAAAGCGGTGGATAGCTACGCATCTCACGTAGATACGCCGCGAGAGGGTCATAAGGAACGAGACCCTTTGCAGCCCCCTTCGAAGACTGCCTTCGAGCAGAGCGTTTTGCGGTATCTGGCAGATTTTCGGAGCGAACGACGGGAGCCGACGAAGACGATGGAGATCGTTTTTCGGTATCACCTTCATCTACACCAGAATCTGTTGGCTGTTCGTTATCCACGTCTGTTTACGATGATTGGAAATCGAGAAATTCACAGCCCCGTCGAGTGGGCTTCAACTCGCAGTGGAAGTGAGCAATGTGTACACGACCATTCGAACGGCAGGGTATCAATCCTCCTCTGCGATCACAAAGGAGCTCGAGAGTGGTCCAGTGTGTGGGTTGAGTCCAACGCTTGAGCAAGCTTACTCAACAATGAGTTAATTCAATAGGTTGGCTCTCTCGTAGCAAAGTTTGGCGCTATCGACAATTTCCGTCAGCGGGAGGGCTAACCTCCCGGGGAGAAAGAAATCAAGTTCCCAATCTATGGTGTCGATTATTGACCGAGAGGATTCTCAAACATCCTCGTACTCGGTTTTGGGGTTTTCATACAAGCAAGTAACGGCGTGCGTCGAACAGCAAGCGTCTGGGACGGATCAGGGTCGACCGTGAGCAGACCGAAAGGGTTATAAGCGAATGTCTTCGAGGATAGGAGAGCTTCTCGTCAAAACTGGAGTTATTACTGACGAGCAACTCGACGAAGCAAAGAAACAACAAGAGAGTGCCGGCGGAGGATTCATCGGTAAGTATCTCCTCCAGATGGGGGCGGTTACCGAAGATGTTCTTTCACAGACCGTCAGCGAGCAGTACGGGGTTCCAATCGTTGAACTCTCTGACTATTCGATCGATGATAATATTCTCTCCCTCATCCCTCATAACCTAGCACTAAAGCACGCACTGATCCCTCTCGTTCAAGAAGGTTCGAGCCTTACGGTAGCGATGGTTGACCCATCAAATATCGTTGCTCTCAACGACATCAAGTTTATTACCGGGCTCGACATTCAGGTAGTGCTCGCAAAAGAGGGTGCTCTCAAAGCTGAACAGGAACGGCTTTACGAGAACAACGTGTCGTACGACTCGATTCTCGATGACTATGACGAAGATGTAGAGGTAATCGATACCGCTGATGACCTCGACTTAAACGAGCTTGAAAAAGCAACGGAAGACGCGCCCGTTGTGAAGCTTGTCAACGCGGTACTTACCGATGCCATCCGAAAGGGAGCGTCTGATATTCACATCGAACCGTACGAAAAAACGTTTCGAGTTCGCTTTCGTATAGACGGGGTGCTTTATGAAATCATGAAGCCGCCGCTGAAGCTCAAGAATGCGATTACGTCGCGTATTAAGATTATGGCGGAGCTCGACATCGCTGAGCGTCGACTTCCTCAAGATGGGAGGATCAAGCTTAAGCTCGGAAACAACAAAGAGATGGACTATCGGGTCAACGTTCTCCCGACACTCTTTGGTGAAAAAGTCGTACTCCGACTTCTCGATAAGTCAAACCTTCAGCTTGATATGACAAAGCTCGGGTTTGAGAAAAAGCAACTCGAAGACTTTCAAAGAGAGATCTCAAAACCTTTCGGTATGGTGCTCGTTACTGGACCTACGGGGTCAGGAAAGACGACAACGTTGTATTCCGCACTTGCAGAGCTGAATAAAGTTGCGACCAATATTTCAACCGCTGAAGACCCGGTCGAATTCAACCTTCTCGGGATTAACCAAGCTCAAATGCAGGATGATATCGGGTTTAACTTTGCATCTGCGCTTCGAGCATTTCTCCGTCAGGATCCAGACGTGATCATGGTGGGAGAGATTCGGGACTACGAAACCGCTGAGATCGCCATTAAAGCATCTCTCACCGGTCACTTGGTGCTCTCGACGCTTCACACAAACGATGCCCCTTCAACGATTGGACGTCTCCTCAACATGGGAGTTGAGCCATTTCTTGTCGCGTCATCAATCAATCTCATCCTCGCACAGCGGCTTGCCCGAAAAGTGTGTCAGAACTGCAAGCAGGAAGTAGCGATAAACCCAGAAGTCCTCGTTGATATCGGCATCCCCGCTGCAGAAGCGCGCCAGATAAAAATCTTTCAAGGGACAGGCTGCGATAAGTGTTCTGGCACTGGGTATAAGGGCCGGATTGCGCTGTATGAAGTGATGCCGATGTCAGAAGAGCTTCGTGACTTTGTTCTCAACGGTGCATCCACTGCCGAACTCAAACGAGAAGCTGCTCGGCTCGGAATGATGACTCTTCGAGGATCGGGTCTCATGCGTCTTAAAGAAGGAATGATAACGGTAGAAGAGGTACTCCGTGTTACGGCCGGAGAGTAACTTTTTGAGTTTGTTGTCGAAAAATAACGAGAGCGAAAAGATAGCAAAGAGGAGAAAACGAGATGCCTGTTTTTGTCTGGGAAGGGAAAAACGCCCAAGGGAAAAAGGTTAACGGCGAGATCGAGGCAAAGAACATCCAGGCGGTGTTCAATGCTCTCAAGCGCCAACGCATAGTCCCGAATGCAAGTAAGATCCGCGAGAAAGGTCAAGGTCTCGAGATGGAGATCAAGATCCCGGGGATGGGCCCAAAGGTCGTTCAGAAAGATGTCGTGATCTTTACCCGCCAGTTCGCGACCATGATCGATTCAGGTTTGCCAATAGTTCAAGCGCTCGAAATCCTCGCAAAAGCGTGTGAGAATAAAGCCTTCAAGGAAGTTCTCGTTGGCGTGAAAGAGTCGGTTGAGACTGGAGGGACCCTCGCGGAGGGGATGAAAAAGTTTCCGGTCGCCTTCGATGATCTCTTTGTCAACATGGTTACCGCGGGAGAAAATGGCGGTATCCTCGACATCATTCTTGAGCGTCTCGCTGTACAGATCGAAAAAGCGATGAAGTTAAAGCGAGAGGTTAAGACGGCGATGATCTATCCAGCCGTTGTTGTCTCAGCCGCTGTGATCGTTACTTCAGTTCTTCTTATTTTTGTAATCCCAACCTTTGCAGAACTCTTTTCTGATTTTGGTGCTTCACTTCCGCTACCGACCCAGCTCGTTATTAACCTGAGTAACTTTGTGGTTGGAAACTGGTTCTTTATCTTTGGTGGAATGGCTGCCGTAATTATCTTTTTCTTGCGCTTCCAGAAAACCGATAGAGGAGCCGAAGTACTTCATCCAATCTATCTCAAGCTCCCTGTGTTTGGAGATATTATTAAGAAAGTTGCGGTAGCTCGATTCACCAGAACTCTTGGAACGATGATAAGTTCCGGTGTTCCGATTCTTGACGCCCTTCAAATTTGCGCGAAGACCGCAGGAAACAAAGTAGTCGAAACCGACGTACAGCGGTGTCGGGTGGCGATTTCAGAGGGGAAGAGCATTGTTGAGCCCCTTGCTGAATCAATTGTCTTTCCAACCATGGTGATCTCAATGATCGGGGTAGGAGAATCGACAGGTCAGCTCGATGCGATGCTTCAAAAGATTGCGGATTTTTACGAAGACGAAGTCGACAATGCTGTAGGTGCTATGAAGCAATTGATCGAACCTCTTATGATCCTCTTTCTTGGGGTTATCATCGGAGGACTCGTTGTTTCCATGTACCTTCCGATCTTCAAAATGGGATCGGTTGTACAGTAGGGAGAGCTGATGAGCCTTGGAACTGAGAGAGCAGCGCTCGAACGACTCTTTCAGGTCGAGCTCGATAGCTCTATCCGGAAAGAACCGCAGGTTGTTTGGGTCATTATCGCCCGGCTTGCGCTTCTCTCAGTTGCTCTCCTTTCAGTAACAGCGACTTCCTTTTTTCTCTCGCGTGAACAGGCAGCTCGAGCAGAACTCTTATTTCTGCCGCTCTTTGGGCTCTTCGCGTTTTGTGGGTTGAGCGCAATCTGGCTAAAATTCTTCCGCCCCAGTGGGTGGTTCACGTATACCCAGCTGGCTGCCGATGTGTTTCTCATTACGGGGATCATCTACGTAACTGGTGGACCGGGGAGTCCATTCCTCTTCCTTTACTTGCCTCTCATGATGGCAACGGTAATTTTCTTTTCCCGTCGCGTCGCTCTCGTAAGTTGCGGATTTTCAAGTATCGCGTATGGCGCCCTCTGTTTCGCGATGTCGAAGGGGTTTCTTCCCCCGATCGACGGTACTCTCGTTGTGCCAGTTCCCACTGGGGGACTCTTTTTGCAATGGCTTGGTCTTACGAGCGCAGCGATCCTCGTCTCAGTGCTCACCGGTTTTCTCACCCGCAAGGTTACCTCTCATGTAGAGCTGTTCGAACGCTCTCAGAGCCACCTTCGCGCTCTTTTATCGAGGCAACAGCAGCTTTTTGATGGGCTGCCTGAGGGAGTGCTTTTTACGAATCAAGAAGGCGAAATTACTTACATCAACGAGGCGGCGGAGATGATCCTCGAGCGAAGAGCTCGTGATGTCTTTGAAATGCGAATCGATGAACTCTCTTACGATCTTGGCTGTTCGTGTGATCTGCGTAGCAAGATGTCTCAGGAGAGTGGCTCTGGAGAGCTCAGCTTTTCTTTGGGGAGTGATGATAACGCCGTCCGCAAAGTCGAGTACCAACACCGTATGTTACGAGGGACTGACGGTGAAAGGATCGGTACAGCTTTTATCTTTCAGGACATAACCCATCTCCGTTCAATAGAGGAACAACTTGCTGTCCAAGAACGTCTTGCGCGTTTGCTTGTTGAGGGGGAAGAGGAGCGGAAAAGTGCTCCACGAAAGATTCGACTAGATGGATTTATCGGTGAAAGCCCGGTGATGCTCAAGATGTTTGCTCTTATTGAGCGGGTAGCACCTTCTGATGCCACCGTGTTGATAAGTGGAGAATCCGGGACCGGGAAAGAGCTCGTTGCTCGTGCTGTACACCTTGGCGGAAACCGATCCGATTCAAATTTTGTTCCGGTCAACTGCGGAGCTATACCGGATAGCCTGCTCGAGAGCGAACTCTTTGGACACAAAAAGGGCTCTTTCACGGGTGCCGTTTCAGATCATGTTGGTCTTTTTCGACAAGCAGATGGCGGAACAATCTTTCTTGATGAGATAGGAGAACTTCCGCTCCAGATGCAGGCGAAGCTGCTGCGCGCTATTCAGGAAAAACAGATTCGACCAGTTGGTTCGGATGTGACCTATCCGATTGATGTTCGAATTATTGCCGCGACCAATCGAAATCTCAAAGACGAGGTCGAAGCTGGACGCTTTCGGGATGACCTTTTTTATCGCTTAAACGTTATTTCGATGAGTCTCCCTCCTCTTCGAGACAGAAAAGAGGATATTCCCCTTCTCGTTCACTCAATTCTCGAGCGACTCTCTCAAGGCGAAAGGCCCCCGATCGTTCCACCTCAAACGATGCAGTTTCTGATGCGTTACTCGTATCCCGGAAACGTTCGCGAGCTGGAAAATATCTTAGAACGAGCCGTCGTCTTAAGTGGCGAGGCGATTCTCCCTGAACACCTTCCTGAGTCGGTGCTAAAGGAGCCAGCCCCTAGAGAAAATCGACCCGGAGAGACGCTGATACTTGAAACCGATATCGATTTTCCTGTAAATCTCGACGATCTCCTGAACACCATTGAAAAGCACTACCTTGTTTCGGCGCTCTCTCAAAGTGATGGGATCAAAAAGAAGGCAGCAGAGCTTCTCGGTATGAACTTTCGCTCATTTCGCTACCGCCTTCAGAAATTTGACTTGTGACAGTTACGACTTTTCCTCTTTTTATCTTGAGAAATTCAGGACGGGAATAACCGGTACGACGGTGTCCTTTTTTGAGCTGGATACAAGAGAGGCTTGAAATGAAGGGAAGGAATTCCCACCAAGAGAGCAGGGAAAGGGTTGGCCTAGAGAGCAACCCACCCGAGCATCGGAGGGGAGCATTTCAAGCTGAGTTCCTTCCGTCTTTGATCTCTTCACAGGCGATACGCTTTGCCTCACTTTGTGCGAGAAAGTCCTTCAGGCAAAAGGCGGCCCGAAGGGATCGAGAAACAAGCTCGAATTCCTCATCGTTGGTTAAATGGAGATCTCTCCGCATCTTGTTGAGAGCCTCCACAACGGCAGGAAAGAGTCCGGTTGCTTCATCAAGGTGAAGATCGGGTATGAGTTTTGCGAGTTCTTCCGTGCTCATGCCAAGCATTCGCAGTGTGCGAATTTGTTCCCCAAGTGTTGCGTAGCGTTTGCCCGCTTCCGAGGCGAGCAGTCTATCCACCTCCCATCGACTACGACGAAAAGAATCAGCACTCGGTCCCCCGACAAGTTCCCTCAATCTTGGTCCGAGATAGCTTGCGAGGAGGTTTGCCGCTTTTATCTCAATGCGTGAGTCTCCTATGGAGTCCCTCCTCGGATTCCAGGCGCCAATCACCGAAAGCTCGTTGGCTTGAAGCTCAAGGAACATAGTTTGGTGAGCGTACTCTTTCCAGGTCTTCTTAAAGAGCGAGAAAGTGAGTTTATCATTGAGTGACTGGCATCCGATGAAAAGCAATGTTCCAACCGCCACACCCGTGAGACCTCCGATGGCAACTATACTGGCAACGGAAGCCGAGAGGGCAACTCCGGTGCCAATTGCAAGAAAGGCTATTGGACGGCGCACGGAAGCCCTGCGCTCTCGCAAGTTCGGAATGTCTTGTTTCTCGTGAATGAGCTCGTGGATGAGAGTCGTGACACTCGCAGGCAAGGTTCCCTTTGTCGCCAATGTCGTGAGTGCTTCTTTGTCGCTTGGCGCTGGCTTCTCTATCTGCACCTCTCTCTTCTTTATGCTAAAGCGTCCACTTTCTGGCCCGACGAGGAGAGTTCGAAGCGACCGAAGAAACTTCTTGCCTTTTCCGAGGGTTTTTTCGCATTCGAAAACTACAGGAACCTGGAATTCGGCATTCGCGAATCCAACCTGAAGTGCCTGATCTAGGCCGAACTCTCTAACCGGAGAAAAATAGGAAGTTTCATGAGCAATTCTTACCGCGACCTTCTCCATTACTGTGCGGGCCTGTTCGTCAGACATTCCATGGATAGTTGTGAGTTCGTCATCGTTGCGATTCAGTTGATCGCTAAGTGTCAAGAGAACGTCAAGCTCTGGAAGTGATCGAGAGAATGCGCGCAGGAATTTGGTGATATCCGTTTGGCCGCAAGAGTTTTCGATGGCCTTTAAGTCGGAAAAGGCTGCCACTATTTTGTCGCTGCGAGTAATTGCAATCCGTTGACTCTGAACAAAGCTGAAAGTTTCGAGGAAGGTATCAGCAAGAGGTCGAGGAGGTTCTTCGAGATTTTGGGACTGAGTCGTTTTGTGGTCGCGACCGGGACGAGTTGAGATCACTGCAAGCCTTGTAGTCTTGAGCCCCCGAAATTACAGAAAAGGTAGCAGAATTTCCCCACTAGACAAATTTTTTAACATTCGACAAAGAACTCAATCACCGCTGGTTGCGCCTAATCTTCTGTGTGATCGATCGTTTCGAAGATCGTGGACTTCAGGAGGTGCAAACGAGGAGGAAGCACTTGTTTAAGAAAGAACAATCGCTGGATAGAGCGGGCGGATAGCCGAGAGCTGGACGATCCTCCAGACGAGG
>JAGRAO010000171.1 GCA_020434565.1 Bdellovibrionales bacterium
AATAGAGTCAGTCGACGATTTCGCCTCAACGCTTGAGACCTGCCTCAGCAGTGACGGCGTCCACGTGATCGATTTGCCGGTTGATTATTCCGAAAACAAAAGAGTTCTCACTGATGAGCTTCGGAAGCGACCAAACACCCTCCCTTAACGCCATGTTTTTTTGGGGAGCCCCCGTCCGGAACGCATTAACTTTCTCTTAAGGAGGTAAAGGGTGAAAACGTACAATCTTCTCATCGCTGGAGCATCGCCATCAAACGAGAGCTATGTCGTAAAGTCTCCTTACTCCGGAAAGGATCTCGCCAGTGTCGCTCGAGCCAACGATGCTGCCATCGAACAAGCACTGAAAAATGCCCATGAATCCTTCCACGAGGAAATGCTTTCGATGCCCGCCCATCAGCGAGCAGGAATCCTTTATAAGGTTGCTCGTCTGATAGAGGGAAATCATGAAGAGCTTTCCCTCCTCATAGCACACGAAGGAGGCAAACCACTCAAAGATGCTCGCGTCGAAGTCACTCGGGCGATGAATACGACCAAGATGTCTGGAGATGAAGCTCTTCAACTCAATGGTGAGACCCTCACGATGGATCGCTCACCAGGCACGGAAAACTGTCTCGCGTACACAATTCGAGTACCAGTTGGGCCAGTCCTTGCGATTTCAGCTTTTAACCACCCGGTGAACTTGATCTGCCACCAAGTGTGCACTGCGTTCGCTGCTGGAAACTCGGTCGTCGTTAAGCCAGCTTCACAAACCCCTCTTTCTTGCCACCGGATTCTAGAACTCTTCCGAGAGGCTGGTGCTCCGGAAAAGGCCTTATCGTTGGCGGCCGTTTCGGGTTCGAAAGGAGACGTACTCGTTCAGGATTCTCGAATCCGATTTATCACTTTTATTGGAGGTGAGGATGTTGGCTGGGAGATTCGCAAAAAAGCCCAACCGGGTGTTCGAATTGCACTCGAGCACGGGGGGACAGGTACGGCTATAGTTGATAAAGATGTCGATCTGTCAAACGCGCTCCCGAGCATTACCCGGGGAGCCTTCTACCACGCTGGTCAGGTGTGTGTTTCAACTCAGATTGTTCACGTTCACGAGAGTCTCTATGAAAAGGTTGTGCATGACCTAGCGGAAAGAGCACGCCAACTTGTGGTTGGGGACCCAGCGGATCCGAAAACCGATGTTGGTCCGCTCATATCTCGAAAAGATGTCGAACGAGTTGATGAATGGGTGCGCGAAGCTGTTTCACAAGGCGCAAAGCTCATCTGCGGTGGGGAGAAAGTTGGAGAGACCTGTTATGCTCCGACCATCTTGGCGGACACGACCCCAAACATGAAGGTGTCGTGCAAAGAGATCTTTGGGCCAGTTCTCTGTTTGACCCCATATTCTGATATTCAATCCGTCATAACGGAGATGAATGACTCTCCGTATTCATTTCAGTCAGCGATTTACACCAATAACATTACCCTCGCTCATAAGGCTGCTCGGCAGATAGAGACCAAAGCATTTATGATTAACGAGAGCACGGCCTTTCGTGTCGATTGGATGCCGTTCGGTGGAGCCAAGCGCTCTGGTTTAGGAGTTGGCGGCACCCGCCACGCGGTACATGACATGACGGAGGAGAAACTGGTAGTAGTGAGATTGCCTTGATTTTCTTCGTCCTTGCTTATTTCAGAATCAGTTCTCAGGATTAGAACAGACTATGATCGAGAAGTGAGAAGAGTGAGTCTCCACGACAAAACTGATACCAAAAATTCAGGACCAGCTACAAAACTTCCGAAAGTCTCACAGTCACTCCCATGCTTTCAGCATTCGGGAGGACTTTTTTTCGAACGGAAACTTCTACATCTTCAATGCTTGGGGAAAGAGACTTGAGTGCTAGGCCCACGTCATAGGCTAGTTTTTCGACGAGCTTGTATTCCCCAGCACCACAAAGCTCTTCAACTTCAGCAAAAACTCGCATATAGTCTATCGTGTCTTCCAATGCGTCACTTTTTACAGAGGTGTGATCCACGAGAGCAATCCGAAGTGTAAAGGAAACCTCTTGAGGATAGGCTCTTTCCTCTTTCGTGCACCCAAGCCGAACTCGGCACCGCAGATCGCATACTTCTATTTGCATTCTCTATACTCCTTTAGAACTTTCCTTTTTAGCGAGGTGGAGACGAGCATCATTCACGAGCGAGGAGAGCAACGGCAAAAGCAGCCATCCCCTCTCCTCTTCCAATAAAACCGAGGGTTTCATTGGTTGTCGCCTTAATTCCGCACGCTTCTACCGAGACCCTCAACACAGGAGCAAGAGTTTCTTTCATCTTGTCAATGTGCGGTTGTATTTTTGGAACTTCTGCCACCACAGTCGAATCGATGTTTACGACACTCCATCCATCCTCGCTAACTACCTCAACAGCCTGACGGAGAAACTCAAGGCTCGACGCCCCTTCCCATTTCGGATTTGTATTTGGGAAGTAAAAACCGATATCACGTTTTCCTGCAGCACCGAGCACGCCGTCAGTGATAGCGTGCAACAAAACGTCTGCATCAGAGTGACCCTCCAAGCCATACGGGCTTAAGATTCTTACGCCTCCCAATATGAGCGGTTTTCCAGCAACTAGCTTGTGGACATCATATCCAAAACCAACCCGCGATTCTGCCACGCTACCCCACCTCCAGTTCAGAAAGTCGTTCGACAAGAACTCGAGCTGTGAGGAACTCAGCCACCGAAGGATCTCCGTAGCGTTCTTCATACCGAGCTAAAAAAACTGCCGCATGAAAACGAGGAACATATCGCCGAGTTTGGAGGGGGAGCTTTCGCTGACGAGCGATCTCCCAGTAGTCTCTCGTGCCAGCCCGAGCGATCGCACGATTTACCGCCCCGAGTCCGGCATTGTAGGCAGCGAAAACAAGATCCCAATCTCTCAGTTCAAAATACAGATCACGTAAATGTCTCGCTGCTGCGATCGTGGACAAGATCACATCCTGGCGCTCGTCTCTTCCCCGAGTCGCTTCCAAACCATAGGCTCCCCCCGTTCGACGGGTAAACTGCCAAATCCCAAGCGCCCCTGCAGGACTCTTTGCTGCAGGACGGAGACCACTCTCAATTATGGCGAGATAGAGTAACTCGGTCGGCATCCCTTCATCGGAGAGTATCTCCTTCACAACTGGAATAAACTCAGCACCAGTCTCAAGAGCATGGCGGACAAAGAGCGGATCCCGGTCCAAGAAAGAGTCAAGTTCGTTTTCAACTTCAGGTCGAAACACCGCAACCGGAGCGGGAAAAACAATCTGTTGACGAAGAGCAGCTGGGTGTCGGAGCGAAGACCGATAATATTCGTACGTCACTCCATGAAACTCGGAAGAAGGATCTCCTCTCTGAGCTGGCAAGAGAGCCCCTACTCGCGAAACGAGATCGGCACATCCACTCAGAAGAAAAAGGCAAAGAATGATGATAAAACGGGGTATCGAAGACATTAACCGTCAGTTTTACCAACAAATTTTAACGGTGGAAAGAACTGCTTGTCGGCTTTGCGCTTTGCCGTTACAGTTTTTCAGGTACCAATCCGTCGGAGGTATCTTATGCAGGTTTCTCAAATGCTTTTTGGCCAATTCCCTATGTCCTTTTACAACAGGCTCTCTTACAGGAAGGTTGTGTTCGCGGGCATCTCCAGTCTCCTTCTCGTGGCAGCCGTTACAGGGTGTAGTTTCTCGTCGCGGGACATATCTTCACCGTCAGCCGTTCAAACCGAAAACATGTATCTCCCAGCTGGGCAGATCGTCATCGCCAGGCCGATGCCTTCAATGAGCGAGATATCTACCGAGCACATGCTCGGCTTTCTTCCCACTCGTCCAGAACTAAAGGGGCTCTGGCTGAAGATCGAAAGAGGTGAATCAACGGTCTCCCTCATGGATGGTGACAATCTTGTTTTATCCTCGCGTGTCTCTGGACTCGATTCGATAAGTCCCGGCCGCTACGAGGTCGTTCACAAACAACGAAACGCCCTTTGGAGAGCGAATTCTGAGTACTACCAAAGAAGATCGCTCCCGGTTCCTTCTGAGTTTGATCCGGACCGCCTCCTAAAGGGAGTGCTTGGTAATTACGCACTCTTTTTGGATGAGAACCTCCCAATCCACTGTGGTCCTGCCGAGATGGAAGAAGTAGGTGGCATGCAGCTCAACGAGAAGGATATTTCTCGAATTTACTATGCCATCGAGGTGGGGACTCCCGCAGTAATACTTTAACGGTTCGAACGGCCTGGGATCGAAAGCCGAGCAACTTCAATCCCCTCGAAGAGAGAGGGTCTCCGATCGGGCCAAAACGATATCGATACTTTTGACTTCCTTTCTTCTTCACCATATTCTCTGAGTTCTCAGGGGCAGCTTAAAGAGGGGCCCTATCTCCTTCCCTTCATCGGGAACACTCTCGTGTTGAGACATTTGCAGTTTGGGTAGATGTTGAGCTCTGGTTATGCTGATTGGCGTACCGACTATCCGATTCTGAGAGGACCACGTGCTCCCCGTCAGATGCCCTCATGCATGAATCATGGGCGGGATATCAGAGGGAAGAGGAGGCAAAAGCGAATTTGTATATGGCAGACAAGGAAGAAAAATTAAAGAGCCTCGGCAAGGGAGTTGTGAAGAGAAACAAGCGTAGAACGCTCGGACTCTTTATCGATGGAACAGGACTCGATCGAGCGGCTCGCCGCATGAATCGAAAGATAGACATGCCGAAGTTTATACGAGGCGTGACCTCTGGACTGACTCCTGCCGCCGCTCGTTATTACACTCTGATCCCAAATGAAGACGACTCGCGCCAGCGCTCCTTTCTCGATGCGATTCGTAGAGCTGGGCTGCAGGTGATCGTTAAACGGCTTCCGCCGAAAGGAATCACTCGACAGGTCTCAGTAGACCTCGAAATGGCCGCTGATATCGTGGCCTTTTCATTAGGCCACTCGAGATTCAGCTCGCTTGGAGAGTATCAGAGCGAAAACCACAGCGAGCCTCACCAGACAAAAAAGACTATACCAATGATCCCCCGGGGGGCGAGCCTCTCCGCAATAGAGCAATCCCACGACGTCAGTCGCGATGATGATGCCGAGTTATCCACAGGAAATTCACAGGCTGAAGCACCAAACTCAGACGACTCCAACGTTCAACGGGTCATTACAGTAGTTTGTCCGAGTAGAGAGCTTGCGTATCCTATCTCCCTTGCAAACGAGCTTGGTGTTGATACGGTAACCGCAGATTTCGGTCAATTTAATAACAAAGATATATTAAAATCTGCTGCCAAGTGGATCGACTTATCAGATTCAGAAACGATCTGGCGAGACTCAAAGTAGGACTCCCTTGAAAACGAGAACTCTCAACAGATTGCAGAGTTTCCTTGCGGATAGAAACGCGTGAATAGTACTTCTTCTCAACCTGGATTTCGTGTGAATCAGAAAGGTTCTTCAAATGGGGATGGACACTCACGAGTCCCTCCGCACTCTCGACCCGCTGAAGAATCTGTCCTTGGCGCTGTTCTCCTCGACAATCAATCGCTTGATAGTGCGCTCGAAAAAGTTACGAGTGAGGATTTCTATCTTCCAGCTCACCGTCTCGTGTTTCAGGCGATGACTGAGTTAAATGACCGCCATGAACCGATCGATGTAATCACCCTGAGTCAACATATGCGAGGAAAGGGCTCGCTCGAAGATATCGGAGGAATCGATTCAATCTCCCGCCTAGCCTCTCTTGCCCCAAGTTCAGCAAACATTTCCTACTACTCCAAAGTAGTGAAGGAGATGGCCCTTCGGAGAAAGGTAATCCACGAAGCTTCAGAGGTTATCCAAGAGGCTTTTAACCTTGAACAAGAGGTAGAAAATTTTCTCGATGGTACCGAGCAGCGAATTCTCGGAATTTCAGACTACCGAATCAATCCGAGCTTTTTCCGAGTGGGAGACGTCGTTCAGGAGTCGATTAAGCTGGTAGAGGAGCTTTACAATCGAAAAGAGCCGATAACAGGGACTCCTTCTGGTTTTAAAAAGCTTGATGAGATGACCGCCGGTTTTCAGCCATCTGATCTCGTAATCATTGCCGCTCGCCCCTCCATGGGGAAAACGTCATTGGCTCTCTCAGTAGCACAGCACGTCGGACTCAACGTGCAAAAGCCAGTTGCAATATTCTCTCTCGAGATGTCAAAAGAGCAGCTCGTCATGAGACTCCTTTGCGGAGCTGCAAAGATAGATAGTTCACGAGTACGAACCGGGCACCTTCGCGAAGGAGACTTTCCCCGCCTCGTTGATGCCGCGAGCCGAGTTGCCGATGCACCAATTTTTATTGATGACACTCCAGCTCTTTCGATCACAGAAATGCGAGCAAAGTGTCGGCGACTCCATCGAGAGAACAAACTCGACTTGATAGTCGTCGATTATCTTCAACTTATGAGGAGTCCTGCCTATAGCTCCAGCCGAGAGCAGGAGATATCGGATATTTCGCGCTCTCTCAAAGCGCTCGCGAAGGAACTGAAAGTCCCGGTTATCGCTCTCTCCCAACTCAATCGCTCACTTGAAAGTCGGAATGACAAACGACCGATTATGTCCGATCTCCGTGAATCCGGAGCTATTGAACAAGACGCAGACGTGATCATGTTTATCTATCGTGACGAAGTATATAACGACGAAACTCTTGATAAGGGAGTCGCGGAGCTAATCGTGGGCAAACAACGAAACGGCCCTACTGGAATTGTCCGAGTGGCGTTTCTCCCAGAATACACGCTCTTTGCGAATTTGGATGAACGGGCCTCGGATGAGTTCGACGACGATGAAATTGACCTCTCCGGAATTGAAAGCGATCTCTTTTAGCGACCAAGGGAGGACCTATGGCACAGCTTCGTTTTCCCCTTCCCTTTCCGAGCCGCTACCCTCGTGAAGGTCAACCACATCAGAGACGAATTCGCATTCTCCCTCTGCTCATTTTCGGCCTCATCCTTGGGTTTTACTTTCTTGTAAATAGGAGCACGGTCCCCGTAACTGGACGTACTCAATTGATTGACATGAGCCCTGAGACCGAGATAGCACTCGGCCTTCAATCCTATCGACAGGTTCTTGCGCAGTCAGACGTCGTGGCCGAAGGCAAAGAGGTACAGCTCGTCAACGACGTTACAGCTCGCCTTGTCCCAGCAGTACGTGAGGCTCAGTACGCTTGGGAAGTTCATCTCATTCGCTCAGATGAGGCAAATGCGTTTGCTCTTCCTGGTGGAAAGATTGCCGTTTTTTCTGGGCTTCTTCCGATCGTACAGAACGAAGATGGACTTGCCTGCGTTTTAGGGCATGAGATTTCACATGTAGTTGCTCGGCACGGCGCTGAACGGATGGCACACCAACGTTTGGCTCAATTCGCTGGAATGGCTGTGTCTATGTCAGTGAGTGACATGGATCCACAAACTCGCCAAATTGTATACGGCGCGTTTGGACTCGGAAGTCAGTTCGGAGTGCTGCTTCCTTTCTCTCGAAAACATGAGAGTGAAGCCGATTATCTTGGTCTTATCTATATGGCTCGAGCGTGCTTTGATCCTCACGAAGCACCTCTGGTGTGGGAGAGGATGGCGCAACATTCCCATGGGAGAGCACCGCTCGAATACCTTTCAACACATCCCTCGCCCGAGACAAGAATCGAGCAGTTTCGCGAGTGGATGCCTGAAGCTGAAAAGGTTTACCGAGAGAACTGCCGGTAACCCTTCGAAATAGCCAAATATTAGTCTTCCTCTTCGGTCTCTTCCGGGTCAGTCCAGCCCACACTCTCTCGATATGCTACGAAGAGCTCAATAAAATTCTCCGGCCAGAAAAGCCGCGCTGGATTATTTGCTAACTCATAAGGTGGGAGTCCCAAGGCCTCATGAAGCAGAGAATCTTCTGATAGGTCATTTTCCTCACGGAGATCACTCGCTTTTTCCTCCAGCTGTACTCGGCCCTCGGGATCCTTCCACTGAATGAGGAATCGAATCCAATCACAATCACCTTCTGCATTTGGATCGCGGGCAGTGAGGTTGTTGTGAATTCGACAGGTCTCATTTGCTCGCCCAAAATCCTCTTCTCCAAACGCAACCAT
>JAGRAO010000172.1 GCA_020434565.1 Bdellovibrionales bacterium
CTGCTCCATTGTTTCTCTGTTTCTCTGAAAATTTTTAAAATGCCAATCATCAGATCCGATTCCGAGAAGCCAAAGGCTGATTCGAGTTGCTCCTCATCTCGAGGGCTGAATTGGGCTCGGGCGCATCGGTGCCGCAAGAGGGAAGAAGATACTGAAAGGGCGCTAACGGGTCAAATTGTTTAAATATTTTTAGGGTTTTATGTCGGGCTCCAACAGCAAACTGCAACGAGATGTTGTCAACAGGAGCAGGGAGTTCGTATAAGGAACCTGTATCCGAAAGGACTTTACCAAAGTCCGGTATTCTCTCGGGAGACAGAGCGGGAGAGCAGAAGGAATTCATATGAAGAGATTTTTGGTTTTTATCGCTTTGAGCTTGTCGCTCTTGGCTTTGAGTGGATGTCAGAAGTACAAACGTGAAGTTGGTCTCGAAGGGAAATCTGCTCCTCCGGCGGATGCCTCAGCCCCTCAGTATGATCTCCGGTTTGACCCAAACTCTTCTCCTTCGAAAGGCTAGAGAAGTATGAGCGGAGTGTTTGCTCCGTGCCACGAGAGAGGGGGATTTGTGCCCCTAACGAGTTGTAATCATAGATATAATCTAATTCCCCGTGTAATTGCTTCTTAAGGGGAAATGGTTTACAAACATCGCGCCCCAAGGGGAGGTTGTTCCGGTGTTTTGGCCAATTTGCATCCATGAATTCGCGTCAATGGGTCCGTTCGAATGGACTCCCTGCAAGGAGGCCAGGGTTCGAACGTCTCTTATGTTTTTCGGATCTCAAGCTACGGATAGAAACACAGGATTTGTACAGGACGAGGAGCTGCTATTCGCCGACGGAGGAGTCGTCTCCGCCATCTGATGAAAGGCACCCACCGCTCATAATTTGGAAATGAAATCGTTGGGCTCAAGTACGTGGGCCTTCTTTCGGGTTCCACTCGCCGAGGTGAGGGGAAACCCAACAATTGAGAGGAAAGATATTTAGGGAGGCAGACAGAGTATGGTCGAAAGCAGGGTGCTTCAAGAGAGCGAAAAGCGTGGTCACGAGCAGGTGGTTTTCTTTCATTACCCACGTGTTGGTTTAAAGGCCATTGTTGGAATTCACAACACGGTGCTTGGGCCAGCGCTCGGTGGGTGCCGGATGAGATTGTACGACGATGAGTCGCAGGCGCTTGAGGACGTGCTGAGACTCTCTGAAGGGATGACCTACAAAAGCTCAATCGCTGGTCTCGATCTCGGTGGTGGCAAGAGTTGCATTATCGCCGATCGGAATCTCTCTGGCGAGGCGCGAGAGAACCTTTTCCGGCAGTTTGGCCACTGTCTTGAACACCTGCACGGTCGCTATATTACCGCGGAAGACATGGGAACGAGTGTGCAAGACGTTATGTGGATGCGTGAAGTCACCCAATTTGCGGCGGGATTCTCACGAGAGAAGGGGGGCTCGGGAGATCCTTCTCCGTGGACAGCAAAGGGAGTCTTTCATTCGATCGTGGCTGCTTGTGAGCGACGTTATAATTCCAAAGATCTCAAAAGTCGGCATGTGACCGTCCAGGGCGTTGGACATGTCGGGTTGTATCTTGTCGGACATCTTCTCGAGGCTGGAGCGAAAGTCACGGTGTGTGATTCACGGCCGGAAGCGTTGGATGAAACGAAAGCGAAATATCCGGTCGAAGTGGTCGAACTCGAAAAGATCTACGATGTTGAGTGTGATGTGTATGCTCCGTGTGCGATTGGGCAAACCGTCAACGAAGCTACTCTCCCTCGGTTGCGGTGCGATATTATCGCTGGCGCAGCAAATAATGTGCTGTCAGGTCCGGACGTGTATTCGATTATTGATGAAAAGAACATCCTCTACTGTCCAGATTTTGTGATCAATTCAGGCGGTGTCATATCGGTCGGCGGTGAGCTCATCGAAGGGGGATGGAAAGAGAGCTGGGTCGCTGAAAAGGTAAAAAATATCTACCACACCATCCATCGAATTCTTGACGAGTCAGAAAAGCGCAAGCGATTTCCGGAAGTGGTCGCGATTGAGCTTGCTAAAGAGCGTATTCGAGAAGCGGAAGAGCAACAGGGTGTCCTGAATCCCTAGCAGCTACTGAAGGGAAACTCCTCGGCGAGTAGTTCTGGGAAAGTATTGTTCTGGGAAAGTATTGTTCCGGGAAAGTATTGTTCCGGGAAAGTATCGTTCCGAAAAATCAGATGATCAGTCGAACTCCGCCGAGTTCAGCCAACCTGTGAGGGAAGTGGTCTCCTGGAGAGCCAATAAACATAAAGTTCAGCGGGATATTCCATTTGTCCGAGAGATTTCTGAGGAGCTCGGGCGTAAAGTCGCCTTCGATTACTTCAAAGGTGATAACCACCTCTGGATACGCTCGATCAAGGAAGTTGATGTCTTGCTTGATGCTTTCTGGAACTTCGCTTCGATCCTTCACCACAGTTACAACTCTCAAACGGTTTGTGTGCTCGTTATCCATGACGTAGAGCACGGCCTGATTGAGGTTTGAGATATTGTCCCCGCGAGTGAAAAACACCATCTGCTGAGAGTGAATCTGCTCAATCTTTGAGTGAATCCATTCCGTCGTTGTCCTACTGAAATGACCGATCTTTTGGGTCATGACGTTAGAGGCGAACAGCAGTCCTTTGAGCAACGTAGTCCCGTGAAGCATGACACTTACGAGTGCGATTGTTGGGACAAAATAAAAAAGAAAGATCTGAAAGTTGTGCGGATTAAGAGCGATATTTGCACCGAGTCCTATGAGGACGGCAATGATCGCAAGAACAAGAGTAAGCCAAGAAACTCGAACGGAACGCGGCAATCTGTCGCGCTTGAGCTTTAACAAAATATTCCCGATTGCAAAAAGCGCCATCACAGAGAGAAAAGAGATCGTGTACACTCCAGCGAGCCCCTCAAGATCTTTTGCGACCGCAAGCAGAGTTGCGCAGAGGATAAAGAAGAGAAAAATGATCCGGTGAAAGGTGTTGAAGCGCGATTTCTTTAAGAGCAATTGTGGAAGACACCGATCGAGACTCATCCGGTGAACGAGGCCGGTTGTTCCAACAAAGCTCGTAAGTACAGCTCCTGAGAGCACAATCGAAGCATCAAACGAGACGAGCGTCCCAAGCCAAGAACCTCCGGCAAGGTGTCCAAGGTGAGCGAGCAGGGCTTCCCTGTGGGCTGCAACCATCGCAAGCGGTACGATGCCAAGAGCGAGTAAGCATATCGCTGGGTTAAAGAACGATACGGCGACCCACATATTCCTCAAAGTCTTCGGAAATACTCCTTCCTTTTGCTCCTCGACAAAGTTTGCTGAACTCTCAAAACCCGAGATGCCGAGGAGCGCCACTGCAAAACCAAAAAGCAAGGGTGAGCTACTATCGCGCGGAGGTTCTGCCGAAAGATTTGCATAAAAGATATCCGTCCCGTGTGAGAAGAGATACGCAAGGCAAGCAATCACGAGGATGGAAAGCGTCACCATATGAAAGATAAAGATGACAAGAGCGACATTCGCACTCTCTCCTATCCCGCGTGTTGTGAGCAGAGCAAACGCTCCAAGAAGGGCAATCGTGCACCAGTAGAGAACCTGGCCGCTCGGAGTAGAGCCTCCGAAGGAAGTATAGATAGATAACCCGTAGTGAACTGCTTCCGACGCAGATATGACCGCTGTAGCAAAATAAGAAAGGAGAGTGAGGCAGGCAGCAAAGCTGGCGCGCTGTTTGCTCGTTGTATTGAGAAGAGCGTTGTACGCTCCCCCGTTTAGAGGAAGTGCACTCAACACTTCGGTGTATATGCCGCGAAAGAGAAAGAGGACAGCCGCAACGCACACGAGCACTACCGGCCCAAGGGCTCCAGCCCACATAAGGGAGAGAGCAGAGACGTAAAGACAGCTGCTGGTAATGTCGTTACCGCAGATTGCAGTTGCCTGCCACTCACCTAGCTTTTGTTGTTCCCCTGTACCTGACAAAGAAGCCCCCGACAGATCACCCCCTCAATGAGGTCAAGAATCCGGGGAAAATGGCTCCCCGCCTGAGGAGTGGATACCACCTAGGGACTCGTTCAACAACTCCTATCCCTTAAAGCGAACGTAAAAACTCCAAGAGTTCTTCCCGTTTGGGAGCAGAAAGGGCCTTAAAGCGCTCTCTGATTTGGGCGGCTTCTCCCCCGTGCCACAAGATCGCCTCTTCAATGGTCCGGGCTCGCCCGTCATGAAGGTAGTTCTCTCGCGAGCCGAGTGTTGTACGAACGAGGCCGAGTGCCCAAAGAGGCGTAGTTCGCCATTCGGATCCGTTTGCTTCAAAGTCTGGTCGGTTGTCAGCGAGCTGAGGTCCCATGTCGTGGAGCAGCATGTCTGTGTACGGGAAAATCGTCTGGTTCGAAAGTTCCGAAAGCGGGTGCGCGCCGGTTTGATGTCCTGGAGTGTGACACCCCGAGCAGTTCAGCTCCCGAAAGAGATTTTCACCGGCCAATACTCCCGGCTCGTCTATACGGGTAGCTCGAGGAACGGCGAGCGTGGCCACGTAGAACTCGGCTGAGTGGACGGTCTCAAGCGGGATATCGATGCTTCCAGCGTGGTCTCGAAAGATCTCATTTCCAACACCCATATCGTTGGCGTAAGCCGAGGCCGACTGTTGGAAGAGGTTTGGCTGATTCGCTTTTCTGCCAAATCGGCCGAGTTGAACAGAGTTCGTTGTAATGTCGTACACGTAGTTCGGGCGTCCTGAGATGCCATCACCGTTGGAGTCTTCTGGATCAGAGAGGGAGAGGATCCGTTCTTCGGGAATAGCTTCGAGAAGCCCAGCACCAAACACACTTTGAGGGACCCGAAAAGACATGAGAGTGTCCGAAGGGAGAGTGCTGTTATCTGCGGCACGCCGAAGGGTGATGTTTGGCTTTCGGAGTTGGTACGTCGTTCCATCGGGATACTCTCCCGATATCGTCTGGTAGCTGAGTTGGACGGTAACTTCAGGAGTAAAACCGAAGATAGCGTTGTCTTGCGCCTGTGTCCCCAGTCCCGGTACATCCTTGGGGCCGCCCGGAAGTTCAGGTTGTCCGGACGGAGATGAGATCCGAACTACCGCGTGACTCCTGAGTCCTCCTTCCCGAAACACGGGAAGTCCGCGACCGTTTACAACGTGGCAACCTTCACAGGAGCTGTTGTTAAAGAGTGGTCCGAGTCCCGGGTTTACCGGGGCAGGAGCTGAAACAAAACTCGCTCCAAAGTCGACATCGCCAACGAGGTGCCGATCGAGATTTTCGTCAGAGAGGTTGGAAGCCGGGTTTTCGAAAGCACGCGTCGTCCGGTCGAGCGTCGTTGTTGCTCCACCAGCCTGAGAACGATCCCCTCGAACCTCTCCTCCGTCACCAGCTCCTCCGCCAGAGGAAGAACCTCCGCCACAAGAGGCGAGGACGAACAGAGTTGCAAGGAGGGGAATCGTTCTCAATACATTCATGATTATTGTCTGTAATTATATCAGCGGAGCGAACTCTGTTCTTAAAGAACGAGAGGCAATACCTCTTGCTGAATGATTGTTTGTACGTCTCCAATTTCCCGTTGCGCGTTGATGATCACGCTATCGTTAGAAGGATCGAGGATCGCACTTCTAAACGGTTCCGGGATCTGTTGGAGGGCTGCAATAGCTTGAGCCAGTTCGGTACGAACCCGTGCATCAAGCTGGGGATCGATGCTCGCTACATAAATACTGACAGCACTTTCGTACGCAAATTGGATTCCACGAATATTGTTCGTAAAGTCCGTGATCGAGTTGTAACTAAACTGACTCTCTACAAGCTCAGTGTTACGTGTATCAAACGGATCTGCGATTTTTCCGTTTGCGACTTCATCAGCAATCGTAATCATACCTCGGATAGCTTCTTCCAAAGCTGATTCTGCTGATGGAAAAACGGTGCTTCCTTGTCCGGCTCTCACAAACTCAGTCGCGAAAGGCCCAGAGCCGTTAATGCCTGTGGTCCACGATGCGAGGAGGTTGTTTGCAACGTTCACTAAATCTTGTACTGCACCTTGAAGATACTCAATTTCTCGCGGAGTGAATGATGCAGCAGTTTTGGCTCCTCCCACACCGAAGAGAAGGAATTCAATCGTATGAAAACCTTTGAGAGAAGGATCAAACGAAGCCACTGATGAAGCACTCAAGGATGTGCCGCTATCGAGTACGTTTTGAAGATCCGTTCGATTCACTGGCCACGTGTCGAGTGCAGGATCGAAGCCGTTGAAATCTACTGGTCCAAAGAGCGAAGTCTCACTTCTCTCCCACGGTTGTCTTGTCGCAACCCATTGGCTTCTCGCTGCGGCGAGGTTCCCGTCGGTAGGCGAGGCCGCAAAAGTATTCACTGCTCCCTGCAAACCGGAGGCCTGAGAAGAGAGGTTTGTGAGGAGGAAGATAATGACATCGTTGACATACGCCTCAAGTGAGCGGTTCAGAGCGGTGTCTCCGCTGTTTGAAAAATCACCACCACTTCCGCCGGATCCACTGTCAGAGGAGCCGCCTCCTCCGCCGCAAGCGGTAAGCGCGAGGAATGCACAGGTGACGAGCGCAATTCGAAAGCGCTTCAAAAGGGACAAGATACGCATAGGGTTCTCCTAAAGGGTAGGGTTATTAGTACACAAAGCCGACACCAAAACGGATAATGTTTTGGTCACGGAAATCTGAAGCGCCGTACTGCCGATGAGACCAGTCGAGTTTTGCAGTTACGAGCTGTCGATAGGTGTAGGCGAGTCCGGACGTATAGACGAACCGCTCGTAGCGGGGATTTCGGAAGTCGTCTCCCTCTACAGCATAAAATGTGTCGTAGTAGTCAAAACGAAAGAATGGCTCGATGCGGTGTTCATCGGAAACATCAAGCAGCGGAGCTACGTCGTATCCGACTTCACTCCAGAGTCCGAGAGCTTCCTCGGCGACTGGTGTACGCGCAACATCGAGGTTATTTGAGAGCCTTCCGTTTCGCTCGGAAATCGCTGCCGAATCACTCAATGAACCCCAAATGACAGTTCCTTGGGACCTGAGTTGATCCCAAATCGCGTGATAGTGGGCGTCAAGGATAAAGAGTTCTCCGTCAACATCGACATCTTCTCGTGGGCGATTATCAGAGGTTGATGGTGCATAATAAAAAGAGGCCCCAACGACGACATCATCATCCCAAGGATGCGCATCGAGGCGGGTTACGAAAGCCACGTTTTCGGCCTTGTTTACTTCGAACTTTTCCTGGTGACCACTCGCTACCCATCGAGAAGAACTGAATCCGGAGGAATCAAGACCATTCACGATCTGAAACGTCGCTGTTCCAAAATCGTTCTTCGCTTGAAGTTCAATGCCGAGCTCATCCCACTGAGCAGGAAGGACAGTCGTTTCTGCTTCTGAACGAGACACGGCGAGATAGTCAAGTGGAGTGTAGTAATCCGAAAGGAGCCCCATCCCAACATAGAAACGCCCAATCCTGGCTGAGAAATTCTCGTCGAATTCTTTTCGAACAAAGAGCTCTTCGACGATAACTTCACCGCCATTTTCGACTTCGTCTTCAAACTCTCCGAACTCATCGAACTCAAGCTCTTTCGCAACTCCAGTACCACCGTGCTCAAATTCGATCTCAGCTTCGAACTCTAACTCGGCTGGCTCGTACTCACCCTCGATCTCGACGACAAACCGAGAGAGGTCAAAGGTTGCACGACTATCGCTTCTTGAGCCCTCTTGGTTGTTGATATCTTCATCGTAGTCATACAGTGAAAAACGTGTTTCTCCATACCCGCTCAGCGAGAGTTCAAAATCGCTCTTACTCTCAAGTGGCAACGCCTTCTCGCGTGCGTAGCTCTCCGAGTGGTGCTCCATACGTTCGCGCTCTTCATGCGACTCCATTCGGTGTTTCTCTTCCTGCTGGTGCCAATTCTCTGAGGCTGTTTGCTCGATCTCCTCTCGAATCACAGAGCGAAGGCTCTCAAACGTCTCTCTCGAGAGACCCTGCGCGATTGGAATCGAAGCCTGGTTGAACTTAAAACCAGGTTCTGATTTTGCTCGAAGTTC
>JAGRAO010000173.1 GCA_020434565.1 Bdellovibrionales bacterium
GCTCGCTTCTCGCCGTGAAACGCCATGTCTTTTTGTCGACCACGTTTTTCTTCGCATAATCCGAGAACTCCTCCTACGAACTCTCTTGGACAGTGAATAGTGGCGAGAACAATCGGTTCTTCGATCTGCTCGATCAGCTGACTTTCTGGCAACCTGGTTGGATTGTCCACATAACGCGTCACTCCATCAGTGGTCGTCACACGAAACACCACTGTCGGGGCGGTGGTAATGAGGTTCAGCTCGAATTCTCGCTCCAGCCTCTCCTGAATGATCTCCATATGGAGCATTCCGAGATACCCGCAACGAAATCCAAATCCAAGCGCCGCCGAAGTTTCAGGCTCAAAGGTAAACGAGGCATCGTTGATACTGAGCTTTTCAAGAGCTGTTCGCAGCCCCTCGTACTCATCAGCATCCACGGGAAAGAGTCCGCCGAAGACCATCGGCTTCACTTCTTGAAAACCGGGGAGTGGATCTACGTGGGCTTTTCCCGCAATCGTAATAGTATCCCCGATCTTGACGTCCCGAAGTTCCTTTATCGCTGCCGAGAAATAGCCCACCTCACCCGCCTTAAGTGATGCGACTTCTCGAGCATGCGGAGTAAAAACCCCAAGTTTGTAGGTCTGATACTCGGCACCCGAACTTAAAAAACGAATTTTTCTCTCCGGGAGCAGCGTCCCTTGAACTATCCGAACCTGGACAACGACGCCGAGATAGGAGTCGAACCAGCTATCGTACACAAGCGCCTTAAGCGGTGCCTCGGCATCGAGATTTTTTGGCGGAGGGATTCGTTCGACAATTCTTTGAAGGACTTCCTCAACTCCCACTCCCGTCTTCGCACTTACAAGAAGAGCGTCTGAAGCATCGAGCCCAATAATATCCTCAATCTCTTTCTTTACCTTTTCGGGATCGGCGCTCTCAAGATCGACCTTATTGAGAACAGGAAAGATCTCCAAATCGTTCCCAAGGGCCATATACACGTTCGCGAGAGTCTGCGCCTCTACTCCTTGACTTGCATCAACGACAAGTACTGCCCCTTCACAAGCAGCGAGACTCCGAGATACTTCGTAGTGAAAATCTACGTGTCCAGGAGTATCGATGAGATTTAACTGATACTCCTCACCATTCGGATGGCGGTAAGAGAGACGAACAGTCTGAGCCTTAATGGTGATCCCTCGCTCCCGCTCGAGATCAAGACGGTCTAGAAATTGTGCTTGCATCTCTCGCGCTTGAAGCGCTCCGGTAATTTGCAGAATGCGATCAGCAAGCGTCGACTTCCCGTGGTCGATGTGGGCAATAATGCTGAAATTTCGAATATTCTCTCGCTTCATGAACTACCGGTGACCGTCAAAATCCTTTGCCATCGTCTTGGGCCGAAAGCCCCCTGAAACTCTCTCACTCGATGGATGAAGTGAAGACGAGAAGCAATACCTCTTCCCCGGAGAGAGCAGATCTTCCCTAGGGAGCAGATGGTATGGACGATCGGGGCACAAGGCAAGGGGAGTCCTGGGACTTCATATTTCCGAATACCACTGAGCAGTTTTGTGAAGTCCCTGTTCGAGGGAAGTTGCCGGAGACCAACTGAGTACATTTCGAGCGTGGCTTGGATCAATCACACTTCGTTGTTGTTCCCCAGCACGACCATGCTCAAATTTTGGCTCAGAAGAACTCTTAAACTCCGCCGACAACCCTCGAAAGATCTCAAGAACAGAGGATTCTTTTCCTGTTCCTATATTAAAGGTGCCATGCTTTCGCTGCTTCGCGAGGGCTTCGACTGCATCAACGACATCAGTCACATAGATAAAATCGCGTGTCTGTTCACCGCTCCCATAGATTGTCGGAACTTTGCCCTGTTTCAGGAGTTCGCAAAATATGGCAACAACCCCAGCCTCACCGTGTGGATTCTGTCGAGGCCCGTAAACATTTGCCAACCGAAGGACCCCGAAAGGAATACCCGAAGTCCGATTCCAAAAATCAAAATAGAGCTCCCCGACATATTTGTTCAGTCCATACAGACTCACCGGTTTAATGGCATGATTCTCGGCAGCCGGGAAGGTATCTTGATCGCCATAAATCGCCCCCCCAGTTGAGATAAAGATGAAGTACGGCTTTGTTGGCAACTGTGATGCTGACGAGAGCAGATTCGCTACTCCGCAAACGTTAATTTCTGCGTCCACAAGGGGCTCATCCATACTCCTGCGAACCGAGATTTGAGCTGCTGCATGCACTACGAGATCAGGTGCAAAACTGACAAGTTTTTTGGCGGCGTCCTCTGAACGAACGTCCATTTGATGAAGGACCACTCCTGACGGAAGGTTCTCTCTCCGACCGCTCGAAAGGTCATCAAGCACCGCGACCTCACACCCAGCCAAACGAAAACGATCCACAATATGTGATCCAATAAAGCCAGCTCCACCAGTAACGAGAACCTTGCTCATGACAATTTCACTCCAGCATCACCTATTTCGATCCCATCCGCTGCCGAAAATCCTCAATCGTTCGCCTGAGCCCCTCTCGAACTTCGATCTGCGGGTTCCAACCAAGCTCTTTTTGAGCAAGAGTGATATCCGGTTTTCGACGGGTCGGATCGTCAGCCGGCAACGGTCTGTGCTCTATTTTCGAGGAACTGCCCGTCAACTCTACAACAAGCTGCGCGAGCTGTTTCATACTGTACTCCTCAGGATTTCCGAGGTTCACCGGTCCAGAAAAGTCCTCCTTGGCCATCATCCTCAGCAAACCATCGACAAGGTCAGACACGTAACAGAAAGAGCGAGTCTGATTGCCTTCGCCAAATATGGTTAGAGGAACCGATTGTAGCGCTTGGTGAATGAAATTTGAGACCACACGCCCATCATCGAAAAGCATCCTTGGACCATAGGTGTTAAAGATCCGAACAATTCGGACATCGAGGTCGTGCGCATCGCGGTAGTTGACTGTGAGGGTTTCAGCGACACGCTTTCCCTCGTCATAACAGCTTCTCGGTCCTATCGGATTCACATTTCCCCAGTAGTCTTCACGCTGTGGATGCTGCTGCGGGTCACCATAAACTTCCGAAGTTGACGCCAAGAGAAATCGAGCGCCGACCCTCTTTGCCAGCCCAAGCATATTTAACGTTCCGATCACATTCGTTTTCACTGTTTTGATCGGGTTGTGCTGATAGTGGACTGGAGATGCGGGACACGCGAGGTGAAATATCTGTTCTACTTCAAGCAGTACACTCGACGTAACGTCTGCTCGCACTATCTCGAATCGCGGATTTCCAAAATGTGCCTGTAAATTCTGACGACGCCCGGTGAAGAAATTGTCAAGGACTATAACGTTGTCTCCCCGTTCAAGAAGTCGATCCACAAGATGCGAACCTATAAATCCCGCCCCCCCGGTTACCAAAATCTGCGCCATGTGACTCTCGTCTCCCTGTTGCGTACCGTGTCGAGGGCGGGAATCTTCACGAAGAGCTGACATCTGCCCTCCGATCGCCCCCCACTTGCGCCAGAGGCCCCCATCGTAAAAGCCATAAGCCTGCCAAAAGACAGTTCTGGAAATCCTACCCGAACGATACTTTCGGTCGCCCAATCGAGAAATACTCAAACCCGTTTCGCCGCATCTCATCGAGCGAAAAAAGATTTCGACCGTCAAAAATAATCGGCTTTTTCATGAGCTCTTTCAATTTCGAAAAGTTCGGATGCCGAAAATCGTTCCATTCCGTGCAGATGAGGAGGGCATCGACTTCTTTTACCGCATCGTAGTTGGACGAAGCATACGTCACTGTCTCGTGCTCACCAAATCGATGCTTGAATGTTTCTATCGCCTCAGGATCGTAGAGCCGGAGCGCCCCCCCACACTTGAGTATCTCTTCGCACACAGTAAGCGCTGGCGCTTCACGGGTGTCATCAGTGCGAGGTTTAAACGCCAGCCCCCAAATACCAAAGGTCTTTCCAGCGAGCTTTGAAGATCCTCCGAAGTGCGAAATAACTTTCCGAACCAAAGCGTTCTTTTGCGCTCGGTTGACGGCCTCAACTGCCTCACCAATTAAGAGCGGGACATCGTGATCCCGCGCAGTTCGTATCAGCGCTTGGACATCTTTTGGGAAACACGATCCTCCATATCCGATTCCCGGAAAAAGGAAACTCATACCGATCCTTTTGTCGGTCCCGATTCCAATTCGAACGTGATCGACATTCGCGCCAACTCGCTCGCAAAGATTTGCAATCTCGTTCATGAAGGAAATTCGAGTCGCCAGCATGGCGTTTGCAGCATATTTGGTCATCTCGGCTGACGCTACATCCATCACAAGAATCGGGTTATTCGTACGCACAAACGGAGCATAGAGCTCTTTCATAACCGTTGCAGCAGCTTCACTCGGAACTCCAACGACAACCCTATCGGGCCTCATGAAATCATCAATTGCAGCCCCTTCCTTCAAAAACTCTGGGTTACTCACAACCTCAAACGAGATATCGGTGTGCCTTGCGATCCGCTCTGCTACGAGCTTTGCCGTCCCTACTGGAACAGTCGACTTATCAACTATCACTTTTGGTGCGTTTATATGTCGTCCAATGTCATCGGCTACACCGAGGACGTACGAAAGATCAGCCGAGCCGTCTTCATCCTGAGGGGTGCCGACTGCTATGAAAATCACTTCACCGAACTCAACTCCAGCTTTGATATCAGTTGAAAATCTCAATCGCCCATTCTTCGCATTTCGAGCAACAATGTCTTTTAGACCGGGTTCGTAGATTGGTATCTCGCCGTTTTCGAGTTGAGAGATCTTCGACACATCTTTGTCGATACAGAACACATCGTTACCGGAGTCTGCGAAACATGCTCCAGCAACTAAGCCGACATACCCAGTTCCCACTATCGTAATATTCATAACGCTCCTCTTCTACGTTCGAGCTCTTGAAAATTTTTTGAAATCAAACCTTCGAATCGCGCCTAATGCGAAGGAGCGTTCTTTGAATCCCCCTCCGAGAGCACCTCTCAAATAAAACCTCTCGTCCCAGCCACTCACCGTGAGGCCTTAAAGAGATCTTCCAACCAACCTCACAGACTGTCTTGCCATCCGTTTCGAGACTTTGGCGCGTTTTCTCGTTTTCGCCCAGATATCTCTGAAAACTCGAACCAAGGAACGATTCTTGACGGGCTCTGCAAGCCAAGCTTATAGCAAGAGGAGTATCCGGTTCACAACCGTCCGAGAGGAACAAAAGCAGGGCTAACCCTTTGAGAAATCATCCTTCTTTCTGGATCCTTCCCCTTCCGGTCGACTCTTGCCGGAATCAGTAGGCGTTCTTATCTCGAAATCCCCGAAAAAGGGTGAGAAACATAATCTTAAGATCAAAAAAGATCGACCAATTCTCGATATAATAAAGGTCACATTCAATTCGCTTGTCGATTGAAGTATCCCCACGCCAGCCGTTGACCTGAGCCCAGCCAGTCATACCCGCAGGAACCTTGTGCCGAAGCATGTAACGAGGAATTCGCTTCCGAAACTCTCGAATAAAGACCGGTCGTTCCGGTCGAGGGCCCACAATCGACATCTCTCCTCGGATCACATTAAGGAGCTGAGGAAGCTCATCAAGATTCCACGCTCGAAGAAATTTCCCGAGTGGCGTTACACGTGAGTCGCCCGGAGTTGTCCAACCTGGTCCATGCTGCTCGGCATCAATTCTCATGGTTCGAAATTTTAAAATACCAAACGACGAGCCATCGACACTGACTCGTTCCTGACGATAGAAAACCGGGCCCCGCGATGTAAGCTTCACAAGAAAAGCAATCAGGAGAAGGAATGGAGAGAGGATCACCAAGAAAAGGACACCAAGGATAAGGTCAAGAGCCCGTTTTGCAAAGAGATTGAATCCATCGAGCTGGGTGGAGCGGAGATTAATGACAGGCAATCCGTCAAACTCTTCAATCTCTCCGCCGAGTGTTACGAACTGGTAAATATCCGGTACAACCCGGATATCGACGAGAGAGTCCCCAATCTGTTCCATAATAGTCGGGAGATATTTATTGTCTTCCAGAGGCAATGCAATCACTACCTGATCAACATTCATTTCATCAAGGAGCATCCCGAGATCATTGTAGCTCCCAACAATCGGAACCCCTTTGGGCCCCTTTTTTTCATCACCATTTTTAGAGAGGCAGCCCAAAAGTTGAATGCCGAGTTCTCGATGAAGCCGCATGCGAGTAGCCATATCTCCAGCGACTTTTCCAGCCCCGACAATCACCATGTAGCGCAAGTTGTACCCCCTGCGCCGCATCTCTCGAAGCAGGAACCGAAGAAACGATCTCTGGACGGTCGTAAAGGTAGTAGCAAGCACACCGAAATAGAGAAAGACAAGACGCGAAAAGGGAATACTCTTCTCTCGAACGAGATAGGTAACCGATATAAGCAGGACTACCGCAAGAGCGTTTGCATTTATGAGAAGCCATAGCTCTCTCACTCGTCTCACTCCCCGCATCGGGCGATACAGCCCCATGCGGCGAAACACAAACGCCCAAATCAACCAGATAAAAAGAAGCATCGAGAGATAGTGGTCGAACGACGGAACTCCCTTATCGATCGGGACAAGTTCTGAACTGAATCGAATCCAGTAGGCAAGGATCCAGGCAGCCGTTACGACCACCAGATCGGCCGCCATAAAAAAGAATTCAAAAAGTTGTCGCTTTTGCTTCAACATAACAAATAGTGCTTCTCTTGTTCAGCACTCTGGCTGAAAATTCCCACAGTTCCCCCCTGCAGCGAGGCTTCTACGTCTGCGCGCACTCGTCACCCCACCTGTGCGAATCACCATCAAGCGCGAGAGACTCCCCGACGGAATCCGTCACGAGCCCTCTCACCACGGAGACGATCTGTGATCGAAATCGTTCTGGAGAAAAAACTCTGGAGCGTGAAACGCAATTTTCAGCAGAGATGCTGCTCTCATTTTCAAGAAAATACCTTACCGAATCAGCTATGGCGAGTACCTCCTCCGCGCGATTTCTTGAAGCAGCATAAAAGACCCCTGTTGGCTCAGAAATAACCACTTCAGGTTGAAACGGCCGCAACCCTGTCACCGTCTCGCGCAGGGCCCCGGCAAAACAGCCGATAACGGGACACCCTCCCGCGAGAGCTTCAATCGGAACCATTCCAAAATCCTCTCGGACCGGAAAGAGTAACGCCTTTGCTCGTGAATAGTACTCACCGAGTTCTTTGTCAGACACACGCCCAACGACTTCAACAGTTGGGCCAGCGAGCTCTCGAAGCGTCGATTCAAGCGGACCACTTCCAACGACCTTCAGAGGAAGCCCAAGCACGTTAAAAGCCTGCACGACGAGGTCTGGCTTCTTATACGGCACAAAGGCACCAGCGTAGAGAAACCAAGGCTCGCTTTGAGAACTCTTCGCTCGCGGAGTAATCCATTGGGTATCAACGGGCGGATACACCACGGTGCTTTTTCGACCGTAAAACTTCCGAATTCGCGCCGCCACAAACCGACTAATCGCAACAAATTCTGATACTCCTTCGCTTCGACGTTTATCCCACGCTCGTAATGCGCTGAGAATCGGCCATAGCGGATACGTGCCCATTCCAAAGTAGGTTGATGCTTGATCCCAAATATAACGCATAGGTGTGAAGCAATAACAGAGGTGTGGCGTACCGCACGGCACATGAATATTTTTCGCAGCCGCATGGCTGAGCGAAATCACGAGATCATATCCAACGGGTTTTAAGGAAGCGGCCGCGGCGGGAAACAGCGGCAAGTAATGTCGGTAGAGTTTTTGAGACAACGGGAACGATTGCAAAGTTGAAACCTGCTTTACCCGTGAATCGACGAGAGGGCTCGTTGCTCCGGGCGTATGAACAAGAGTAAAGACATCTGCACTCGGGAACAGTGTCAAGAATTCGAGCAGACAACGCTCTCCTCCCCGCAATCCATTGAGCCAGTCGTGAATAAGCGCCACTTTCATCGGAATACCCGGAACGTTGATCT
>JAGRAO010000174.1 GCA_020434565.1 Bdellovibrionales bacterium
ACTACATCCGATCATTGCCGAAGCGAACTGTCATCCAATTTCGAGACGAGAAATCCTATCAGTCCCTGGGGCTGATCCTCTCTACAAGATCTTGAAAGCGAAGATACTCGATATCTTTTCAAGTTTTCGCCAGCGCGGGAGGGAAAACCTCTCCCCAGCCAAGAAATGACTTCATTTCGCACCTTCTCTCCTCTTTGTATAACTTTCCCGTACGAGTGCTAGAGGGACGCGACAACTCGTGAACCTGACTCCGCTTTTTGCCAGCTCGTCGCCCGATCTTCGGGGTCCCCGGGCAATCTTTGCAAAAAATTCATAACCTAACGGGTTGTCGCAGTAAGAATCCGGCGTTATATCCGACGCACAAAAGGGTGCTTCTCCTCAAGTCGGGGCGGTTCTCGGGGAATACGAAATGTTTGGCGAGCATCTGCTCCTCCCAAGCTTTTCTTATTTCCATGACCTCCGCACCCATGAATCTCTGACCCAACAAGAGCATCCGAATGGCGAACCATATCTTCAGAAGAGGAAACTGTGATCATGATGCTTCCATCTCGACCTCCGGAACGAGATGAAAAACCAGAACCGAGGTTGTACCTCAACGCTATGGCGGCTTTTTCGAGATGCTCCTCTGAGGAGCACTCGTGCACCGAGCTTAGAGAGCTCGTCGAAGAGTGTCGAACGAGGGCCGAGCAGTTCCTTGCTGACCCATCGGAGACGTCTCTCCATGAACTTACCGATTTGCTCCTTCCTGTTCGTGACAGTTTGAGAGATTGGGCGACTGTCATCGAGCGTGCGATGAAACAGGGGGTAAAGTCGGACAATCTCAATTCTGGTTTAAACGGTGACTGCTACCGTTTTGATATTTTTATGAGAAGCTCGACACTGTTTCAGTTAACAATCTGGAAGTTCGGATGTGATACCGATTCTGTTCCGGAAGAGATTCGACTTGATGCTGCACCACTCGAATCCGCTGCAGTGTTCCAAGAAGTCTTCCAGCTGCTCCGTATCCTCGACTCGGTAAGCCGAATCCCGAGTATACTTGAGAAACTCGAGCAGTTCAGGCCCCACTAAGACCACTCGTGCTCGAGCGAGAAGCAGTGCTATGGTGAGCGCTCGAATGACGACTCAGAGCACACCCCCTCAGACACTTCCGCAATCTTTTCGCAAGGTTCTCCCTCTGGCGAAGTCGCATGGAACCGAGATCATGAAGGGATATTTCTTTGTGGCAATCACAACTCTCTTGTGGGGCATTCAGCCCTTCTTTATGAAGCTCGCTCTTTTACAGTACTCTGCGATGTCGGTCTCGTGGTTTCGATTGACCTTCGCCGGAATCATCTCTTGGTTCCTCTTGTCCGCATCGAAGAGGACTCCTCTTCAAGCTATTCGAGCCCTTCCGTGGAGCGTTTGGATTGCGGGTTTTGGACTTGCGCTGAATTACTACACCTTTCTTGAAGGTGTTCGACACGGAGGACCTGCGTTCGCCGCAGTGATTATTCAAGTTGGGCCCTTAGCACTCGCTCTCATAGGTGTGCTCTACTATCAGGAAACCCTTTCGAAGATACAAACTGTTGGGGTTCTTCTCGCTCTTTCTGGTTTTTCGCTCTTTTACTGGGATCGCTTGAACACGGCTTCCTCGCCTGAGTCGATTCCAACCGCACTGATATTTCTCCTTGTTGGCGCAAGTTTGTGGGTACTGTACTGCATCGTCCAAAAGGAGCTTTCACGCGCACACGATTCGCAAGTTATTAATCTTGCCGTGTATGGTGCTTCTGGTTTGTTCCTCGTGTTGTTTGTGGCGTGGCAGGAATTTTCCAGACCCTTCTCTCTCCCTTCAGCCGCAGTCGTGTATCTGACGTTTTCTACGCTTGTTGCGTATGGCTGCTTAGCCGAGAGTCTCAAGCGGCTTCCGCTCTCTCAGGTCACCTGTGTCATTATCTGCAACCCCTTCATAACCCTCATTGGGGTCGAAGTGTGTGACGCTCTCCACATTCCATGGGCTATAGAGGGAGTGATTTCCCCCTTTGGCTATCTCGGAGCTGGGCTCGCTCTTTTCGGAGTTTCTCTCGCCGTGGTCTTCAAGCGCGCCTCAGTAAAGTCTCACGAGAATTGACCAGTAGAGAGGAGCACAAGCGTACACGCCAGAAGAGTTTCTATCCCCTCCTGCGAAAGTCGAGAGAGAAGAGTCGGATTCTCAGCACCCGGATTAAAGATGACGCGCTGAGGCTTTACCAATAGGAGATCGTGTTCGAGTACAGAGGAACGCGTTGCATTCACGTAAAGAGTTACCGTATCGAGGCCTCCGAGACTCTCTTTCGCCTCTCGAAGAGTCTCAAAAACCGGCACCCCGAGCACCTCTCGGTAAACTGGGTGTACTCCAGCAACCGAATGTCCATGAGCAAGGAGCGATTGAATAGCTTTAAAAGAGTACCGATCTTCTTTCGGAGAGGCACCGACAACGATCACTTTCTCTTTCTCGAAATCCATACCGTACTCTAGAGATCCATAAGATACAGAAGACGTACTTTTGAACTGAATGCGATAGGGAGCGAAAAAACCGATTCAAGATACTGAATAAGCTGCTCGTACTTTCGATCTTTCTTGATCAAATTTGGATACTCATCTTCTTTGAGCGGTTCTCCGGCAAGCTCATATACTTCTCGCGCACCAACATAGACATCACCGAAGCCATCGATGAGTCCAAGCTCTTTAGCCTGGGAACCGAGAATGATTCGACCGTCTGCAAATGGAGTGACTTTCTCGAGAGGGATATCACGGCCCTCGGCCACTGCGTTCTTAAATGATTCAAAAGCTGTATCTACCGTGCTCTGGAGATATGCTTGCTCCGCTGGGGTCATCGGTCGAAACGAGTTTCCGGCGTCTTTAAACTGTCCACTCTTGATAGTTACAACATCAACTCCCACTTTCTCCGTAATCCCTGAGAAATTTGGTAGCTGAAGAATCACACCAATGGATCCAGTCAACGTTCCTGGTTGAGCAAGGACCTTTGAAGCACCAAGCGCCGCGTAGAGTCCGCCTGATGCAGCGACGGTATTCATGACCGCAACTATTGGCTTGGATTTCTTCAGTCGCTGAACAGCAGCGAAGATAGCCTGCGAAGGCCCAACAGCGCCCCCCGGCGAGTCGATATCGAGCACGATCCCAAGAACATTATCATCCTGCACATGCTTATACAGCTGCTCAATGAGTTCATCCGACCCGTCTATCATCCCTTTGAGTTCAACAACCGCGACCCCTTTTTTCGTGGTCTGCTCTTGATTGAGGATCTCCTTCTGCGTTGCCGAAAAAATCGCAGTCAAAGTGAGCGGGATCAGGAATAGGACAATAAAGATGGCGGTAACAAACTTCGCGAGCCAAACAAAATACTCTTTCATACTTCCTCCAAACCCTTCCCTTTTTAGACATATCCCCTGAGGAGATAGACACAACATAATATCGCTACGATCGATAAACTTACTATTCCGTGAAACGCGGCCATCTTCTTTCGACTGATCGGTTCGCGTCTTTCAACTTTGCGCATCTCAAACACTAACGCCACCGTTATTCCAATGAGCACGAACAAAAATGTGAGCTTTCCGTGAAACCATCCCTGCTTCATGTATGTGCTCATTCCGCGTGAGAGGAGCTGGTACAATCCTGACGCCAACGCGATCCCAAAGCCTCCGAGAACAAACCCCTTCCAGGTCATGATCGCCATCTTGATCCACGGCTCTCGATAATTCTCTCTATCTGAGAATGCCTTGAGTATCCTGGTAAGCGACAGTAAGCCACACATCCAAAAGATTACCCCGAGCAGGTGAAAGACCATCGAAACACCAAATGCAGTCATAAGAATCTCCTCAATCCGCTACGGCGGAAGCGTACTATCGCTCTGCACGAGGCGAAACCAATTCGACACAAGCCCAGTTCAGCTAACCTCCTAAGAGAAAAGGCGTTTTGGGTACTCCCCCATCACTCCAGTCAGAAATATCTCAATATTTTAGCCGGTTAGACCGATTGTTCCCATGTAAGGCAGGTAGCGAACTGCATGGAAATCGTTCAGGCCCCTCTCACACAACAGCCCCCGGCGTCAGAACCTCAGAGCGCCGCACTACAGCTCCGTCCGGGTCAGGTCATTCAAGGTGAAATTACTGTTAACGACGAGGGTCAACCCGGGTTGGTCTTTAAGGGGAAGTTCCTTCAAGCGAATATAGTGGGCGAGTTTCCGCTCGACAAAACTGCCTCGTTTCGTGTGACACAGCTTGGACCACCCCCAGTGCTCGAACTTCTTCAAAACGTTGTACAGTCACCAAGTGAACTTCTCAGCACAAAGACGCTCATATCTCTCTTTGAACAGATTCTTCAACGCTCCACACCTCAACTTCAACTCAAGGATCTCTTCTCAAAAGAATTTCTTCAACTTGCAAAGAACGCCCCCCTCACCCCTCAAACGGCAAATAAAAATTCAGTACAGGCGGCTCCACAACCACTTCAGCAGGCGCTCGAATCGTTCATTCAGTCAAACCTTACTCTTTCTGAAAACGCGCTGCACTCCCCTGCGACCACTCTTCAAACTCTTGAGCGCCTCGTCTCAACCTCGAGTCTTCAAACCCAGCGCGAGAATCTCGAGACACTCCGAGAGATTTCATCTCAAGATCACGTCGAAGTTACCGTTTCAAAAGTGATTCAGGAGACTCACACCCTTTTGCAGCAATTTGAGAAAATCCTGAACGCGGAGCAGCCGAGTCAGCCGACTGCGCCGCTACGAGAAGTAGGAGAAACACTTTTGCCCGAAGCAAGAAGAGTGCTACTCCAGCTCGCAAAAGGAGCTCAACAACTCGAACAACGCTCGCTTGTTCAAGAAGCTCTTCAAGTAATTACCGAGTTCGACCAGGCTTCAGCACCAAAAGCAGTAGTCGCTGCCGTACTCACTCTTGCTGAAAAGTTTTTGTCATTCTCAAAAACCCCAGCACAATCTGAGCTTGAGCCACTCATTACCCGCCTTCTCCAGTCCCTGCCACAAACTGCCCCTGAGCGAAACGAAGAGAACTCCCCAATCCTTCAAACAGTTGAACTGAAATCACTCGTAAAGAGTGTTCTCAACAAACTCGAGCACCTCATCTCACAGCCAACTCCAACAAAGGGACAAGAGAGTATTCCACGGCTGATTCAACAGGCGGATATCTTGCTCAAAGCTCACGAAACCGCAAATCGATTGAACACCGTTGCTCAAAACCTCGGTGAACCAATCTTTGCAATTGTACCTGCTCTTATCAGTGGTTTCCTCTCGCATTGGGAGATGCAGATAATTCCGCCAAAGGTTGGCGACGAATCCGGAAGGAAACAAAAACCAAACGATGATTATGTTCGGATTCAATCGTCGCTCGTCCTCCCCAATCTCGGAGAAATACAGATTGATTTGGCGCACAACCGAAATGAGATCCTCTTGAGCCTCTCTCTTCAGGATGACTCAAAGGTCGACCATATCGAGCAACACCTTGGAAAACTCGAACATGCCTTGAGAGATCTTGGGTACAACAATCAACTCCTTGTAACTCGAACGGCTCCGACTCGCTCAAATAGACCGGAGTGGCTCGTCGAATTGAGGAAGAAATCAGTTCGGGCTTAAGTTAGGGGACTGTACCAACTGTTCCATAAGCCCCCCCCTCTTGTCGGTGCGCCGCTCCTGCGCCTCGTCCTTGTCCTGCTCCTCTATTCCGAAGCGGCGACTGGAGCTGAAACCGGGTAGCCATTCCAGGCAGCCGATCTGCTGGTAGCTGAATGCTGGATTTTTTCGGAGCAGGACAAGGACAAAGAGCAGGAGCAGAAAAAAGGTTGGACAAGGACGGGGAGTAACTGCAGGAAAAAGGAGCTCTCGAAAGAGACAAATCCCTACTCTCCTTCAAGGACCTCACAAAAAGCGTGAATGAGAGTGATATGCACTTCCTGAATTCGGTCCGTCTCATTACTTGGAACGACAAAAGCACTATCGGCGATCTCTTTCAGCTTGCCACCCGATTTTCCGGTGAGCCCAATAACATAGGTTCCGAGCTCCTTTGCGGCACGAGCTGCCCGGAGAATATTTTCAGAATTTCCCGAGGTTGAAAGCGCAAAGAGCACGTCCGAAGCGCCACAGAATGTCTTCACCTGTCTTTCAAAGGCTCCCGCAAAGTCATAATCATTACTCCAACACGTGAGCGCTCCAGCATCCAGAAAGTGCATCGCCCGAATCCCGTCCCGTTCTCTTTTATAACGAGCGGTGAGTTCTTCAGCGAGGTGCATCGCGTCGCATGCCGATCCACCATTTCCACACGAGAAAACTGTTCCGCCGTCAGCTACACGCGCTTGAAGAACGCTTGAAGCATCCGCAAAAAGCTTAAGAAACCCTGAATCAGTGGAAAGCGAACGCTTGATTTCGGCCGAATCGACTAAGAACGACTGAATTATCTTTTGCGTATCCATAGGAAATGTCCTCATACCAAACTTACGATACGGCTATCCCCGACTGTCGCTCAGCAAGACTGAGAAAGGTATCCGTTTCACTCTCAGAGAATGAGTAAATGAGAGACAAGGCTTGAGCCCGGCGGAGGAAGAGGTGGAGCCCATACTCCCACGTAAATCCGATCCCACCGTGGAGCTGAATACTCATCTCCGCAAGCGTTGGAGCGTGTTCTGCACAGAAAGAAAGAGCCGCAAATGCAGCAAATTCGAGTTGGGCAGGATCATTCTCCGCAGCCCAGGTTGCAAACTGGGTTATGCTCTCCATCTGCTCAAATCTGAGCTTCATCTCCGCGGCCTTATGCTGCACCGCCTGAAAACCACCGACGGGAACCCCAAATTGTTTTCGAGTCTTTATATACTCAACGGTAAGATCCAACACTCGCTCGCACACGCCGCATAGCTCTTGCGCAACAAGCACAAAGTGAAGGGCCCGTACCCTCTCAAGATCCGGACTCCCGAACAAAGAAAGTCGAGCGCCTCTAAACTCCACATCACACCGCGGGACCGTTCCATCAAGTGGCTTGCGTGCATTTGAGACTGCCCTGACCTGCTGCTCTCCGGGATTTGTGAGCCCAAACAGCCCAAATCCTGGCACGAGGAACACAAAAGCATCAGCAGCATCGCCACACGCAATTCCACGCCCAAGACCAGAGACTTCTGCGCTCTCTCCAGACTGCTCGAACGAGAGGCCTCCCAAAACGGTCTCAACACACGGAACAAATCGCGTATTCTGTGGCAATTGAGGCAAGGCCTCAGCGGTATCAAGGAGCACCGCCGGAATAAATTTACCGAGAAAGAGCTCTTCAGCAAACGGAAGCGGCGCAAGAGCTCGACCAGATTCAAAAGCCACCTGAGCCAAAATCTCAAACGGCCGACTCCCGACTATCTCTCCCTCGAAAAATTCATCGACCCCAAGCTGTGAGAATTGTTGTCTTACCTTTTGACGGAGCTTCTCAGGATCGCCGAAAGGATCTTGAGAGAGAGTCAACAACTTTTCAATCGACAGTCCATCGTTGAAGAGTTTTCGCAACATCCTTTTGAGTTCGAGCGCTTCACTCGTTTGTTCAAAACTCATATGCCTCTACATCATCCCTAAGAGCGCCTTCACATCATCAGAGGGCTCCCATGGCGGGTCAAACACAACATTCACCGACACTTCTTCAATACCTTCGAGATCGTTAAGCGCCCCTCTTACGTCTTCTACTATCGACGGACCGGCGGGGCACATCGGGGTCGTAAAGGTCATCTCAACTCCCACACGCGCAGGTGCATCCGGATCCAGCTCGATGTTATACACGAGCCCAAGAAACCAAATGTCAAGGAAGAGTTCGGGATCCTCTACTGTCTTCAATTTTTCAATAACTTGTTCTTTGGTCACCATGCGGAGGGGAGAATAGCCGAAAAAAGAGTGACCTCGCAAC
>JAGRAO010000175.1:0-2078 GCA_020434565.1 Bdellovibrionales bacterium
TCCGCAAAACGGGCCACCCATAAGTTCTCCGTTGTGCCGAAAGGTCGTTATGGTGTGAATCGGTTGATTCCTGTGAACGACTCCGGAACACGAAGCGACATCATGGCGGACGATATGCAGTTGGAGGTCCACATCTCCAACTCGTTCTGATACTCTTTCAAAAAATCTTCGAATATTTAATCCACTATACAGTTCCGGATCTCCGGAAACGGGAAGGGTGAACGGAGTCTGCGCGAGAGCTTCCTCAGGAGAATTTGGAAAGTGGGTGTATTTCTCGAGCTCACTATCAGAAAGCCTATCAATCCTCTCAAGATGAGGAGGGGAGAGGAGTATCAAAGCAGGATCAAGGAGTGGTTCATGATCATGTCCGTCGAGCGAGAGCGAATCAAGAAGGTCTCGAATTTCAGGAATTTCTGGGAGTTGGCGGGCAACCGTGATTATATGTTGTAATTTAACGCGGTCAGGAGCGGAGAGATCCGAAAAGCTGTCAGGAAGAGGTCGATCAATGAAATCTCGACAACGAGCAATGACAGCGCCTCCGAGTGAATCGCTGTGGTTGTTGTCACCGCGCTGAGGGGACGGGCTTTGAGCGGACATAGTCTGAACTGCTTGAAAGCAGCAGAGTGTATCTGAACCGAGTTTCCAAAGCTATTGGGGGATACGCGCGAAGCCTGCCATCTCTCAAATGTGGCGTATTAAGCCCTTGCTTCGACGGGACATTTTAAAGAATTTCCTTAGCCTCTACTTGCTCGTTTGAGCGTGCTATACCTCCCTCATCTCTATGTCGGGGTGTGGCTCAACCTGGTAGAGCGCACGGTTCGGGTCCGTGAGGTTGAAGGTTCAAATCCTTTCACCCCGAGTTTTTTGTCTGAAAGCTGTCCTCATGGCTGACACCATCTTCTCACAGATTCTTCAAGGCACTGCGCCCGGAAGCTTTATTTATCGGGGAGCGAGAGTATCTGCATTTCTTGATGTGCAAGGAATTCTTCCGGGTCACTGTCTTGTTGTACCACATGACCCGGTTTCTTCAGCTGAGGAGCTCGAGGACTCGTTGGCTCGAGAGCTGTTTTCTGTGGCAATTTCGATAGCAAAGGGGTGCCGACAGGGGATCGTCTCATGCGAAGGGGTGAATATTTGGCTCTCTGATGGAAAGGCGGCCGGACAGGAAGTAGAGCACCTTCATGTCCATGTTGTTCCCCGTAGAACAGGAGATACTTTTAAAGTCGACTATCAAGCTGATCCGTGGTGCGAAAGTCGTCGCCCGGAACTGGATAAATTCGCTCGGCAGATTAAGAGTGAGTTAGACCTGCGCGAGTGCTTTGCAGAACGTAGTCAAAAGTAGCGGGCCTCGTTCCAGAGACAGAATTTTTCTCCGCACGGCGAAATCACCCGGTTAAAGTGATTCTCGTGCTTCTTGCAGAAAAAATTTTCTCCTTCGAATACCACCAAGAAACTCGGCAAGGAGATCTCTCCACAGTTGAGAAACCTAAGCTCTTGTAGATTCTTCCTGGTTCGAGGCACTTTGTTGCTTTGCCTCACTCTCGTCGGCGCTAGAACCTCCCTTTACATTTGGGAGTGAAAAAATTTATTGGTGTCGGTCCTAGTACGAAAACGGAATCTGGCGTGAGCGGGCCTCAGCGAGGGCGACTCGAGAAAGTAGTCGGCACGTACTTCCGAGTACCAGAAACAAAATAGCGGAAGTAATTGCGGGTAGTGGTTGGGCGATAAGAGATACCCCCACTATGAGAAAACAGATTCCAAAAAAAGGGAAAAGGAGTGAGAGCGCACGAAGAATACCTGCAGCAAAAATCATAGAAACCTCTCCAAAAAAATGCATCCGAATTCGAACGACCATTGAGTCTTTCGACCGAGCATGAGGTTTATCTCATTTCCCGCGCTGCTAACCAAACTCCCTAACTCGTTTAGAAGAGATGGAAAAAGGTCCCAATCGATTCAGTTTCGACAGTACATTTTTGGCTTGATCCCTCCTTATAGTGACTTTAGCCTTCCTTCTCCTTCTCCTTCTCCTTCTCCTTCTCCTTCTCCTTCTCCTTCTCCTTCTCCTTCTCCTTCTCCTT
>JAGRAO010000175.1:2178-7844 GCA_020434565.1 Bdellovibrionales bacterium
TCCTTCTCCTTCTCCTTCTCCTTCTCCTTCTCCTTCTCCTTCTCCTTCTCCTTCTCCTTCTCCTTCTCCTTGTCCTAGGCCTGAAGCTGTTGACCTCGATCTGGTTCACGAGAAACGTCACGATTCTGAGCGAGTATCTCTCTGCTTTCGACTACTTCGATTCCGAGATCTTTGAGATCCCGTAAAAGATCCGAAACGGCTTTGATATCTGCGTTTACCGGTCTCGTCGCATCAAGGATGATCTTTGTTTCATACCCAAGCATTCGGGCATCCCGAGCAGTTGCGGCCACACAATAGTCGAGCGCTAGGCCACATACATAAACAGTGATTGACTCTCCACGTTTGCCAAACTTTTGATGCTCCCAATTGAGTGTTGCTTTGAGCTCTGTTTCTCCGAGATGGGCGTTATCAAAGAATGCACTATAGCTGTCGAGATCAGTTCTCTTGCCCTTTTGAATCACATAGTCGATCCGCGATGCTTCAAGACATGGGTGAAATTCCGCGCCGAGAGTCCCTTGGACACAGTGAGAAGGCCATAAAATCTGCTTTATCCCATTGGCCTTAATTTCATCAAATACCTTCTTGCCGGGATGATTGGCAGCAAAACTCACGTGACCTGCGGGATGCCAATCCTTACTCGCAACGATAACGTCAAAATTCCGAGATCCCATAAGTTCATTTACAATAGGAACAATTGTATCTCCCTCTCCAACCGCGAGATTACCCCCGGGGCAGAAGTCGTTTTGAACGTCGACAACGAGAAGTACCTTCATCCTTTCCTCCTGTGCTTTTCAGCGTGTGTTGAGCACGGGGAGAGAATGCGAAAATTAAGAGATCATATAAAATTGCTGCTTATTTGCGCAGAATCCGGCTATAAAAATGTCTATTTTGTCTAAAATACGGACTACCCGAGGGGATGGGGCAACCCTACTCGAATAAAATTGTCCCGCTCTATCTTTTCTATCGCCATGCGCACTGAAGCCGCATCTTCGAGTCGAATCTGAATTCCAGCGACTTCAAGGGGCTCGGTCTTAAGCCGTTTCGAAGACTGATGTTGGGAGTCAAATCCAGGAAACATTCTCGTAGCATTCTCAGAGAGAAAGTCAGGTGATAACAGATCCTTTCGCCTGCTCAACTCGCGATATTCTCGCTCTAAAGGACGAAGAATCTGCCTTTGGAGAGCCTTGAGTGCTCTTCGCGCGTCAATATTGGTTTGCGAAACCTCGGTATCAACGATGGAGTCTCGGAATCGCTCAAGAAGCCGGTGCGCGGCTCGAAGCTCATCAATCCGTTCTTGAACTTTCTGAGAAACCTGTTTCCAACCCGGTCGTTTACTCGCTCGAAGCTGGCTCTGGAGATTCGCAAATCGATAGGCCACAAGCTCGCACTGTGCATTCATCGCGAGAGAGAGTTCTGCTCGCAAGGGATTAATACCTTCCGCGTAACGGTTCACTTCTTGAACACTCGAGCGAGCACGCTCAGAGAGGATCTTGGTATCGACCTGTTTGAAGTTTGCCTCAAAAGCCTCAGAGTTTCGGTAAATCGCACCAAACTTGAGGGCTGCCTCAGCAACCTCTGGCATGCGTTTCCAGTTCTCGTAAAAAATCTGGAGCTGGGCTCTGTCTTTTACAGCGAACTCAAGGAGTTTGAGGATCCCCTCTCGCACCTCACCATATCGCTCATGCCGGAGAATTTGATCTGGGATTACTCCATCTCGCTCAATTGACACCACTGCCTGTTGAGCAGGGCTGAGTGAACCGTTTGGACCATCAACTTCTAATCCAATTCCAGTCACTTCAAATATCCGTGCAACCATTCCGCGCCACGAATCTTTTTCGGTCTCAGCGATACTGGTGTTCGCTGGTTGCTTTACGTCAGACTCAAAAACCGCGTAACATTCGCTCGTAATCACAGCGTCAGCCCACACATCAAACGGGAGCAGCACTGGATCTCCATTTTCGTCGCGTTGAATTGAGCCATCAGCATTGAAGGTAAAGGGGCTCAGATCTTCCATGATATGATGCTCGCCATCATGGAAAAGCCGTAAGGGCCATTTCTGAGGTTCGTCTGATTCAAACGCTGCAAATACCTGAACCCAAGCTCGGAAGAACTCTTTTTCATCTGGGTGAGTCGGCTTTGCGATAAACAGCCCCTTTTCGTTTTCACAATACGCGATGACTTTCCTGAATCGTTCATCCGTGAGATGCCTAGCAGTCTGAACTGGAGCCACGGAACTCATCCACTCGATAAGTCGAGAGCCCCTGTTGACCACTTCGAGGAGCTCATCGATTTCACGGGGTGAAGCATCGAGTCGTTCGAGTTTTGGGTTCTCATAGCGCTCGGCTTGTTTTAAGATCTGTGCGGTAGTCGTGAGCGAGATATCTCGAACAATCCCCTGATCACTAAGAGAGAGCAGGGTATCCGCTTCTACTGCGTAGTGGTCAGCGTCTCCGATCAGATCATTACTTTCGTCTGGATCATACTCAGCGATATAGAGTGTTTCGAGTTCGGGCCAAAATCCTGGAGATTTAAAGTACGAGGCGATCTTTTGAGGCTCTCCAACGAGCTTTACGCCAGCTTTCTGGTGGGCGAGCTCTCTTAATTTTTCGAGATGCCCTGCCGCTGTATTTTCGTCCGGAAGAATGTGGGCAGCATATCCTCCAAAAGTAATGAATCCCTGCTCCGACCAACGAGCGTGAGAGGACATGGCGCGTTCCGCGATTCCGGGAAGGGGTTGGCGAGCGATTCGGTAGTAGCGCTTGCCACCACGCATGCAGGTTAATACAAGAGATACCGTGTTGGGAGCGATGAGCTGTTCTGGATTACTTGGGTCTACCCTTGTTACCGCTTCTGCAGGGTACGTTTCGATTTCGTCCCCGGAGGCAGAGAGGTTTGAGACGCTCATTGAAACTTGGCGTAGGAATGGCGCTTCTTGAACGGCCGAAGATTCAGAAAGGGCCTCTCGCACCGAAACGCTTGCAATTTGTCCCTCGTTGAGCCCAGCGCTCGCCACAAGTTGTTCCGCTGCACGTTGAGTGAGAATTCGCCTTGGTGCCCGCTTGGTCAGATCGTCTTTCGAAAATCTCTCGAGAGGAAGATCGATTGCAAGTTCTCTTCCCCGTGTTCGAGCAAACCGAAGTACCGTTTCTGCCGCACGGATATCGGGGACTTCTCCATTGAGGAACGATTGAAGAAGCTCTTGAGCAGTCGGAAATCGAACGCGTCGGTTATCGAAACCCTGTCCGATTTTTCGCTGTTCACTCTCTGGATTAAAATCCTTCGGAGGAGCTACCTGCAGAGCCCGAGGAACGCATGCTTCTGTAATGACACCGATCGAGGAGTAGTAGCTCCCGCCGAGAAACTCGCTCTGGTTTCCGCGCTCGGGATGCGGTTCAAGGCCAACTTTCTCTCTTCGAATGAGTTCGAGTGAGTGTTCGAGTCCCCCAGAGGACTTCGTACTGAGATAACTCCCTGGCAAGCTCCAGACGAGTCCACTCTGGGGTTCTCCGCCTGGAAGACTTTCTCTGAGCTTTACTGGTGGTCGTGGGGATTCAACGATCGGAAAGCGTTCAACACCCTTGGCGTCAACAAAATAAAGTAGTGCATCGAGCGTATCCTGGCTCGGAAAAGTGGCGAGTTCGTGATACTGGGGTTGGCCGCGTGGCCGCCCTTGAGAGTCAAAAAACTGAACCTCCAACTTTTTAATCTGAACTGGATCACCCTCTCGCCGCTCTTGAGAGAGATCCATCGGGAGTGGAACTACTTTGAGGGATCGAACTTCAAGAGGATGGGGTGTTTGACTCGCTCGAGAGAATCCCTCGGGCAGCTCTGCCGTGGGAACGGCAGGCGCAGCTTTTGACCCTTCTCGTGCATGATGAGGCGGGGGTTGGGAGAGACTCGGATCCATTGAGAAAAGATACCGGAGAAGCTGTTCTTAAGATACTCATTCTCGCTTCGCAAATGGGGCTAACATCCTTGATTGACTCGCGCTTTTGGAGGTTCACACTGACTGAAGGAAATTCTCGTCTCGGACATCTTCATAGTTTGAGAAGATCGAGCAAAGTATCGATCGTATTCCCAGGCCTAAAAGATACGGAAAAGCGAAGCAGGTCTTCAAACGGAGGAGAATTCCAAAGAGGGCTCCTTCTTCCGACCTCATCTTCGATGACTCGTTGCATCAGCCCAACGACTACACCGTTGAGATGAAAGGCTGATCCTTGCGTAAAGCCAGCTATTTCACTCTGTCCAAAATCTATTCGAAAAACACCGAGGAGTTCTCCAGTAGGAGCAAACATGACTCGTGTGTTGTCGCCCCGTACATCAAGGGGGAGTACACCGCGCTCGCTCATCCATACGAGGCCGCGAACCTCGGTTTCGATTATCGCTCTCAATATTTCCAATGATTTTTTGTCGCCGGCTCGAGCGAGGCGTTCAAGCACATCCGAACGGGATTCACCCGGAATAAGCTCCATCACAATAGCAGAGAGAGCATAGCGAGAGTTTCCAAGCGATGGACTTGTTAAAAATTCGTGATCGATAATTCGCGGAACCGCGAACTGCTCCGGTCTTTGAGAGCCGCTTTCGTTCGGCATCAATTGACAAAGCGCTCGAAGTTCGTGAAGTGAGAAACCTCGGAATTGTTCTTGTTCTCTGGAATCCGACTCTCTCTCTCGGTGAAGCGGCCAGCTCAACTTCAAGGCGATCTGCCTCCCGCCAGTTGACGGAGTTGCAGCGACAACGACACCTTCATTTCCAGCGCCAAGGACCGAGTCTACTGAGTACTCAATACCGCCAACCGGAATGGTGCATCCTGCCAAGTCCGTGAGAGCGTTCGGCTCGTCTACCTCGTCTTCGCTCAAGTCCTCTTCGCAGAGGTAGGAGCACAGCTCGTGGTGATGCTGAACATGTTTCCACACCGTGTCGAGCAGAGGAGAGCGAGGTGCAGGGGTTGGGTGTTCGATCAGAACTGACTCGAGTTTGCCAAGCGATAGAGCGAGCGTGTCGCCGATAACTGGCGAACGGGGTAGGGCAAATGGCTCTTGGTGTGCCCTCTCTTGGGGAAGAGGGTGTTTCGACCTTGCAGGCATTGTAGAGATGTTGTGGAGAGGGATCGGCAAAAGTTGACAGAATCCTTACGTTCTTCTCATCCTGTAGCCATCAAATTCGTTGCCTCTTCATGGGCGATAGCGCACCATTCTCTAGTCTCATCAACTGTTTGACTGCCCAACTGAGTAAGCAGGGAGCTCATCTTTAAAAGGGGTAAGAGTGGCTCAACTTGCAAAGAAAATTGCCCTCCCTGAAGTCGCGCCAGAGCCTCTGGAGCAAGCTCTCGAGACTGCGGAGATCGCGCCCCCAGCCCAGCCAGGGCTTCCCTTTCTCTGTTTTTCAAAAGACAATTTTGTTCTTCTCGACCAAAAGGGCGCTATCCATATCGTTCCGAAGGTGTCGGACTTTGAGAAAAAGACGTTTCGCCTCGTTGTGACGGGAGCGCGTGATCTGAACGGTGATCTCCCGACGGCACTCATCGAATCACGATTTCCGAAAGCCGTGCGCGATCGCGTCTCGTTCTTGGAGCGACAGGGGGCATCCTACGGATGGCGAATGGATGAACATCTAGAATTCAACTTTCGGGAGGGGGTAGGAGCATCTTTTCCGAGCGAAGATAA
>JAGRAO010000176.1 GCA_020434565.1 Bdellovibrionales bacterium
ATCCTTGAGATGGAGAATCTGAATCTCCAGACGTTTTCGTATGCCAACACGTTCTGAATTTATCCGGAATCTCGAAAGAGAGGCCACACCGTTTCAACTCGTTTCGCGGTTTTCACCTCAGGGTGATCAACCTCAGGCGATTGCAAGTTTGTGTGAAAACATAGACTCAAATGTTCGGTGTCAAACTCTTCTCGGTGTCACGGGCTCTGGAAAGACCTTCACGATGGCCAACGTCATCGCTCACTGCAATCGCTCGACGCTCGTAATCGCCCCAAATAAAACCCTCGCGGCTCAACTGTATAGTGAGTTCCGAGAGTTTTTCCCGCACGACCGAGTCCATTTCTTCGTGAGCTATTACGACTACTATCAACCTGAAGCGTACGTACCATCGACAGATACCTATATAGAGAAAGATGCTGCCATCAACGAGGAGATCGACAAGCTGAGGCACGCTGCTACTCGAGCAATTCTCGAAGGCACAAATACAATCGTTGTTGCGAGCGTCAGTTGCATTTACGGCCTCGGTGCCCCGGAGGACTATTTTCGAATGATGCTTGTTCTCTCCCCCGGGCAAGTTGTTGACCGGCACGCCGTGATCGAGCAGCTCGTCCATATGCAGTATCGCCGAGCGGATGTTGAATTTGTTCGAGGGCGATTTCGGGTTCGAGGGGAGACCATCGACATCTTTCCAGCGGATGAGGACTCCGAAGCCATTCGACTTGTGTTTTTTGGTGACGAGATTGAAGAACTCTCAGTCATTGATGCTCTTTCTGGTGAGACTCTCCGTGATATTCATCGCGCAAACGTGTACCCGGTGAGTCACTACGTGACTGGTGCAGATGCCAGGACTTCAGCTATCAAAAGTATTCGGAAGGAGCTGAGCGAATGGCTGCCAGAGATGAGAAATTCGGGCAAACTCCTTGAGGCTGAAAGACTCGAACAGCGAACGCTTTACGATCTCGAACTCCTTAAAGAAGCTGGATTTTGCTCTGGAATCGAGAACTACAGCCGACACTTTGATGGGCGCGAGGCCGGGGAACCACCAACGACGTTGCTTGATTATTTTCCAGAGGATCTCCTTGTCGTTATTGATGAAAGCCACGTAACGCTTCCGCAACTTTCTGGGATGTATAAGGGAGATCAGGCGAGAAAAAAGAGTCTCGTTGAGTTTGGTTTCCGTTTGCCGTCTGCGCTTGATAACCGCCCCCTGAACATTGAAGAGTTCTGGCAAAAAGTTGGCCAGGTTGTCTTTGTCTCTGCCACTCCGGCCGACAGAGAACTCGAACTCTCTGAGGGTCTGGTTGTAGAACTTGTGAATAGGCCAACTGGGTTGCTTGATCCTCAAGTCGAAGTTCGGCCAGCGCGGAACCAGGTAGACGATCTTTTGGGAGAGATCCAGATTACGATTGCACAGGGCGAGAGGGTTCTCGTCACAACGCTCACAAAAAAGATGGCCGAAGATCTCTCTGAGTATCTCCGAGAGAGTGGCGTTCAGTGTCGATATCTTCACGCAGATGTAAAAACCATTGATCGAGTCGAGCTTTTGCGTGGACTCAGGCGCGGTGATTTTGATGTGTTGATCGGGATAAATCTGTTGCGCGAGGGATTGGATCTCGTTGAGGTGAGCCTCGTCGCTATCTTGGATGCCGACAAAGAGGGGTTCCTCCGTTCAACCCGATCACTGATTCAGACAATTGGCAGGGCAGCCCGGAATGTCAGAGGACGTGCCATTCTCTACGCTGATGTGGAAACAGAGTCGCTCAAGGAAGCGCTCAAGGAAACTTCGCGACGAAGAGAGATTCAGGCGCAATTTAACATTGAACACGGAGTAACTCCTGAGAGTGCAAAACGAAGCGAACAGGTATCCCTTGTTGAGGAGGAATCACTGGCTCTGGTCACCCCTCCTGAAACGGCTTTGGAAATTGAAATTCCCGACGATGCAGCTTCTCAGAAGAGGCTGATAGCCAAACTGAAGAAACAGATGTTTGATTCGGCGGCCAAACGAGAATTCGAGAAAGCTGCGCAAATTCGCGATACGATCCATTATATTCAAACGAAACTTCTGACGATGTAGCACAAACAATCAAGTGACAGAGGATCTCCGACTCCAACACATCAAAGAACAGGTCTCTCGTTTCCCCGAGCTTCCGGGGGTCTACCTTATGCGAGATGGGAACAATGAAGTCATCTACATTGGAAAAGCGAAGAATCTCCGCAACCGAGTGAAGACGTACTTTTCGGGAGGAGATGGGAGGGCCTCGATCGAGTTCATTCTCCGGCGGGTGACAGAGGTCGATTCGATAGTTACTGAGAATGAGCACCACGCATTTGTACTTGAGCGGGATCTCATCACAAAGTACAAGCCGCGGTATAATATTCGGCTTAAAGATGACAAAGCCTATCTCAATGTAAGAATTAATACGAACGCGGCTTGGCCAAGACTCGAATTGGTGCGACAGGTGCGTGACGATGGTGCGCTCTATTTTGGACCGTATACTTTTTCATATGAACTTCGAACCGTGCTCGATGTTATCAAAAAGGTTGTCCCGCTTCGAACCTGCACGGACAATGTCTTTCACAATCGAACCCGACCGTGCCTTGAGTATCAGATAAAGAGGTGTTGCGGGCCGTGTTGTCTCGAAGTTGATCCGGATCAGTACAAAGAGTGGCTCGACCAGGCAATTCACATTCTTCAGGGGAATGTTGCTCCACTCGAAATGGAACTCGGCAGGCATATGGAGCGAGCATCCGAGGAGTTACGGTTTGAAGACGCTGCAGAGTATCGTGACCGAATTGATATTCTGCAGAATTTTAAAACCCGACAAGATTTTGTCAGCACCAAAGGAGATGCGCGTGATGTATTTGCACTCTATAGAGAAGAGAGCTTTGTAACCCTCTCAGTTCTTACTGTGCGATATGGAAGAGTGGCGGGAAGCGAAAGCTATTCTTTTCAGAATGTTCAGGTCGGAGAAGAAGAGATTCTTGAACAAGCCCTCTGGCAGTACTACGAGGCTGGCCGTGAGATCCCACCTGAAATCGTTCTCCCTCTTGAGCTGAAGGAAGAGCAGTTCCTTCGTGAGGAGCTTGAGTATCAAAGAGGAAAGAAAGTTGAACTCGTCGTTCCGAAGCGGGGTATAAAGTTTCGCTTGCTCAAACTGGCAGAGCTCAATGCAAAGCAGCAATTTCTTACCCGTTTTGATGCTGAGGCGAGGTACTCACTCGTGGCTCAGAGCCTTGCGAAACTGTTCCATCTTCGACAGGTCCCGCGGCGAATAGAGTGTGTCGACATCTCGAACTTTCAAGGATCCGATATCGTCGGAGCGCTGGTATCATTTTTTGATGGGAGGCCCTTGCGATCTGGATATCGCCGCTATCGAATATCGCAACAGGGGAAACCGGATGATTTTTCGTCGGTAAAAGAAGTTGTTCGGCGGAGATTGGAGAAGGCCTTGGAATCTGAAGATATTCCAGATCTGCTTGTCATAGATGGGGGACGAGGACAACTCTCAAAAGCGCTCGAAGCACGAGATGAACTGGGCATCGCTGTCGAGATCGTTGCGATGGCAAAGATGAGAACGGAAAAGGGCAAAGCGGTGTACGGCAGCGAGGCTTCAAAGCCTGAGCGGGTGTTTCTCCCGGGAAGTGTGGAACCTATCGTTCTTCAAAGGGGAGAGGAGCATACGCTCTTTCTTCAAAGAGTGAGGGACGAAGCCCACAACTACGTGATCGATTTTCACCGGAAAGTACGTGGACGGAGGGTGCACAAGTCAGTGCTTGACGATATCCCGGGAGTGGGACCTGAACGGCGCAAGCGATTGTTCCAAGAGTTTGGAAGCCTCCAAGTGATGCGAGAAGCATCGGTTGAAGAGATTGCTCGGGCCGGGAGGATGCCCAAGTCTTTGGCTGAAAAGGTACTGTCGTGTTTGGGCGAACCCGATGAGGCTATGAGTTGAGTCGTAGTGCACGCTTAAGAGCGATAAAGTCTCTTCTCTGAACGGTCCCGGGTGGTCTCCAGCCAGAATCTCTCACCTCCTGCGAAGCTGCCTGAAGTCTCTGTTGGAGAGTGGGATGACTTGCAGCGGCGTTGAGTTGATTGTGGCTCCATTCAAGCCGGGAAAGAAGCGCCACCCCTGCACGAGGGTCGTAACCGGCGGTTGCCACGATTCCAAGTGCTAATTGATCAGCTTCCTCCTCATGTTCTGGAATTATCTCGGTTCTTTCGGATGGATCGTCAAAGTGCTCCAGTCTTTGGTGGGCTAATTCGTGAGCGAGGACAAAGGCGAGTTCTGCTTCGTTTGCGAGGTGGGCAATCATCGAGCGGGAAATCAAGATCTCGCCAGCTCCTGGACTTACAGCAAACGGAGTCGAGCCCCGCACAAAAGAGATCCGACATGTTCGAGGCTCTGGGAGGGCCGCATGGAGCCTCTCGCAGAGATAGTTCCCGTAGTCATCGAGCCACCGTGAAGAGTAGTAGCCCTGCTCGTTTCTTACTTTCTCAGCAACAACATGAGGATTAAGCGCCGTTTTCTTATGGGAGGAACATCCAGACAAGCAACAAACGAAGACGAACACCGATATCAGAGGGAGCGCCACCAAGGCTCTGTTGATGCCTCTCGGACGAGCAAACTTCCGAATTGATCGATGCAGGGTGGAAATCCCTACGTGTGCACCAGCGAGCATAATCACTCCTCGAGGAAAGACCCCATTCAGAAACTAGCGCATCCTCGAAAAGGAAGAAAGTTGCTGAGATCGAGTCGAGCTTATAAGCGAACCGTGCTTTCGGTACTTGCATCGAGCAACAGGCTCTTCCCCTGGCTCTGGCTCGCATTGGGAATCGCCGTGGCTCAGATTGTTTGTAATTCTCGGAGCCTGGTTGCGGTTGCCGTGGTTTCTCTGGTGCTCCTCCTTTTGCCGAAGTGGCGTACTCTTCACCTCGTACTGTTGGGGGGAGCTGTTGGGGTGATTATCCTTCCCACGAAAATGCAGCAAGTGAGTGAAGGTCAACTCACGAATGGGCAATCGTATGTGCTTTCAGTTTCAGGATCAATTCGGCACTTTCGCGCTGGTGGAGTCTGGTTTGATGGAGAGGTTGTTGCAGTGCTCAGTGAAAGAGCGGAGCTGAAGAAGCTCCCGCAGCCGATAGCGGTTTCTTGTGTCACCGCTGAACTCCCTTGGAGAAATGGGGCAGACATTCACAAGGGTGATATCCGGGTCATCGGAGGAACTTTTCGGAGGGTATCAGCAGCCGAAAAACAGCTTGGGAAGAGAGCTGACTTTATGTGTAAGGCACGACTTGTATCTCAGCCTTTGAAGAGAGAGCTTTCGGACTTCGAAACTGGAAAAATCGCTCTCTTACGGAAACTGCAGCAGATTCTTGGCGAGCACGAACGGTTCGGTCTTGTGGTTTCTCTCTCCCTCGGAGAGAGAGATCGCCTCACACGTGAAACTGACGAGGTCCTGCGACAGCTCGGTGTTGCGCATTTTTTTGTGGTCTCGGGCTATCATGTTGCAATTGTTTTCGGAGTTCTTCTCTGGTTCTCGCGTTGGCTCCGCGTGATTGGGATTCGATTCCTCGTAAAAGGGTTTTCTCCGATCTTTGAAATACTTCTCCCATATGGAGGAGCGTTCCTGTATGTGCGGCTCACTGGATGCGAGCCCTCAGCAGTCAGGGCTCTCGTCGCGTTGACCTGTTTCTGCTTCTTTTCGGTTCGCGGAATGCGTGTGCCGTATTGGACAGCATTTGTCCTGAGCTTTGTTGTTGTCTCGAGTTTTTGGCCCCGGGCGGTTCTGAATCCTGGAGTACAACTCACTTTTGCCGCGCTGTTTGGGATTGGGCTTGCGCTCCGTTCCTCAAGCAAGCCGTCGCTGCTTCTGATCGGGTTCTCGGCTACAAGTGCGACATCCTTTGTCTCTCTTTTTTGGTTTGATCGATTCTCGTACGTTGCGTTTCTCTTGCAACCCGTGGCGGGTTTGATCTTCGGTCCGGTTCTCCTTCCATTTACCCTGCTCGGTGAACTTTTCGTGTTTCTGGGGTGTTCAGTGGGCGAGGTGTTCGTTGAGACGAGCGCATCTCTTCTGCAGGTCGTGATCTCGGGACTTCGATGGGTTGCGGCAACACCTTTCGCTTCTGTTGAAGTCACGACATGGTGGGGAAAGGTGAGCCTTGGCGTATTGCTCCTCTTCGTCCTCGTCTCAGTGAATAGCCCAAATTTTTTCCGGGCAAAGTGGTTTGCAATTCTCAATCGGTATCGAATTCTAGTGGTTTCGGCTTAAAACCTGTCGTGGTTGAAAGACCCTTGGACGCCATCTCCTTTCTTCATCCTGATCCCTTTTCTTGCTCGAATAGTGATGGACGAGGACAAGGAGCAGGAGGGATTTTTCGGGAGATGGTGCCTTTCATCCCTAGGTGAATGGGCAAGTGAAAAAACCGGCTCTTTAGGCAATGCAAAGTGAGCGAAGCTCAGAGAGGTTGTCTACAATGCATCCAACACCTCGCGCGACACAGCTCAGTGGATCCTGGGTGCGGCGGAATGTGATTCCAGTTTCTCGTTGAAGCCTTTCAGAGAGGCCTTTCAAGAGAGCGCCACCACCAGCAAGGAAGATTCCTCGAGAGATGATATCCTGAGCGATCTCAGCATTGGTTTGCTCTAAGGCCGTCACAACGGATGCGATAATTGCGCTAATCGGTTCGTTAAGCGCGTCTCGGATAATCTCATCCGACACGTCTGCCTGCTGCGGTAATCCCGAAGTTACGTCACGTCCATATGTTCGAGCGTATCGCTCCTTTCCAAGGGGGAGGGCTGAACCGAGCAGGAGTTTTAATCGCTCCGCTTCAAAGATTCCCACTTGGAGGCCAAATTGTCGTTTCAAATAGCGTTGAATGGCTTCGTCCATCTCGTCGCCGGCTACTCGGATAGAATGCGAGTAAACGGTTCCGCACATACTGATGATCGCGACTTCAGTCGTTCCGCCACCTATGTCAACGATCATGTTGCCGACCGCTTGATCGACTGGGAGTCCGGCCCCAAGGGCGGCTGCCATCGGCTCTTCTACGAGTCGCACCTCTCGTGCTCCGGCATTCAGCGCTGCATCAATTACGGCACGCTTTTCGACCTGCGTAATTCCTGAAGGTACTCCGATAATCGTTCTCGGCTTAAAGAACGATCCGTAAGAGCGAACCTGCCCCAACATGTAGTTCATCATGCACGAAGTCGTTTCGAAATCTGCAATGACTCCATCTTTCATCGGACGGGCGCAACGAACGCCCCCAGATGTCTTTCCAAACATCTCCTTTGCTGTTTTGCCAACGGCGAGAGGTTTGCCGGATTCGACATCGATCGCTACGAGTGAGGGTTCGTTAAGGATTATTCCCTTATGTTTTGCGTAAATGAGTGTATTGGCAGTTCCGAGATCGATTCCGAGGTCGTGAGAAAAGAAATGGAACTTCCTCTGGAGCCAGGAAGGTGCTCTTAAAGAGATTCCCATGCCGATGGAAGGGTTAGCTACGCTCATACCGAATGCCTTTTCGAATAGGTGATGGAGTTTCGTTTGAGGCAGTAGCAGCAAGGAGCGCCTCTAGAGCTTCTTTTCGAAACCGTTGTGCTTTTATTGGGCAGTGCCTCACGTGAAGAGGTTCTGAGATTCCAAGGGGTTGGCAGGCTGACTGAAATAAAGCTTGGAGCCGATTTTCATAGGATCCTCCGAGCATTCGATCGACCACCAGGAGGATGTCTCCATCTGGGAGAAGAACGAGAGGAGTCGAGTCTGGAAGGCTCTGGCGCACGAGGCGAAGAAACTGATCGCTGAAA
>JAGRAO010000177.1 GCA_020434565.1 Bdellovibrionales bacterium
AAAGTCGCCCAGACTGACTCGACTGTTCTGGTACTTGGAGAGAGTGGAACGGGAAAGGAGCTTGTTGCACGAGCCCTTCATCGATTGAGTGGAAGGAAAGGAAAGCTGGTTCCAGTAAATTGCGGAGCTATCCCGGAAGAGATTCTAGAAAGTGAGCTCTTTGGACATGAGAAGGGTGCTTTCACAGGCGCAACGAGCTCGCGAGTAGGTCGCTTTCAACTTGCTGATGGGGGCACAATCTTCCTCGATGAAATCGGAGAGATGAGTCCAAAGCTTCAGGTAAAACTCCTCCGAGTGCTACAGGAAAAGATTGTGGAGCCAGTAGGTTCAACCCGGTCGATTCCAGTGAATGTTCGAGTGGTCGCTGCCACGAACAAAGACCTCAAAAAAGAAGTCGAGGCCGGTCGATTCAGAGAAGATCTCTACTATCGATTACAGGTAGTTCCGGTTGAATTGCCTCCCCTTCGAGAAAGAGGAAGTGATGTCACAGTGCTTGCCCAGTATTTCTTGGAGCGTGAGTGTCGTTCATTGAACGTTCCTGCAAAGACGTTTGGAGCAGGGACACTTTCTGCTCTCTCTGCCTTTCAGTGGCCGGGAAATATTCGCGAGCTTGAGAATCTCGTTCAGCGGATTGCAATTCTTTCAGAGGGATCTGAGATTCAACCATCTGACCTTCCTGAATACATCTCGGGGTCACCTCAGACGTGTCAGATTATTGAGGCAACGAGCGAAATACCTGACGAAGGATTAAACTTCAATGAGCTCGTGAACCGCTTTGAATCTCATCTCATTACGCTCGCTCTCGATAAGACGAATTGGAACAAAAAAGCAGCGGCTCGTTTGCTCCACCTCAACAGAACGACTCTCGTTGAAAAGATAAAGAAGAAAGGCCTTGAACAGGCGGGAATGGCTTCGCTTTGCGATGACGAAGAAGCTCGTCCGACTTTCGTCTAAGAGGATCGCTCTACATGAAAAGTGATCGAGCCATACCACTGCTCTTGTTCGGAATTGTGATGACGACTCTCCCTTGCACGGGGGCGTTTGCCGACCACCCGATAGAGGTGCAACGGAAAACAGCCGCCGGTGAGTATTTTGATGCACTCGTCTCATTCGAAAGAATCCCCTCGAAGCGGAGAACTGTCGATTCTCAAATCGCTGCGGCAAAGAGTGCTTGGGCACTGGGACTTTCAAGTCGGGCGAGTGCGGACTTCGAGTCGCTCGTTCGAAATACGAAACTTGCCCCCGTTGATGAGGCCCGAATTCAACTCTCCCGTGGAATTATTGAGTATCAAGAAAAGCGGTTTCAGGTCGCGGCACTCTTCTCTGAGAAAGTCGTTCGGCTCTTGAAGGATGAAAGTCCTCTTCGTTCTCGTGCGTGGATGTTGTGGGGAAAAAGCCTTGTTGAACTTGGAGCCCACGGGGCAGCGCAAGAGAAATTTCAAAACGCCCTTCTTGGAGCTGAGGGAACCGCTCTCCCAGAGGTGTACTTTCATCTCGGAAAAGCCCAACTAAAGCTCGGAATCTTGGATGAAGCCAAAGCGAGCTTTGAAATGATTCCTCTCGGGTACGAAAGAACGCCTGAGGCTATTCGTTCACTCGCCCAGATTGCTCACGAGCAACACGAGTCAAAGGCGGTTCTCTTCTGGCTTGAAAAGGGCCGGACTGACTATCCCGATGCATTTCTTGATAGCTGGGTAGACTACGCGATGCTGGGTGCTGCCGCAGATCTCGATGATGTAGAGCGAATGAGAGAAATTCGGAAAGAAGCAAGGGAGAAATATCCGCCTTCTGATATTTGGCTCACGCTGCTCGAGGCGGCGGCAGAGAGAAGTGAATGGGATCATCAATTCGCTGTGAAAGGAGGAGAGTAAGTCTATGCAACTCCTCAAATCGAAAAAGAAACAGGTCCTTCCAGAACGAGAGCTTCTCGCCGAAGCGTTTGCTAAATTCAGCGAAGCAAGCGAAACGCTACAAAGAAAGTACGAGAGTCTCTGTTTAGAAGCGATGTCTCTGCGAGAGAAGCTCGCTCAAAAGGAGAGTGAGGTAAAGAAAGCTGAGCGACTTGCAACTCTCGGAGAAACGGCAGCAGCTCTTGCACATGAGATCCGAAATCCGCTCGGGGCGATGAAGCTCTATGTATCGCTCTTGCGACAGGACTTGCAGGATCAGCCCAGTTCCCTGGAGTTAGTAAATGCGATCTCGACTACGGCTGAGTCTCTCAACCACGTTGTTACAAATATTCTGCAATTTGCAAAAACCAAAACCCCGGTCTTCGCTCCGGTAAGAATCGGATCGCTGTTGGAAGAACTCCGTTTGCAAATCACAGAGCAGTACCGGGATATGGATATTGCTCTCGAGGGAGATAGGGAGAGCCTTCTCTACGGCGACGAACATGGACTTCGACAAGTCTTTACAAATCTTTTGTTGAATTCCGTTCAGGCTCAGAAATCTTCGGGGAAGGTGATGCTTCGAATTGTGGCTGATGCAAAAGTCATTCAAGTCGAAGTCGAGGACAACGGACCCGGAATCCCGCGAGAGATGAGAGAGAAGGTCTTTGAGCCTTTTGTTACATCGCGCAATGAAGGGACAGGACTCGGTCTTGCAATAGTGAAGCAAGTGCTTGGCCAGCACAATGCGTCAATAGAAATTGAGGATGGCAAGAACGGAGCGCTTTTTATCGTTCGATTTCCGAAAATTGTTTCTACCGTGTGAAATGCGGTTGTGTGTGGTTTTTGAGAGGATGAAATATGTCAGAGTTACAAATTTTGGTGGCAGACGACGATGCTCAGATGCAGCTTGCCATTAAGGCGAGCCTCATGAGGGCTGGGCACAATGTCACGATTACCGCAGATGGAAAAGCCGCTCTGGAGAAACTTGATGAGCAATCGTTCGATGTGATCATTAGTGATCAACGGATGCCGAACATGACAGGTCAGGAACTTCTTGCTGCTGTTCAAGAGCGCGGTATGACAACCCCGTTTATTATGATCACCGCGCATGGAACAATTGACCAAGCGGTTGAAGCGATGCAGCTCGGTGCTTCTGATTTTATCGCAAAGCCATTCGGAGCGGAGGAACTCGTCCGGATTGTTGATCGCGTGACTGCCCCCGAAGTAAAGGGCCATAGAAGCTCTGGTAATAAGGGCGCCATGGGCCGTCCAATCGTGACGAATGATCCGCTGATGATTCGAATTCTTGAGGTTTGCGAAGCTGTGGCAAGAAGTGACGCCACGGTTCTCGTTCAAGGAGAATCAGGAACCGGTAAGGAGCTTATCGCTCGGCTTGTTCATAACGCGAGCCCACGGGTGAACCAGCCATTTGTAGCTGTCAATTGCGCGGCCCTTCCGGATACGCTTCTTGAAAGCGAGTTGTTTGGTCATGAGAAAGGCGCGTTCACGGGGGCGCAGAATCGAAAGATCGGGAAATTTGAGCTCGCCCATGGGGGTACTATTCTTCTCGATGAAGTTTCCGAAATGGAACTCCCGCTCCAGGCGAAGCTCCTTCGGGTCCTCCAGGAACGAGAGGTCGACAGGGTCGGAGGGAAGGACCCAATCAGTATCGATGTGCGAGTGGTTGCCACAACTAATCGCCAGATTGAAGAGATGGTCAAACGAGGAGAGTTTCGGGCTGACCTCTACTATCGATTGAACGTTATCCCGATTACCCTCCCACCGCTCAGGGATCGACGAGGGGATGTTCGACTTCTTGTTGAGCATTTCATGAGAAAATTTCTTGGACCATCTGCGAAACCGCTTACAGCAGAGATACTGTCGTCGCTTGAGGGTTATTCCTGGCCTGGAAATGTGCGAGAACTGCAGAACGCCGTGGAGAGAGCTGCTATTCTTTCGAGTGGTAAAGCCCCTGAGAAGACGGATTTTCTCCTGAGTGGCGAGGAGTTTCATGCTCGTCTGACAAGTAGTCCCTCGTCAGCGACTTCCTCTCTTGCGCAATCAATCGAGGTAATCGATTCAGCGAGTGAAGAAGAGAGTCTCGTTATCCGAGCAGGAATGACTGTCTCGGAGATGGAACGCAAGCTCATTTTTGAGACTCTTCGTGCCACGAACGACAATCGAACCCAAGCTGCGAAAGAGCTTGGCATTAGCATTAGAACATTGAGAAATAAGCTCAACGAATACCGCTCACAAGGCCTTTTTGAAGGCTAGGAAAGCTCTGAGAAGTCTTGATCTTCTGCGGAAGAAGAATCTCAGAGGGTTCCCGATCGAAACCTCCCGATCCTTACTCCTCGTCCTGCTCCAGACGAGGAGAGGAGAAACTCACAGTACAGCCAAGAAAGCGAAAACGAATTCGGAGCATGAACAGGACAAGGAGACGGAGGCTGATTTTAGTGATTGGCGCGCTTGTTTTGGCGGACTCTACGTGCCCCTACACGCCTCCTCTGGCCCAAAACTCGGAAATGAACGCGGAATAATTTCCTTCGGCTATTTTTAAATCACATGCTACTCCTCTAGCGGTGGCGCGAATTTACCGTTTGAAGGACTAGGGCATGTTGGAATCAGGTGCTCAAAATACCCCGGAGCAACCCCGCGAGAGTACGTCCTCTCAATTGCCAAGCGATCCAGCAAAGGCGAAGAGATATTTTGAGCATGCTGAATCAAAGGATGCTCCATACGCCGTACTTCTCTATTTCTCTGGTCTCGCCCAGGAGCCTGCAAATACGGAGATTCTTCCTGCTCTTTTCAAGAGAGCCTTCGAAATTGCTCAAAACCGAAAATTTACGGTCGACAAATCGGTCGACAACGTCTGTGATGCTGCAGCGGAAAAGACCAAGGAATACCTGAGAGCCCTTCTTGCGTTTGTCCGGGAACCGAACCGCCCCGCTCGAGCTGTCGCAGCTTTTGAGGCTGCGGTGAAGTTCTCGCTAGCCGGGAGTGCGGACTTTTTAGGCACTCAGTTAGACTCTATCCTGAAACAAACCGCGCCGAAGAACCCGAAGGAGATGAAAGCACTTCGGAGCCTCTACTCACGACTCATGGAAGGGTTTGCTTCACTCGAGGAATATGAGAAAGCAGCAAACGCGGGTGATAAAGCACTGAAGGCAAGCCCCGAACCTGATGGCCCTCTTCAAGAACGAGTCAAGAATCTCTCCGCGTTGGCGTACACCGAGCGGGACGCCATGAGAGAGACCGGAATAGGTGGATTTCGAGGCAATATTCGAGATGAGTCAGCACAAAGGGCGTTAGAAGAAGGCGATCGAATATCCAACCCAGACGCAGCTCGGGGTCGAGAGCTGGAAACGGCCCGCGCAGAATATGAGAAGCGTTCGGAGGATGTTCCAACCGCAAAACGATATGCAAAAGCGTTGGCGCAATCAGGTGACGCTGAGGCGGCGCTCGCCATCTATGAGAATCTTTTTACGAGTACCAATCAGCGCGAATTTCTTCATGCGGCGAGCGACATTCGAATCCAGCTCGCTCAAAGGCGATTTGGTGTGAACGATCCCGTTGATGGCCGGTTACTTGCACTCAAAAAGGAAGAATTTGGACGGCGCGTTTCACTAGACCCGGACAATGAAGCAGTTCGAGTTAAGTTTGCCGAGGTGCTCATGCAGCTCAAAGAGTACCGAGCCGCTGTCGAAGTTATTCAGGTCCTCACCAAATCCAAAGAGTCGAAACCAGAATATCTCCTCTTGCTTGGCCAAGCGTTTGTCGCGCTTGATTATGTAGAAGAAGCTGAGCTTGCGTTCCAGCGAATCTTGAGTAGGGACAACTTGCCGGTGGAGCAGAGAATAGCTGCTCACTACGGAATGGCAGAAGCTCTCCTGGAGAGAGCTGACAAGACAGGAGAGCTTCAAAAGGCGGTAAGAGCGCGAGAACATATCGCCGAAGTTCTTGTCCTTGAAGTGGGGTACCGTGAGATCGAAGATTTAAAGAAGCGAGCAGAAGAGCATCTTTCTCAAGGGAGAGATCGGAGGCAGGCCTCCTAAACTTTGTTTGGAATCGGTCAGAAAATATGGAAATCTCTCCTTGGCCCCCTGTAATTTGTACCATTTAGGTAACTTTGCGTGGTTTTCTCTTTCCCAGTCTGAAAAAAACGGGAATGCTCCTGTAATTCGAGAGTCTGGGAGGCGACTATGCGAATGGTCGTCGCCTAAGGCGACAGTATTGAAGAAGAATAAGGAGACCTATGAATACTACTTCAAAAACGCTTTCTGCTATCGCAATCGCTGGAATGATTGCCGGGTTAGGAGTGACCACTTCAGTCTCGGCTGAGCCGGGTATTCTCGCCAAAGGAAAGTCAGTCGTCTTCGGAAGCGAAGATTCTTGCAGCGGAAAAGACGGTTGTAGCGGAAGCGAGAGCTGCAACGGAAGTGATAGCTGTAACGGAAGTGATAGCTGCAGCGGAAATGATAGCTGCAGTGGAAGCGATAGCTGCAGCGCAAAGTAGTAGTTCTCGTTTCAATCGTGTGGAGGGCAGGCGTCTGCTCTCCACTGATTTTCCCCTTGAAATCTCAGCATTCCTATGGCAGCCAACCAGTTTAACGCCTTTTCTCATCTTGGCGTAGGGATTGGTCTTCGAATTCCCCACTACGATCACATTCTCTCTGAAACTCCGCCTGTAGATTGGTTTGAAATCATTTCTGAGAATTTTCTTGTCGATGGAGGTCGGCCATCTCATATTCTCGAGCAAATTCTCGAGCACTATACTGTCATCATGCATGGAGTCTCCCTGTACTTTGGCTCACCGCGAGAGACACATTCTGACCATCTTCGCGGACTCAAAAGGCTCGTGGAGAAAACCAAGACTCCTTGGCTCTCTGATCATCTCTGTTGGGGAAGTGTTGACGGTACGTATACGCACGATCTCTTGCCATTGCCTTATACAAAAGGAGTAGCTCGTGCAGCCGCAAATAAAATTCGTGAAACCCGAGATTTTCTTGAGGTGCCAATTGCGGTTGAGAACCTCAGTAGCTATGTGGAATACCGAGCATCAACGATGACTGAATGGGAGTTTCTCTCTGAAGTTGTCGAGTCTGCCGACTGCGGAATCCTTCTCGATGTAAATAATATATATGTCTCGTCGGTGAATCACCAATTTGATCCGTACGAATATGTTGACAATATTCCACTTGAAAGAGTCGCTCAGATTCATATAGCAGGACACTCGACGCATGAGCGGTTCATTATCGACACGCACGACAGGGCCCCGATTGATCCGGTTTGGAAACTCTATGCGTATGTTATTTCAAAAATTGGGCATACTCCAACTCTTCTCGAGTGGGATGCGCGGATTCCCTCTTTTGAAGAGGTACATTGTGAGGCTCTCAAAGCCACTCAGTGGTTAGACTCAGTGAAGAGTGCTTCTCTTCCGCTCAAGAGTGGGGGCCATGGCTGATCAATTCCTGAGTATTGAAAATGAGTCCGAGCTTAAAGCGCTTCAAAGAACATTCGTCGAGCTCGTTCGTCGACCTCTTGCTGCGGGGGAAAAGATGGTACCCGATGAACGGGTTTCTGACTTTATTTCGGGAAACGCCCTTCTCGAACCTCAAGAGCGGCTCGAGCTGTATGCTCAGCAGTATTGGTGGCGGCTTATCGGAAATATGCAGGACGATTTTTCGGTAACCCGAAAAATCATGGGGTCAGAACGGTTCCGAAAGGCGATGGAGGCGTATTTTACTCGCTATCCCTCTGTGTCATTTACCCTTCGTCATG
>JAGRAO010000178.1 GCA_020434565.1 Bdellovibrionales bacterium
CTGGGAGACTATTCACTTAAGAGCGGCGATCGATAATTTATATCTCAGTCCAGCTCCTGTTATTTTTTCATGAATTGCGGATTCACTGGAGGTTTCGGCTGCCTGGGTGGGGTGATGTTCTTTGGATCGAACGGCTCAGACCCCTCTGGGAGGCAGGAAAACCTATCGCGTAGAGCATCGAGAACTAACTTTTTTGCGGGCTGACTCAGTCTATCGGGATTCAGTTTTGCAAAGACTACGAGATACTCGACAAGCTCACGGATATCGACAGTCGAATCTGAAAAGCAGAGTTGACTTCGCAAGGGAACTAGGGGGCCACGTAGTGTTTCCTGGTACGCTTCAAAAAGCCCTTGCACGTATCCGTAGCAGTGGAGTTGATCAAGTTTTGTGTCGGGAAAGGTGTATTCAGGATCGCACCGTGCAAGCATCTCAGCAGTTGATATCTGAGCAAGAGCTTGTGCGTGACTGAGAAAGAGTCCGAGCGCAAAGAGCAAAACGGGATGTTGTCTTCTGAAACTAAGTTGATGAATCTTCACTGACCTGTCACAGATATTTGAACGTTCAAATGTACTTTGAAAAATACTTCTAAAGCATCCAATCGCACATTTCTTTTGGTGGGTCACTCGAAAAGTAAAGCGAGAGGGTGTTATTTGATCCGATGGTTTTTTCAGAGAAGGGAGTAAGCTGCGAGAGTTCTGGAGCCGCTATCCCTTCTTGAAAGCGAATTTCAGAAGAAAAGACTCTCATCTCGTCCCATAGTCCCTGCTCGAGAAAAGAACGGAGGAGTGTCGGACCTCCTTCAACAATAAGCGACTGAATACCCCTCATCCTGAGCTGAGAGAGAAGCTCAACCAATTGGTGCGAACCGGTGGTGTCGAGCCGAATAGCTTCTACTCCATCTGCTGGAATAGCCCGGCGTTTCGCAATGTCTTTTCCAACAAATATGAGTGTGAGAGCTTCTCCATCAAAGAGATGATGGGTTAAGGGAACCTTTTGATTTCGGTCGAGTACGACTCGTATTGGATTCTTCCCGGAAACTTTGCGGCACGTCAGTCGTGGATTGTCAAAAATAGCTGTGTTTGTCCCAACGAGGATCGCGTCTTCAAAGGCCCGCCACTGGTGAACGAGTTCTTGCGAAACTACATTTGAAATCCACTGCTGAGTCTTGTCCTTCCGGGCCATAAAACCGTCTGCGGTTTGAGCCCATTTGAAAATTACATAAGGTCGATCGGCTCTCTGAAAGGTAACAAAGCGCCTGTTAAAAAAACGACAGAGATCTTCAGCGATTGGGCCAATAACCTGAACGCCCGCCTCTTGCAGCGCCCGAACGCCCCTCCCGCACACTTGAGGGTTTGGATCTTCCATCCCATAAACCACTGTTGGTATCTGACACTCAATAATTCTCTCTACGCAAGGCGGGGTTCTGCCGTGGTGAGAGCACGGCTCGAGGTTCACGTAAAGCGTCGTTCCCTGGAGATCGTTCGGCGTTGGAGGGTTCCGTAAGGCATTTCTCTCAGCATGATTCTCTCCGAGCCGTTCATGAAATCCAGTCGAGAGGACTTCTCTATTTCGCACAAGAATTGACCCTACCATCGGGTTTGGAGACACGGAGCCTCGCCCCTGGTCCGCGAGCCGGAGGCACTCTCGAATATAGTGCTGGTGAGTTTCGAATTCGCTTCTATTCATTTTTGGTGACTACTCTACACTGAAGAAGCACGAGAAAGGGCCCTCTCATCAAACGAATACGTGGTCATATACGCACATTTTCTTAAGTTTCAAGCCCCTGGTACTCTTTCAAGCGATGATTATTCCTCAAGAATCTCCTCTTTCGGGCAGCACCGATAATCCCCTTCTGGGTGTCGGCATGACGCCACATGTTCGGATAGCGGAGCTTTCAATTCCGGAGAATGTCCTCTATCGGCTCTATAGCACTCAACTTGTTCAACGTCTCGATGCTGCGGCAACTGTGTCCGATCGCCCGGAGAATCAAACGAGCTCATGTAAATCTAAAATTCACGAAAAAACTAAGGTCGTAGCCAATTTTCTCGAATTTGCCTTTAACAATCTCACACAGTCAGGCGCGCACGATTTCGATAGGCAATTAAAAGAGGAAAGCGACAGGCTTCTTAACTTGTATTTTCGCTACTTAAAGAGTGAAGGACATGTATCTGAAAGTACGTTTAATACTATCCGTTCAGTGCTTCTCTACGACTTTTATCCGACCGTTTCTGATGCAGCTGATTTTGAGTTCGAACAGGATCGACTTGTAAGAGCTCTTCCAACTTGGCACAACACTCGACAACTTCCGGCACCGCGTCTCATTGATGAGTTTGAGCACCATCTTCGAGATCAAAGAAAGCCTGATGGAACCCCCGCGCTCTCGGATAAGACAATCGTGGTAAATAGAAAAATAGCTTGGGGCTTTGCACACTGGGTCTGGGAGGAGCTCGTGAAGGAATCAAACCAGGCGCTCTCCGATTTATGTGGAGATCAATCTTCTGAATTCCAACCCATCGATGCCCTCCCGCCACAAGTCCAGCGGAAAGAGTTGCTGAGGAGGCTTGGAGCAAACCCGATAGCTACGGTTGAGGCATATTGTAAGACGATTGTTCAAGCGAGGGGCCCAAAGTCAGAAGAGGGGAGTCGTTCGGTCCTCTATAAGTGGTTTTATCCCTACCTCGTGGAACAAGGGCTGGCAAAGTTCGATCGTGAGCGAATCACAATTCTTCCGGAGCATATGTATCTCCCAGAGACACCTCGCAGTGTCGAGTTTGAGAAGTGGACAGATTTTTTGCGCGATCGGGTGACGGGGCGAGTACATCCGAGGCTTTCTAAATTAGTTGCAACAAAATATAGAGGCGAGCTGCGAAAGCTCCTTGAGCTCGCATTTGAATCGGTTCGATATGACAGGAGAGAATTCCAAGAGCCTCATTCGGTAGCAGCTCAAACGAGATTCTCAGAGATTATTCGCGAGCGGTTTGACGAGTTTGCCTCGAGGCACTTGGCGGCAGTAGCTGAGCGCTCACCGAAAAATGCTCCATCCGTTAAATCGATCTTGGACCTCTTCAATTCGGTCATTTTACGGGGAGAACCCTTTAGTCCCGCTGTCTCAGACAAAGCAAAGACGAGAAAGGAGGGGAAGGCTTCCGGAGATGAGAAAGGAGTGATTTCATCTCAGCCGGTGACGAAGAAAGAGAATAGGCCGACTCCTCCCCAAGAGGCCGTGTTCGAAAAGAAACTCGCTCAACCATCAGCTCCAAAACATGAGAAAGACAAGCGCCCAGTCATGAAACAGGCCTCGGCGAGTGATAAACGATCGAAGAAGGTTTCAGAGGGCGCCCCGGAGAGAAAGGTTGCTTCTCCTCGCTCGTCTTCGAAAGCACAGAAGAGGGAAGCCCAAGAAGCGAAGGTGGAACAGCTTGGCCGTGAAATTTGCCAGACCTTACAGGATGAGTTGGGTTTGAGCGCAGAGTCTTCGCGAGAGCTTGACTATCTCTCTCTTCGTATTGAAGACGGTATTCCTGTAGGAATCACCAAAGAGGACGGGGAGGAAGTTCGATTCTCAGAAATTTTTGCAAGGAAAGTTCGTTCCTATATCGAGGGTGCTCGGGTAATCGGAAAAGGGCAGATGTATTGGAACTCAGCGAATACAGAGCGACCGCTTTTCTATTTCTTTGAAGAGGAAATGTTTGATTAAATCTATTCTTGAAATGAATTCTTGAGATTTTTAAAAATCGCTGTTATCTTTGCCTTATGATGTTGTCTCGAAAGTTCATCTCTTCTTTTCCTTGTTTTTGGTGGGCCTAGCCCTACCACACCCCCTGTCTTTTCATTCAGAGAGTCTTTATTTTTTGTTTTCCTGGGAACAGAACCAGTCTTTTGACGGGAAGTGGTCCCATGTCACCAATGGAAATGTCATAGTCAGAGCCCCGCGAGAAAGAGTTAAAAGAGTATGAACTTCATCCATTTACAGAGTACCGTTCGAAAGCTGTTGGCGGATACGGTCACACCGGTAAGCATTTATCTCCGCATGCGTGATCTCTTCCCCGATCCGGTCCTTCTTGAGAGCGCAGATTTCCTTCCCAATGAAAAGAGTCTCTCTTTCATCGGCGCATCTCCCTTTGCTTCCTTTACCGTACAGGCAGGACAGATCTGTATTGAGCTTCCCGGTGAGGGAAAAACGTCTCACGTGATTACTTCGCGGGAGCAGGTACAAGATTCGTTTCGCACATTTGTCGAGGCCTTTCGCTCAAGTAATATCGAGCGAGACGGGAGACAGATCTTTAATGGGTTATTTGGTTTTACATCGTACGATGCGATTGAGCACTTTGAGGAACTGAAACTTCATCAGGCGGAGAGTGAGTCCTTTCCGTCACTTTGCTACCGAGCGTATCGTTATATTATCGCGATTGATCACTATCGAAATGAACTCTTTGTCCTTGAAAACCGGGTTCAGGGAGAAACGCAGGAGACTCTTTCCCTCGATGAACTGTGTTATCTCCTCTCAAGGAAGGATTTTGTTTCGTATCCCTTTTCAAGTGTAGGAACGCGACGCTCTCAATTGAGTGATTCGGACTATATCGAGCGTGTAAAGAAGTGTAAGGAGCACATTCAGCGGGGCGACGTTTTTCAAATTGTGCCTTCTCGCAGATTTGAGCAAGATTTTGTTGGAGACGAGTTTAACGTCTATCGGGCCCTTCGGAGCATCAATCCATCACCGTATCTTTTCTACTTTGACTATGGGTCTTTTCGTCTCTTCGGTTCGTCTCCGGAGGCCCAGCTTGTTGTGCAAAAGAGGCGGGCTTCACTTTACCCGATCGCGGGAACCTACCGGCGATCGGGTGATGAAACACTCGATCAAGAGGCGATTGCTAAGCTGAGGGAGGATCCAAAAGAGAACTCTGAGCATGTCATGTTGGTTGACCTTGCTCGAAATGATCTCAGTCGTCACTGCACAAGTGTTGAGGTAGAAGAATTTAAAGGGATAAAACTCTTTTCGCACGTCATTCATCTGACCTCAAAGGTATCTGGCACTCTTCTCCCGGAGAGCAGTTCATTACAGATCTTTTTTGATACCTTCCCGATGGGAACGCTTACCGGAGCTCCGAAAGTTCGAGCTATGCAGATACTCGATGAACTCGAGCCAGTCAGGAGGGGGTTTTATGGCGGTGCTGTCGGAGCGATCGGCTTTGATGGTTCGCTGAATCACGCAATAGTTATTCGCTCATTTGTTTCTTCATCTCAAACGCTTTCGTACCAAGCGGGGGCTGGGATTGTCAGTGGCTCCAACCCAGAGCGCGAGTGCCAGGAAGTCCTTGATAAACTCGAAGCGCTCGAGAAGGCGATTTGTATGGCATCAGGAGTCGCATGAAGAAGATACTTGTTGTTGATAATTTTGATTCCTTTACCTTTAATCTCGTACACCTCCTGCGAGAGTTTGAGGGGATATCGGTTCTCGTTCGACGAAACAATGTCGTGGAACCAAGAGAAGCAGAGCAAGCTGATGGAGTCGTTCTCTCTCCGGGACCAGGACTTCCCAAAGAAGCGGGAAGGATGCCCGAGATTGTCCGGTCATTTCAGGGAAAGATTCCTTTTCTCGGTGTTTGTCTCGGACATCAAGCGATCGCTGAAGCGTGTGGTGCCAAGTTGAAAAACTTAGATCAGGTAATGCATGGAGTGGAGTCCGAGATCCGAATCCTCGATAGCCAAGATCCTCTCTATAGAGATGTACCCGAGGTCATAACTGTTGGGCGGTATCACTCCTGGGTCGTAGATCCTGATACCCTCCCGTCATGTCTCACGGTCACCGCGATAGATGATTCGGAGAACATAATGTCTTTTCGTCATAACGAGGATTCTCTCTTCGGAGTTCAGTATCACCCGGAATCGATCATGACTCCCCTGGGAGCAGGAGTTCTCAATTCGTGGCTACAGAGCGAGGTGTTTTCGAGATGAGTCTAACGCTTCCGCAGATACTTGATAAATTGTGCGCTCAACACGTGGTAGATCGGCTTGAAGCAGAGGAGTCACTTCGGCGACTTGCTTCTGGAGAGGAGTCAGAGAGTGTTATCGCTTCGTTTCTCACCGTCTTTCGAATGCGGAACGTAACCCCGCAAGAGATACTTGGATTTCGTGATGCGATGCTCTCTCTTGCCGTGAGACCAGAGTTACAATCGGAACAACCCCCGATTGATCTATGTGGAACGGGTGGTGATGGAAAGGATACGTTTAACATTTCGACCCTGGCGGCATTTGTTTTGGCGGGGAGCGGGAATAAGGTTGCTAAACACGGCAACTACAGTGCTTCATCGGTGTGCGGCTCCTCGAACGTTCTTGAAGAACTTGGAGTCATGTTTTCGAATCTCAGTGAGGTTCTCCAGGAGCAGTTACACGCCGCGCATCTGTGTTACTTCCACGCGCCTCTTTTTCATCCGGCTATGAAACATGTCGCTCCAGTTCGAAAAGCGCTTAAGGTCAGAACGATCTTTAATCTCCTTGGCCCAACGGTGAATCCCTTGGGAGTAACGAGGCAATTAATCGGTGTGTTTAGTTACCAGATGGCCCGACTCTATGCTCACACACTTTTTGGAGCGCTTGAGCGCTTCTCGATAGTCTTTAGCGTTGATGGCTACGATGAAGTCTCACTCACTGGAGCGATTCGGATCTTCACTGAACAGGGAGAAAACATTGTACACCCCGAAGACTTTGGCTTTGACCCGGTAACCCCCACGGCTCTGACAGGGGGCAAAACAGTGGCTGAGTCGGCAAAGATCTTTATGGATATTCTTTCGGGGAGCGGGACGAAAGAGCAAAACGCGGTTGTTGTTGCAAATGCAGCGCTTGCGTTAATGGTTCACCACCGTGAGGTGCAACTTCATGACGCTGTGAGCCTCTGTCAAACGTCCCTAGAAAGCGGTAGTGCTTTGCAGAAGTTTGAGACGTTCCGAGACATAAGTCAGGAATAGGGCTGGTGGAGTCTAGTTTGTACAAGAGGAAGGAGTAACGAGCTGTGTCAATCTTAGAAGAGATAGTTTTATCGAAGCGAGAGGAGGTAGCTGAGCGGAAAGAGCTCTGCCCGATAAAACTTTTGGAGAGGAGTCTCTATTTTACAACGCGCGGTGTGTCGTTAAAGCAATATCTTCTTCGAAAAGATAGAGTCGGGATTATCGCTGAGTTTAAGCGCCGCTCACCTTCGCGGGGTGATCTGCTTGTTCATGCTTCGGTAGAAGAGATCTCAATTGGGTATATGCAGGCCGGAGCATCTGCACTCTCTATTCTGACTGATAAAAAGTACTTTGGCGGCTCGGGCGAGGATCTCACGATTGCAAGACGCTTTAATTTTTGTCCGGTTCTCAGGAAGGATTTTATTGTCGACGAGTATCAGCTCTTTGAAGCGAAATCATGGGGTGCGGATGCGGTACTCCTTATTGCAGCGATACTCGATAAAGATGCTCTCGTGCGGCTCGCAAAGAGAGCGGTCGATCTCGGGCTCGAGGTCCTCTTTGAAGTTCACTCTGAGAGGGATCTCGCAAAGCTCCCCTCCACCGGTGTTGAAATTGTTGGGGTGAATAATCGAGATCTCGATACCCTTGAAGTGTCACTTGAGACTTCTCGTGAGCTCGTTTCTCA
>JAGRAO010000017.1 GCA_020434565.1 Bdellovibrionales bacterium
AATTCTCGAACAGTTTCAGCAAGAGGATGGAAGCGTGATTGTTCCTGAGCCGCTCAGACAGTGGGTCGGTGCTGACCGCCTCGCCAAGAGATAATAGAAGCCTTCCTCAAATCCTTAGTTTCCCAGGTCCCAATCAGAATGCTCCGTTTGGACCGCTGCAATCGAAGAACAGGAGCGACTCTGCTCGCCCGGCGAGAAGGCTGAACTCAAGACAATCTCAATTACCTCCGGTACATACCGCCCCGTTTGGTTAGCGATCGGAACAGAGCTGTAATTTCTTCTAGGAGCTTTTCGTAGCGTGTCCCTCTGAGCACGAGACACTCTGTGGACCGTGAAATCCCGGCTCTAAAACACGTTAACTGCTTGAAGTTCCATAACACATGTTGGCTAGGAGTATCGCTTCATCGCGTGCTGCTAGCGCGATCCTTTAAAACTCAAATCGCGTAGAAGGGAATGGAACGCTGCCTCTCGGTGGCGTTTCGTAAATATTTATCTCCTTTATTCAGCTGTCACTGGGACAGCTATGTGAAATCTGTGATTGACCCGACAGGCTTGTTGCCTGATCGGATTCACGAACTCTGGAAAGGAGTATGACTGTGACTGATACCAAGACTGTGGTCGTCAGGAAGGCGAGAGTCGTCCGGAAGCCTGGGCTGTTTCTCCCGGTCGCCGTGACCGTGATCCTCGGGGGTCTGGCTATGTTCAGTAGCCAGCTCTACGAGATGGTGCGCGGTCCGATCGAGGGCGAGGTGGCCATCAAGCAGACGGACGGCACACGCGAGGGGTACATCGTCGGCTCTGCCCCCGGCAAGGTCGACATCGGCGCCATCCCGTGGATGGTGGCCACCCCGATCATCGTTCTCACCTGGGTCGGCTTCGGTGTTCGCTACCGTCGTTACGCGACAGCGAGCAACGAGCAGCAGACCACGGCGAACGCCTGACGGAATCCATCGGAACAACGCAATTCAGGAACATTCATTTCGGTTCGCAAGAACAACAAGGAGACTCATCAATGAGAGCTTTGATCACGACCATCGTGGTCGCTGTCGTGGCCCTTCTCGGGCTTTTCATCTTCCCTCTGATCTTTGAGACCCAGCGGCCACCGATGGTGGAGCGAGTCGAAGAGATCGCCCTCAACGAGACCGCCTTCATGGTCCCCCTCACCGGTGACCAGACGAAGCAGGGTCAGTTCGCCAACGCCGAAGCGCTCGAGGCGAACAAGGTCTTTGGTCTTCGTGTCACCTTGCCGCAACGCAAGCGTGACACCGGCCGAATCTCGTTCTCGTGGGAGCCGAGCGTTGAGCTCGTTCGAGTCGAGCGAGCTCCCGTCTACGCTCTGTGGTCGGATGATCCGTTCAACTCGCGTGACCAGAGCGGCGCCCGTGACGCGCTCCAGGTGCAGGACAACGGCGGTATCAAGTTCGCGGTTCCACTGACGGTGGCTGCCATGATCCTCCCCGAGGATGCAGCAACTTTCCAGTCGGTGTACCGCGGCAAGAGCCTTCGGGATGTCCTGGATTCGGATGTGTTCAACTACGCCCAGACCGACCTTTCGGCTCGGTTCGAAGCGGTGCCGCTGATGGTGGCGCGCGAGAAGAAGGGCGAGTTCGTCAGAGCGACGGAAGGGACAACCACCACCTTCTTCAAGGATCGTGGTGTCACCATCCTCTACCTCGGCCTGTACGAGGGGCTCATCTACCGTGATCCCCAAATCCAGCGCCGCATCGACGAGGAGTATGTGCGGCAGCTTCAGGCGCGAGCGCTCGCGTTCAGCCGAACTGCCCAGCAGACACGCAACGAGACGAATGTGCTCGATGCGAACATCCGTCGTGAGATCGCTGGCCTGTACGAGGAGTCGAAGGACGCCTTCGTGCTCTCTCGTCAGATCGCGATCGCCGAAGAGGGTGCCGACATCATCGTTCAGGCGGCCTCCGTCTGGAAGGGTGGGTTGCCCTCCAAGGTCCTCGGTGGCGGCGGCAGCGAAGACACCAGCCTGCTGATCAATGTCCCGGCGGAGACTTCTCCCTCGGGCAATCGGTAGCCGGTGATCAACTTCGTCGTCTGAATCGTTCATCTTTCACTCACACATCCCGGAGACTTTTGTCTCCGTTAGGAGCACTGTATGAAGCTCAGAGTTCTCAGCCTCGGCATCATCGGGGCGACGACCCTCCTTCTGACCGGCTGCGGTCCGCCGCAGGTGGAAAAGTCGGACAAGGCCGGCGCCAACGAGGTGGGCATCGTGTACACCCTCGAGGGTGATGTGATGTCCAACCAGGCACAGCTCGACCCGCGCCAGCTCGATCCCGAGATGGTGCAGGGTCGGCTCGTCATCCACCCCCAGCGCAAGCGCAAGACTGGCTTCTGGTGGCAGTGGTGGCGTTACGACTGGCTGCCTACCCAGAAGATGGTGAAGATCTCGTTGCTGCCGGTGTCCCGCAAGTGGACTCCGGACTCCACCACTGGAACGAGCAACAAGGACGACACCATCAGGGTCGAGTCTTCCAATTCGATCGGCGTTCGGCTCGGTGTCACGATCCAGACCAGGATCGCCGACACCACCAAGTACGCCTATCACTTCGCCGACAAGCCACTCAGTGAGGTGACTGACCAGATCATCTGGGGTCGCGCCCAGCGAACTGCGTCGGATTACTTCGGTTCGATTCACATCGACGAACTGCGTGGCGAACTCGGCAACGGACGCGAGGTGGTCAAGACCGACCTCGACAAGTTCTGCGACACCTACGGCATCGAGGTGGTCACCTTCGGCTGGTTCGGCGGCATCGCCTACGACCCGGCCAGACCCATGAACGACCAGGAACGGGCCAACCCCGAGCTCCTGGCCGAACTCGATATCCAGGCGAACCTGAACCGAGTCTTCAAGGCCGAAAACGACATTCTCGTGGCCGAAGAAGAGCAGGTGAAGCGCGTGCGAGAGCTGAACATCGGTCTCGACCGCGCCAGGGCTGAGCGTCGTCAGGCGCTCCTCGTTTGGGCCCAGCGCGACGGTGCTCTCACCAGGGTCAAGCTCGACCTTCTGGAGAGAGCCAACGCCGCAAACGCCGCATTCCTGACGCGGTGGGACGGCAAGACCTCGGACATCGTTCCGGTCGGCTCTGGCCCGCTGTGGTTCCTCGAGGACAGTCCGGTCAACGCCTACATCACCCGTCTGGAGCAGCTCGCTTCGGTCGACAATCCGGCACTCGACGCTCTCGCAGCGGAAGAGGCACGGATCGCGGCTGAGGAAGCGGCGAACACTCAGAGGGAGCTCGAAGAGCGCCGTCTGCGTGACACGGGTGATCTCCAGGGCACCGAGGTCCTCCCTTCGGGGAACTGATCAAACCGGTGCACTTTCAAACCCTACATGCTGATCTCTCGAGTTTGGCTCAACGGTCAGTGACTTAGGGTAGAGTCACACTTCATTTCACAGGCTGGCTGACACCCCTTGGGTTATCCGAAAGGATTTTCTCACGCAGCCTGCCACTGAACTCCTCCTTCGGGATTTCAGTGACAGGCTGCTTGTTACTTACGGGTTTCAAATAGGACTTCTGGGGTTGCCTTTTGACAGCTGAATAAATGAGATATTTGCGACCGCGATATACTTGCCTCGCTCGGATCGGGAAAGGTTTGCGAGCTAAGGATCGCGCTCATTTTCTCCAAGTGTTCTTCCAGCGCCATATTCCTGAAGCCACGAGCCCTCAAAAGTCTCTTCCTTCAGTTTGAAAAGTCCCACTTGCCTGAGCGCCATTTCAACGAACTGATTCGCCTTCACTCCAGCGACAAGAATTCCGTTTGAGCCAGCCACTGTGACCCGAGAGTCCGGCGTTGAAATATTTCGAGCGATATCTTTTAGGTAAGGTTCTGCACTTTGATCCAAAGGATTAAGCGGCAAAGGTACAACGTCACCCTCGTATCCATACGCCCGAAGGGGTGCACTAAGGTACTCTCGATACGGCTCTGATGTTTCCAGCAATTCAACATTTTGACTTTCAAGGAGCCCTGAATAGAGCAACACCTTTGGCGCCGAACTCCCATTCACGTCGACTTCAGAGGACAGTGACCCAACCAGGGCGCGCCAGTTTTCGTTTGGAGTAGCTCGATAAGGCTCAGCAGCAAAGAGAAAAAACACCAAGAGATAGGTCGCGAGCACCGATCTCTTTCGAAGGAGAAATGAAAAAATCAAAAGGAGAAAGGGGAGTCTCCAAAACAGGTAGTGTTCCTTAAAGAGCGTTTGCGTTTGCAGCAGATACGAGAGGCAAAAGAGAGCAACAGTCGGAAGGATAAAAAGAAGCGCGCACTCTTTTAGCGGGATTGGTCGCTTTTCTGTACGAAGACCTCTTCGTAACACACCGTCGTGTAGCGCAAGGGAGAGAAAAACAAGGAGCAGGATACCCGGCTGAAGCAGGCTCAAGACCAACTCAATCCACGAGGGAGTACCGCCAAGGCCGAGAAGGGCACTTCTCTCTTTCAATTCCAAAAGAAATGGCACCGCCGGAAGGATCGCAAGGATATATGCGAGAACAAACCACAGCCGTCTCTTCACAAGCCCTCGTTCCTTGGGGAGCACGAGGTGAAAAAGCACTAATGGCCAGTACATGTAGTGCGTGTAGAAAGCCGCGACTGCGGCTACCAACGAACCGATAAAGAGCGGCCGGTTCCAACACTCACACCTTTGCGCTTCAATCCACAATACAAACGAAGCGATCGCAAAGAGCGTGGCAAGAGCATATGGCCGCGCATTTGTGGCCGCAAAGACTGCTGATTGAGAAGCGACAAAAAGAAGAGCTGAGCTGAGCCCAAACCGCCTATCACCAAAGAAAAGAGCCAGTCGATAAAAGAGAGAGAGTGACGCTACGAGACATAAAACTGATGGAACTCTCACGAGCCACTCTGAGCTGCCAACAAGATTTATCCACCAATGGAGAAGAACAAAATAAAGTGGGGACTGCCCCTGAAAATTCAGTGAGCGCTCGATAGCCTGCGAAAATGAACCCGAAGCAACCCAGAGTGAAAGAGTCTCATCGAGCCAAAAACTCGAGCAGAGGTGCCGTAGCCACATCGTTGCTACGGCAATGAGTAACAAAACTCCAAGCACTCTCTCAGACGAGCTCTCAGAGGATTTCTGTGAAATGCTCACCAATTGCATAACAAGACTTTTGTTCTCAAGGACAAACAATCTTCCGCGAAGAACAATCCTATTTTTTCCCGAGCTCGGTGAGTTCGTACTCTTTTAACTTGTACAAGAGCGCACGGTGGGAGATCTCTAAGATCTTTGCAGCATGCGTCCGGTTTCCATCAGTTTTTGCAAGTGCTTTTCGAATTAATTGAATTTCAAGCTCTCTGGAATGGTGCTTAATAGAGAGGTTCGAATCATCAAAGACAAAAGCCGCACCCTCTTCGCTTCTCCCTTCCTCGCCATCGGAATAACGCACAGTATTCGGCAGAGATTCTACGTCAACCGTGCTTGACTCAGTTAAAACAAGAGCACGCTCAATACAGTTTTCAAGCTCGCGGATATTTCCTCGCCACTGATAGTTCATAAGGCAGCGTAGCGCTTCTGGAGTCACCCCTTGAATTGAGAGACCGAGACGCTTGTTGTGCTTTTTCATAAAGTGCTCAATCAGCACTGGAATATCTTCGGGTCGATCTTTAAGCGCCGGCAGATGAATCGAAACAACGTTGAGGCGATAGAAAAGGTCCTCTCGAAACCTTCCATTTTCTACGTCTTTCTCAAGGTCTCGTAACGTCGCAGCCACCACCCGAACATCGATTTCAACCGGTAGCTCGTCTCCAACACGACGGATCTGTTGTTCCTGAAGCGCACGGAGGAGTTTTACTTGGAGATGAACCGGCATCTCTCCTATCTCATCTAGAAAGAGAGTACCTCCGTTTGCCTCTTCAAAGAGTCCCTTCTTGTCTCTTGTCGCATCAGTAAAAGCACCCTTCTTGTGGCCAAAAAGTTCAGATTCCATCAACGTTTCTGGAATCGCTCCGCAGTTGATCGCGATAAACGGTTTTCCACGTCGGGGAGAGTTATGGTGAATCGCTCGAGCGAGGAGCTCTTTTCCAGTCCCCGACTGACCAGTAATAAGAACTGTTGTATTGAAGTTTGCGAGGCGTTTAACCGTTTGAAAAACGTCCTGCATCTTTTTGCTTTTTGCGACGATATTCGAAAATCGGAACTGCTCGTTTATTACAGACTTGAGCTCTTCGTTCTCAGTACGGAGCCGTTCCCGCTCTTCAATCTTCCGTAACGTAAAGACCAGTTCATCCGGGCTAAAGGGTTTCGATAGATAATCGTAAGCTCCCTTTCTCATCGCTTCTATCGCGAGATCGTTACTCCCAAATCCAGTCATAAGGACTATCGCAACAGATTCATCCGTTTCACGACACTTCTCGATAAAGGTCATTCCATCGAGATCTGGGAGCCGTAGGTCGCACAGCACGATATCAAACTTTTCCTGTTGAATAAGCGAGAGAGCCCTTTCAGCGTTATCAACGCTCTTTACTCCGTAGCCCGCGAGCTCAAGGTTGAGCACGATCGAAGTTCTCAACGAATCTTCGTCATCAACCACTAAAACCAGCATACTCTCCGCACTTTGCGCGTCAGCCATTGCAGTAACACCTTACATTCCGTAGATCGTAGAACGGATAAAACCCATAAATGCGATTAAAAAAGTCGGACCAGTAAAAATATAGAGAAGGTTTGCTAGCGCGAGGTACGGGCCAAACGGAAGATACTTCGACATTCCTCCGCGACCAACCAGCATCAAGCCGATCCCTAAGAACGAGCCAATAAGAGACCCAAAAAAAATCGTATAGACCGCTCCCTCAAATCCGAAAAACACACCAGTAACGGCTAAGAGCTTCACGTCTCCCATCCCAAGCCCGTGCTTGCGCCGCAAACGGAGATAGACTTCTGAGATAAAGAGCAGCACTCCAGCTCCAACGAGAAGCCCAAGCCCTGCTTCTTGAATTCCGGGGACAAAGGGAAATGCGAGAAAGGAGAAATAGGTATTGAGCAGCGCTAACACGAGCCCGATAACGACTGCCGGATAGGTGATCACATTCGGGATGATGTAGTAATCGATATCGATAAAACTAATCACCACCAGAACACAGCAAAGGATATATGCCAGAACGGCTGTCGCAAGAGAGCCCCCCGGCGAAGAGTAAAAGAGCTGGACAGACAAAAAGCAAAAGAAGGCACTTAGCACTTCAACCAATGGGTATCGAATCGAGATCTGTGTTTTGCAGTAAGCACACTTTCCTCCGAGTGCTAACCAACTCAAGAGCGGAATGTTGTGAAACCAACGGAGCTGTTTTCCACAGGATGGGCAGAAAGATCGCGGCGGATAGGAGATGCTCACCCGCTTTTCAAAATGGGGCGAATTTGGCGGGAGGTCTCTTTCCGACGAAAGATCAGTTTCATCGCTCTCTTCAGAGGTGAGTTCTTCGAGCCCACTCCCTCTGCCAAGCGGTATTCGATAGATACAAACGCTTAAGAACGAGCCGATAATCAGACCGAGCACAATTGAAAAGACAGCTATCGCCACAGACACACCTCCCAGTGAATCCTTTGCTCGAACACCCGAGAACAACTCTCCAGAAACAGCTCTCAAAGAGATTAAGATTCAGGCTACGCAAAAAGGTTGAGAAATTATTTCACACAAGATGTTGTAGTATTTTTAAGACGTTAATGAAACGAGCAAAAATCTTTGCAGACTCACACTCCCGGTTTTGCAGAGGGCCTCGCAATTGTTATCACCTACCCTGCTCGGCGGATTGAATGGACCAAAGAGGGCGAGGTCTTCGTCAGTCGCGCAAGCACTATCGTATAAAAGGCCTTGTACTCATATCAGGAAACTTCAATTCTTCAGAGTCGATAACGGGAGAGTAAACTGCCCGCCAATGGAATTCCCGGATTCAGGGTGGCCAAAGCCTGATCGGCTTTGCCATTTTTGGCGGTCAGTATGCGTTTTCCCTCCGGGGCCCGCATCCCTGCGATTGGGACAATACGACCGAGCGCCGCTGAAAATCCGGGATTTTCAGCGGCGCTCGGTATAAATCATACAAACACACTCTGGAGTGTCACATGGACTTTCCCTTTCTTCCTCAAGCAGATCTCTCGTCACAATTCGACAAACGAGTTTGCCACATCCAAGAGATATGCAGTGAATCAATCTTATTTGAGGACTTTCTCTCTCGAATGCTTCGAGAGTCTTTCTCGCTCAAAATCGCTCGCGAGCCGAGTGGAGAAAATGTCTTTTGCTCGATAACAGATGACAAGTACCCGGCAAATGGCGAGCTTCTTGGCTTCACTCTCTGGAATGCACCACAACTCCTCGAAACCTATCGGCCAAAACTCATTCCTCGAAAATTGGTTTTCGATACAAGAAGAAAGCGCTATTCGGAAGACACCACGTGGTACAGCAGGCGAAATAAGAGACTTAATGTTCGTTATGGTGAGTCATTCTTTGCGCCCCCATCGTCACTTGTTGAACTCATCTTGAGCTACGCGCTTCAAATTGGCGGAATGGCAACACTTAACAGAACACTTCACGAAGGAGCAAACGACTTTCCTGCTGAACATATAGAAATCAAGCTGGTCTTCCCGCCTGACGGAGGGAAGGGGCTCTTGCAGGAATGGATCTATATCTCGTTCGAGAAATTCCAGCGCATGGTGGAGAAGAGAGTGGCGAAACGGGAACTTGCACTGCTTTCTGCTGCCGCTTGCCACTAAGTTCAGAGAGCAAATCTCCTTCCGAAAAGTGATTCGGTCTCCATTTTCCCAATATATCCTGGTGAATTACTTAGACTCTGAGAAAAGCGCTCACCAGTTATCATTTTCCCCTTCGATCCGATTGGCACACCGATTGCTTTGAGAGGCTTGGGGTCAGCGTATTTTTACTAGGGGTCATTCCGAAGGGTGTTTCACTTCATCGTTATGTTCCCGCACATTTGTGTTGTTGCTCCTTGAAAGAGCATTTGCACTCGCTTGGCGTGTGTGGTTCTCCTCTTGTAGCGCAGCAACTTTTAAAGGGTTGTACAATGAAACGGTTGTTTGCTGTTATTTCTCTCTGTCTTATTCCTGCTCTTACACTTGCCCAAAATAACTACCACGATCCGGAGTACCTCAAGGTCCCGAGTGTCTCTACATACTCGCAGACAGTGACTGGAGATCTCGACCAAGATGGCGATACCGATCTCGTAGCCTTTGGTGCCAGCGTCTTTCTCTTTCGAAACCTCGGGGATGGAACATTTGAAACTGATAGCTCTGGAAACACGCTGCCCGAGCGAATCTTTCAGCTCAACATTGGCGACGGCTACATTCAATCTGGTGCGCTTGAAGATGTTAACGGCGATGGTGTGAAAGACATTATCGCCTCCACTTCTGGGCAAACTGCGGGCACGAGAAACATCTACCTCCTTCTCAATACTGGGGCCGGGAGGTTTTGGGGGCCAATCAAGCTTGAGACAGGGCTCTCTCAGTCAACGAACTCATTTTCTGCTGCATCAGTTGTCACAGCTGATTTTAACGGAGATGGATTCGTTGATATCGCAGCAGGCTTTAGCTTTCTCGGGAAAACAGTTGTGTTCTTAAACGGCGGAACTGCCGGAATCGCGCCCTTTCTCCCGGCTGTCACATATGACACTCCTGTAGGTGGAGCTGGACTTTCGGTCATTCGAAACTATCCTGAAGAAACGCTCAGTATCATCTCATCGAATCAAAACGGTCCGATTTCGAACATTCTCGTAGGAAGCGCAGATGGTTCGTTCACTGTTGAGGAACTGGTCGTTGGTTCAAAGACGAGAGATACAGCAAGTCTTGACCTCGGATACTACAACTTCATGTTGTTTACTTCGGCAGAGCGCTCAGAGCTTCTCATTGCAGTTCGGATAGCGAATGCACTCTATGGACCGTTCCCCTTTGGAGCGAACTTTGGTGCTTCGATTAAGGACGTCCAAACTACAGACGTTGACGGTGACCAACTCCCCGATATTCTCCTCTCTCAACCTTGGGTTGGCACGGGAGTCGATAGGGTCATCGTAATGACTTCGTCACAGGGATATGCTCGAGAGGAGTTGACCTTTAAGGATACGTATCAGTTCTGCTCAGGAGATCTCAATGGCGATGGCAAACAAGACATTGTCGCAGGGAGCTGGAACGGAACAAGCGGACCAATCAACAGGGATGTGTTGGGAATAGCGTTCTCGGCCTCCAACTAAAATCTTTGCAGGAAGCTCTCTTCTGGGAGCTTCCTGCCGTAGCGCCTCTCCCAAACTTATCCAGGCACTCTAGCTTGACGCTTCGGCTTCAGCTTTCTTCCTCAACCTATCGAGAAAGCCTTCGAACCCATCCTTCCGAATAATCCCCGCAAACTCATTTCGATAATTTGCAACGAGGCCGATATTTTCAATGATGACATCGTACACTTTCCAAGTGGAGTCACCCTTGAGGAGCTTATAGTCAATCGGAAAGATGTCACCTTTGTAATTCACGGTTGTTTTCACAAGAGCTCGCGGAGCCTGAATTTTCTCAGATTTTACATCGACCATTCCATTTTCAACATTTTCGATTCGCTTGAGATACGTCGTCGCAAGCAGCTCCGAAAAGAGATTCACAAACTCAGTTCGCTGTTGACTGTTGATCTCTTTCCATTTCGCCCCGAGAGATCGTTTGGACATTTCATCAAAGTCAAAATGAGGAGTAATTACGGCTCTCATCTTCTGACGACGTTCTTGGGTCTTCTCGTCTCCCCGATTTGCCTCAACGATTCTCACAAGCTCATCAATCGTCTGAGTCATCTGCAATTGTGGCGAAGCCAAATCTTCCGCTCCGGCAAACGGAACAAGAAGAAAAAGAAAAATCGGAAGAAACCAGTATCTCATGAACGCTCCTCTCGGTACTCTTTGATTAAACCCAGCCTTTAGATCTGACTCTTTGTGTGACCCAGCGGTGTCGCACATCACTTCGTTTTTTCACTTGAGTCCTCTTTCTCTTCGTCGTCGTCACCACCACCTAAACTATGGACGATTTTTCCAATAATATCTTCAATATCTACAACCGACTCTGTTTCAAACAAGGTCTCGCCAGGTTTGATTGCTACCTCAGACGCACCCCTTGAAATCTTAACATAGCGATCACCTATGATTCCCTGAGTCCTGACCGAGGCGACATCGTCGTCAAAAATCTTAATATCGCTGCGAAGTTTTAAAGTTACGAGTGCTTCGGGGTCTTTCAAGGTAATCCTGCTAATTTCACCGATCGGAACTCCGGCTATCTCAACTGGAGCACCCGGTTTTAAGCCGGAAACATTGTCGAACTCCGCTTGAATCTCGTATTTATCTGAGTCGTTGAACGAAAAACCTCCGAGGCCAATTGCTTGGTAACCCGCTGCAGCCAGTCCTACCATCCCAAAGATTCCGACAAAAAACTCCATCGTGAATCCCCTCTTTGGGACCTCGATATGTTTCGTCACCCCTTTGGGCTGATCACTCTGCGTTTTATTGGATTCTGATTGGTCCATCTGTCCTTCCGTATAGGAACTGCTGCACTTCTGCGTTGTCAGTATTTATAAAATCTTCTGGGGAGCCCTGCATCACGATGTTGCCCCGCAACAACATAACGACCGTGTCCGAGACTTGAAAGACCTCAGGTAGCTCATGGCTGATAACTACCCCAGTAAAACCCCATTTTTCCTTACTTTCAGCAATGAGATCGTATACTTCTTGGCCAACAAGCGGGTCAAGGCCGGTGTTAGGTTCGTCAAAGAGGAGAATATCCGGTTTCGTCACGAGAGCACGAGCCATTCCGACCCTTTTTCGCATTCCGATTGAAATCTCCTCCGGATAACTCAGAGCGTGATCTTCGAGACTCAAGCTATACAACATCTCTTCAACCATACGGTGCATCTCTTCTCGGCACTTAATCTCTCCCCGTTCAACGAGCGGAAAAAGCACATTGTCGTACACGGTAAGAGAGTCAAACAGAGCAGCTGATTGAAAGAGCACTCCGAGATGACGCCGAATCAGATTCCTTTCGTGTTCGGTTTCGGCTTTCGTAATATTCTCACCACAAACAAAGACCTCTCCCTTTTCAGGATTGAGGATCCCCATGATCAACTTCAGAAGCACCGATTTTCCGACGCCGCTCGGACCTACAATTGTAGTCGTCTTTCCCTTCTCTATCTCGAGACTGACTCCATCGAGCACTACTTGGCTTCCAAATCGCTTGTGGACATTCACTACTGAGATCACTCAACACCTACTAAAGGAATACACGAGTCAGAATACTCGTGAGAAAGTAGTCCACAACAAGCACCGCAACAGAGGCAGTCACTACTGACTGGGTAGTGGCTTTATTCACGCCAACAGCTCCAAATCCACAGGTGTAGCCCTTGTAGCAACTGACCCAGCCGAAGATAAAGCCGAAAACAAGGGACTTTATGAAGCCAGAGTAAACATCGGTTAAGCCCACAGCGTGAATCATCTGACTCATGAAAGTCCCAGAGCTCAAACCGAGTAGGCCTACTCCTACGACATAACCTCCACCGATTCCGATCACGATAAACATGGCGCACAACAGCGGCATAGCAATAAGCCCAGCGACAAAACGAGGAACCATCAGGTACTTGATGGGATCAACCGCCATTGAGCGGAGCGCATCGATCTGCTCAGTGATGCGCATGATCCCAACCTCTGCCGTGATCGCTGAGCCTGCTCGCCCGATAACCATAAGCGCGGTAAGCACTGGACCGAGCTCCCGAATAAGACTTAAAGCGACCGCCGAACCTGTGAAAGCAGTGGCTCCAAATTTTGAAAGGGTGTACTCCCCTTGAACAGCAAGGACCGCACCGGTGAAACCGGCAATCAGTGCAATCACGAGGGAGGAATTGACTCCTATCTGATAGAGCTGAACAAGCAAGAGATGAAGCCGAAGCGGAAGTTTAAAAATTGAGAGAAGGATCTTAAAGAGAAAGATCCAAGCCTTTCCAAACCCTTCGGCAATATCAACGAGAAAGCTTCCGAATCTCTCAGTCGAAGCGACCAGATGTGAAACGGCAATTGCTACCAAAAAAAACTCCTTACGATCGAGTGGGTCGGAAATGAGAACCGTGTCTCGCTTGAAGTAAGGCTATACGTTGCTTCCAGGTTGAGCGCAATGCGTTCCCTCTAAAAACTAAATCAGAACTGCTCTAAGCGCGTCGTTACCGACACTATTGGGGATTCCCCCCTTCAAAAGCTCGCTCAAGGCGCTCCGAGAGTCCGAGACTCGCCCTGTCCTCATCGAACCAAAGTTCCTATCACACGGCTCCAACTTCGCTCTCCCTTGCCTTGGCCTTATTGTGAATGCGCCCCTCTCTCCTTTCCTTTGGAGCAGGACAAGGACGAGAAAAAGGAGCAAGAGATTGTCACTCGTTCAAAGTTTGCCTATCCCTTGTATCCCATTCCGATGAGATAAATCTCGCTCGATGATTTTCTCGTGGACTTCAATCCAGACTGATTCACCTTTTCAAAGTACGGCCGTGCTTGCTGCACAAACGGCCCGAGTTCGTGATTGCGAAAAACCTTTGTAACCCAATGCCCACCAGGCTTGAGCAACCTTTGCGCCGCCCATAGTGAGAGTTCTGAGCAGTGGCTCATAGCTGCAACATCAGCCTCTCGAATCCCTGTATGTTTTGGGGACATATCTGAGATAACAAGGTCAAAGCCGTCTGGTGCTTGCTCCATGAGTTGAGCGATCGTCGAATCATCTCGAACATCACCACTTATCAGAAGCGCTTGAGAAAAGGGGAGTGGATCACACTCTACGAGATCAACTCCGATTACCTTTCCAGACTCACCGACATACCCACAAGCGACCTGCACCCAACCACCTGGCCAACATCCGAGGTCAGCCACACGGTCTCCTTTTTTGAAGAGCTTAAATTTATCGTGTAGCTCCTTGAGTTTGTAGGCAGCCCTTGAGCGATAGCCCTCGGCTTTGGCCTGCTTATAATAAGTATCTTTTCGGTTATACGGCTTGGACATAATCGATTCAGAGGTTCAACGAACGTTCGAGTAGAACAGACCCTGGCAGCTACCTCAAACCTGCATATGCCGAGTCGCCATCTCTCAGGGCCAATCGGGATTCTTACGCAGTCCAAAAGTTTCCGTTGCCTGAATTAAATCTCATATTTTAAAGTAGTTATAACTTTAACCCTTCTAGAAAATAATCTATTTCGACTATAGAAAAAGACTTGAACATCGAAGAACTATTGTATATAGAATAAATATAGAATGTTTCTCGATGTCAGGGGGATCGGGGAAAAGCCAATAGCTTTAACACAGCCCACTCTTCTCACTTCTCCCACCGCCTCTTCTCCCATCACTTCCCTCCTCGCGGAGTGGAAGTTGATGGAGAGGGTGTCGGTTCATCGAGTTGGTCTATCGGTTTAAAGAATGACTTTGGCCCAAGAGCCAGAAGTGGTTTAGCAAAAGAGGGAGCACACAATGAGCGCATTTGTAGAAGTTACTCTGGATTTCGTTCTTTTTTCAGTAGCGGCATCGTACCTCGTTCGACTCCTTGTGGATTCCCTTACAAGTGAAGCTGCGTGTGAGCTTGAGGGGCCCGTATTCGCAATGAAGCGCTCACTCCTCAATCAACATCCGACTCGAAGAATGGCCTAGAAAATTTGGCATTGAGAAACAAGATATCTTCTTGTGATCGATCGCCGTCGCTTAAACACTACTGCCATGTCTTTTTGCTATACCAATCCAAAGTAAAATGTCTTTGTAAGCGCTTACGGGGGGAGCCAGAAGACACACGAAATCAACCGTTTAAAACAAGAGATTCGTCCAACTTCAAGCGATCATAATCTCAACGGTTACACTGTTCACGAGAAAACTTTGTGTGGAGTAAAATTATTCCGTGAACGCTCGGACGAATATGTTTGTTGAGTGTACTTTTGTCGCTGCGATGTGTACTTTTTCCCTCTGGGGACTTTTGGCCAACGGAAGATACGATTCGTATTTCGGTGGACCGGATCTCTTCCGCGCATTTTCAATTGCCAAAACTAGAGATAGTGAGCTGCGTGACACAGAGTGATGTTCAAGTCCCACAGTACCTTTCACACCTAAACGAGAAGCAGCTCGAAGGAGCGCTTCACTTTGAAGGCCCAATTCTTATCCTTGCTGGTGCTGGGAGTGGAAAAACCCGAGTGCTCACCCACCGCATAGCTCACCTCATCCTGACACACCGCGTACGACCGCAGGAGATTCTCGCAGTTACGTTTACGAACAAGGCCTCTCAAGAGATGAAAGCCCGTTTGGTGTCTCTGCTCGGTCCAGTAGCCAAGGACGTTTGGGCAGCGACCTTTCATTCTTCGTGTCTTCGGATACTTCGCCGACATGCAAAGCTCCTTCAGTTTTCAAATGATTTTGTTGTCCTTGACCAGCAAGACACGACTTCTATCCTGAAAGCGATCATGAAGGATCTCAAACTCGATGATTCGAAATATCCCCCGGCAATGTTTCGTAAGATGATCGACCAAGCGAAGAACAATTTTCAAACTGCCGAACGTTACGCAAACCTCGCGTCTGGCTATATCGAAGAGATGGTCGCAGAGGTATATGACCGCTACCAACGAAAGCTGCTCGATCAAGACGCCATGGATTTTGGTGATCTTCTTGTTTACACGGTAAAACTCTTTGAAGAAAACAAAGATGTTCTACGGCACTACCAGGCCCAGCTTCGATTCCTTCTTGTTGATGAATTTCAAGACACCAACCCCGTTCAATACCTCCTTATTCGACTGCTTGCTGCTCCGCAAAATAACCTCTTTGTTGTTGGTGACGACGATCAATCGATCTACGCCTTTCGTGGAGCAACGATCAAAAACATCCTCAATTTCGAGAAGGATTTTCCCGAAAGCCAGGTCGTAAAACTCGAACAGAATTATCGTTCGACTCAGGTCATACTTGACTCCGCAAATCAGGTGATCGCCAAGAACCCAGATCGAAAGGGCAAGGAGCTTTGGACTGAACAACAAGGTGGGGACAAAGTCCATACCTTTGTTGCCTTTGATGAAGGAGAAGAAGCGGGTCTCATCGCCAAGGAGATTCACCAGCTCTCTCAACAAGGACGCTCGCTTGAGGACATCGCGATTTTTTATCGAACCAATGCTCAATCGCGGGCACTCGAAGAAGCTCTCCTCGATCGCAGTATTCCATATCGCATTTACGGCGGCCTCAAATTCTACGATCGCAAAGAGATAAAGGATGTACTTGCGTATCTCCGTGTCACCGTGAACCACCGAGACAACCAAGGGTTTCTCAGGTGTGTGAACACTCCAACTCGCGGTATCGGGGCAAGAGCCCTCAAATCTCTAGCCGAAGAGGCTCAAGAACGAGGGTGCTCGCTCTTTGAAGCAGCAGAGTTGGCAGCAGACAGCTCCAAAGCTATCCGGGCCTTTGTCTCACTCATTCACCGTTTTCGAGAACTTTCCGAGGAGATTCCACTGTATGAACTCCTCTCGATCATCATGAACGAAAGCGGATACCTCGAAAAAATCCAAAACTCGAACGACCCGGCTGCTCAATCACGGTTAGAAAACCTCCAAGAGCTCGAAGGGATCGCTTTTTCCATGAGTCACGTCAAAGAATCGCTCGCTGAAGATCTGCGCAATTTTTTAGATCGGGTTTCTCTCACCTCGAGTGAAGAGATCCCGGGCGAGGATAAGGATGACAGCGCTCTGCTTCAAGCGGTGTCCCTTATGACGCTCCATCTTGCAAAGGGACTAGAATTTCCAATCGTCTTTTTTACTGGACTCGAGGAGGGGCTCCTTCCCCACCACCGTTCGCTCGACGATCCATTTGGAGTCTCTGAAGAACGACGGCTCTGTTATGTCGGAATGACTCGAGCAATGGAGCGATTGTATCTCTCGCGCGCTGAGCGAAGAAGCATGTTTTCAGCTGGATCGAGCTTCGGCTTTTCAGCGGGTCTCCGCGAACCGAGCCGATTTGTTTTTGACATTCCGCCTGATTGTTTCCTTGATGACCAAGGAACCTTTGCTTCATCACCCAACGAACACTTTGAAAGAGACACCACTGACGAGCTTTTCTCAATTGAACCTTTTGACGACTCTTTCGAATCTTTTCGACCGTCACCTGGAAAGCAGAAGAAGCGATTTGATCCTACTGGACTCGTAAGAACAGCTGATGCGTTTGCGCCAAAGAAGGCAGTCGATTCGGGAATATTTCGAGCACTTCCTGAGGCTGAAATCTCGGTCCTCTCGGAGGGCACTCGGGTTGTTCATCAGTCATTTGGTCCCGGAACTGTCCAGTCAGTCGAAGGGGATCTCGAGAAGGCACCGCTGAAAGCAAAGATCTCTATTCTCTTTGATGATTTCAAAGTGCCTAAAAAACTTATCTTTCAGCACGCCAAACTCAAACTCGAAGAAACTTCTCTCGCTCTACGCTCTTCATAGAAGAACTCCATAAGCAATCATTAATAAGCGATACCACAGGGCCTCAATCTCCTGCTCTTGCTCCTTGTCCTGCTCCATTGTGAGCCGGCAAGATCTTCTACTGATACCTCCCCTGTAGCGTACACCGTTGTAACCGCTTAAGAGGTACTGACATAATGCCCTCAACACCTCGACTCGTTACCCGAGTAAACGCCTCGGCAGAGGCGAACTGAACGCAAGAATCACCTTTTTTCGCGTAGTACCAGCTCTCTTGGTCAGAAACATTTACCCGATAGAATCCATCTCCGAGAAGCACGACATCTCCCTTGATTGCACGCGCGATCGTTTCTCCAATTACGCGATACCCATTTCGGAGTGGGTGTCCGTCCTGATTTACAGGGTAGAGGTCAGGCACTGTGTCAATCGCGCTCTGGAGCGGAGCAATAAGATCGATGTAGTGAGCTCCAGCATTCTTCTCCGTATCTTGTGAAATCCGCTCAATATGAGCTCTCTCATTCAGAAGGAGCCGCTTCAAACTATCCGGGAGTGACTGTTGAGAATTAAGAAGCCACTTCTCATACACCAACTCTTTCGTTGGGATAGCAGTTACATACAGTGCAAATCCCTTCGCGTTTGCAACAAGCGCCATCTGCTGAATAGCGTGAGAGATAATCTCATACCCCACCCGAACCGCGCGATTCTCTGAGTCGTTCGAAGCCGCACGTAGCTCGGGAGTGAAAGTAACCTCTAAGCCGTCGTCTCGTTTCAACCGATACCAACTCTCTTTTGGAGGCGGGAAGGGGACTTTCGGGAGGTCACTTAATTGAGCATCGGGATCGAGCCTGAGCCCCCTCCAGTACTCGACTCCGTACGCGGTGCGAAACGATTCGAGCGCATCGTTTCCGGTATAAATTGCAACTACTACTACTGAAGGCTCAAGTGAGAGCGCTTTTTCAAAGAGGCTCAAATACTGAGGAGCGCTCCACCCACCAATCGCCATACTGTAGGTCTCAACCTGCGGTATCAGCGATCGAACGACAGAGGGCCACGCATCTGCCAGCACGGCATTCATCCCATAGGTTTGGCTATCTCCGATGGTTACGATATCTGCGACGGAGGGGACCTTGTCATTTCGAAACCCGAGGAGATCGTGTGGTCCTACTCCATGAATCGCTGGAAGGAGCGGACGACCTCGAACGACAACTATCGGATCGTTTACAAGGAGATCATTGGCTTCGAGGTCCTTTCGGGAAAAGACATTCTCAAAAAAAGCTGGCTTTTCCTGACTGAGCTGAACAATTTCGAGATCTTTCGGACGACCAACAAGTTCAGGAGCAACAGCGCCAAAAACAAATACAGCAATTACAAGTGAAGCAATCCACGCACAAATACCAATTATGTATTCAGATCTCATGCGATGGATCTTTTCAGATGAGGACGCGATTGTCTTGGGTAAATTTGAGCAACCCATCGCTCAGTAGGGTTGGGCTTCTTGTCGCAAAGGAAGCCTTCCTGCTCCTCGTTCTACAGGAAGCCGGACAAGGACAAGGACAAGGACAAGGACAAGGACAAGGACAAGGACAAGGACAAGGACAAGGACAAGGACAAGGACAAAGATTAAAAAAGGGATACAGTCTTGTCTACGCCAATGAGCAACTCATTAAACTCTCCAATGTGGAGCGATATCTCAGACACTCGCTCGAATCATTTACGAGGGCATAAGCCGAGATATGACACTCTCCCACAGCTCCGGGAGCTTTGCGCACCGATCAACAAACAGCGCGATCGTAAATTCATTTGCCGACGTTACGAACAACACTTCGCCTGGAACATCCTGAGAAGCAGGAAGAGGTGAAGTTATCGAAAGAACATAGTCCCCTTCCTCATCAGGTTTTGCGTCACGGCTCAAGTCAAACCGCCGCATGGCCTCTTCTGTAGCAAGCGAAGGTCCGTTTTCGAGGGAATGGACGACAAAGATACAGCTTAACTCTCGAGAGTCTGTGGCAAGAGCACTCACGAGATCATCGAGGCGAGTTCGAAAATCTTCCGGAGAAATCGTTTTTGTACCAGCTAACCCGGAGACAATAGTCGCTCGTACCGATACGTCCTGTTCAGAGGTGGGCGTTCGAAGAGAGACATCGATTGAAAGGTCATCCCATTGATAAGAGAGCCGCTCCTCGCTACGGGTTGGAGGTGTCCTAAAGACTGAGGCACAAGAAAGGGTCTTTCGGTCGTGAGATCCGATTTGATCAGGGGATGGATTTTCGGGGGTAAGCATCCCGGGAGTATAACCCAGTGTCAGCGCTACTCAAGAAACCGCATTGGGGACAGCTCTCATCTTGTTCAAAGCTGTCCTAGCCCTCGTCTCACTCAGGCTCCGGCTCTTGCGCCAAATGAGACTTCGCGCTCTTGGCTGAAATGTACGATTCTCCACTCCTCGTCTGGAGCAGGACAAGGAAGAGGAGCAGGAGATTTAGTTTTTTCGCAAGATATTCCTCAGTAGCAGATTCCGCATGAATAATGCGGGTTAGAAGTCATTTCAAAAATACCATTCTGCTGCGGGGAAACTTCATCAGAGAAGCGAAAAATACGATTTAGCTGTACTCCAGTACACCGTCAACCGCATCTTTCGATTCTCCTCGAACTTCCTCCAATCTCGGACCTCTCGCGACGAAGCTCTTTTTGAAATGACTTCTAGGAACTCTCCCACCCAAGCTCTTCGGCTAGGGTTTCTCGAAACCACTGTTGTTGGGCATCGATCAGCTTGTAGTGGTAATCGAGCTCTTCGACTGTAATACCAGCAACACCGAGCGTTGAACTCAGCACAAGATAGTGCCCAACGAGACTCACTTTAATTCCAACGAGACCGTCAGCTATCTCAAGAGCGGCAGCCAACATATCAGAGGCACCTCGAAGGGGTACGGTAGCGACATTAATCCCCATATAGATAGTTGTCTCGGCAGGTTTTTTAATTCCTTCAGCGAGGATCTCGAGCTCTTCGTTATCACCGAGTGACAACATCCACCGCGCGCTATCTTGCTCTCCTTCGCGACGACACTCTTCAGGATCAAACCCTCGGCGCAAGATAAACTCTTCAACCAGCCGAATCGGGTCTTTCCCGCCAGTAATCTTTCGGATGTTAACGGCGCTAAATTTCTTAATCTTTCCCATCGTGGAGTGAGGCTACCGGATGAAACTTCGGAAAACAATTAAGAGTGGAGGCTCTCCCCACAATCTTCTCAGGTGCGCATTTCTCATTTGTGGTAAGGAATACCACTCATAATCGAATACGAGCGATAGAGCTGCTCAACGACTAAGAGAGTGGCAAATTGATAGGGAAAGGTGAGCCTTCCGAGGGAGATCAGTTCATCAGCCCGGTCCAATGCTTCCTTCGACCACCCAGCCGGGCCCCCTATTCCAAAGGTAATACTTCGCTTTCCTTGATCAATTAGGGACTGTAGATGAGAAGCAAATTCAGTCGAAGTGCGCTCTTTTCCACTCTCTTCAAGAAGCACGAGGTGGTCAGCTGTTTGGACCTTAGCGATAAAGAGTTTTGAGCCTTCCTGTTTTTGCTCGTCTTCTCCCTTTGTCTGGATTTTCTCCCCACGGCAATCAGCCACCTCAAACCCCCACTGTCGCGGTAGGCGCTTTTGGTACTCTTGTATCAGGGCTTTGATACCCTCATCTTTGATTTTTTGTACCGTTAGAAGTTGAATTTTCATCGTTGAATAAGATTTACTTGTTTTATATCAATCAGTTGCGACTCTTTCTGCCTATTCGTTCAAAAAAGCGCTTAAGAATCTAAAGTCCCCCGACGATAGCCAAAAGTAGCAGAACTTATTTGTGCTTTGCAGATTAAACGAGCAGAAAGGATTCTCGTTACAGGCTAAGGACGGCCCGTTCAAGGAACCCAAGACTCTGTAGAGATTCACTCTTTTCAGGGTCATGTCATGGACGAGGTGTGTCATGAAGATTAGTAATACTGATCGCCTACTTAATGCGCTAGAAGAGAGCGCAGCCGGTCGCGCTGCGCCTAAATCCCCTGAACAAAAGGCCACCGGAACTGTCGAAAACGTCGACGCCGTTCGCCTTTCTTCCGACTTAAATGTCAAAAACGACGGTGATCGTCAGGCAAAAATCGACCAAATTCGAGCCGACATCGCCCGAGACGGCATCCAAAAAGGGTACTTCGAAAAGCGAGGAATTTCCTCCATCGATGTAGCAGGTGCTGTCGAGCGGGAACTCTTTTCGAGTTAAACAGATTTTTCTGAGGACTCCGCGCCGGTTTACGTGTCAATTATTTCGGCGAGGCACTTTACCAGATTTTCCACCTGGTAAGTCGGTGCGGAGTCTTCTTTTTTCGCCCCATATCCACACAACGAAAGTAAAGCAGACCAGGAAGTAGCGAGGCACGGCAAGCGGCGAAAAGACAGCGATGTCTCTTCGCCGCTTCCTTCCATTTCGGAACTGCTTCACTTCGGATCAATCGACGAGGATGTGGTATGACTCTTCCATGAACGATCAAATGGAAGAGCGAATCCAGGCTCTTGAAAAGCAGATTTTAGAGATCAATGCCCGGAATTCCCGCGTCGAAATCGAAAAAGCGTGGGAGACAAGTAAAACTCGTGCGCTGCTTATCTCTGCGCTTACCTATATCGTGATATCGCTTCTTATGTGGTCTATCGGAGTTTCCGATCCGTTGATGAATGCTCTTATTCCATCGTGCGCTTTTATCGTTTCCACTCTAAGTCTCCCGTACGCAAAAGCACGGTGGAAAAAGAATCGAGACTAAAACGAGCGCACCAAAGACACACACAATGGTTGCCCCCGTTGGAAGATCAAAAAAATACGAGAGAGAGATTCCAATAATACTCGCTCCAAACCCGACTCCCCAACCTATAGCGAGTCTCGACTTTGTGCCTTGAGCTAAGAGCTTTCCACACACCGCGGGAGCAATAAGAAACGAGAACACGAGCAACACCCCTGCAAGCTCCACTGAACTCGTCACAACGAGGCCAAATGATGCATAGAATAGAAAATCCCAGAGCCGTATCGAGACTCCCGACTCAAATGCATCATGTGGAGAGCAAGAGATCAGAAAAAACCGCTTCCGAAAAATAAAGTGAAAGATTCCAACGAGAGAATACATCCCAAAGATGTAAAATACTTCGTGCCAACTTACAAAGAGGAGATGCCCAACGAGGAGCCCCTTCAGTTCCTCCCCGCCATCCGCTGCTCGACTTAAGATCAACACAGCCGCCGCAGCTGCTACGGCGTAGCTAATCCCAATAAAGGCCTCTTGCGGTATAGCTTCACGTCTCGTTCTCGTAAGGCTAAACACCAACGCTCCTCCCAGCGTAAAACCGAGCGAGATAAAGTAGCTCCCGTTGGAATGGAGGTCGTAGCCGAGGAGAAACCCAACAGTCGCTCCAAGAGCTGCGATCTGAGCGAGGGCGAGATCAACAAAGATCACCCCTCGCTCAAGCACATGAAAACCCACATACGAGTGAATTCCCGTGAGTACGAGACACGCCGTAAACGGGACAATCATGAGGTCAAAAAAGTCACTCACGAGAGAGCCTTCACCAAGGATCGAACATCAAAGTCCAGCATCGAGATATAATCCGGACACTCCTCACGTTCCCCCACGTTTTGACACAGCGAAAGAACTGTAATCTTCGTTTTCTCCGAGAGGTACTCTCCTGCCTTTTCTGGAGAGTATGTTGCTTGAAGAAGCACTTTGACATCGCCCGAGCGAATCTGGGCTACAAGGTTCTCAAGTTGTTGAGGTCCAGGGGGAATCCCAGGTTTTGGCTCGACAAAAAGCTCCGGTTTCAATCCCAGAAAATTGAGGAGATACGGCCACTCATTGTGGTACGAAACCACCGGAGCACCACGAAAGGGAGCAATCATTGCTCTCCACTCCACGATTTTTCCCTCGAGCTGAGAACGAAAATCGTGCAAGTTCTTTTTAAACTGCGCCTCTCGCTCAGGAAGGAGTTCGACGAGCTTTGACTCAATTGCTTGAGCAATGATGAGCCCATTTCGAGGATCGGTCCAGTAGTGCGGATTTCCAAACTGGTGGATATCGCCCTCTGAGCGGCTGACCTGTCCACTCGGAACTTCCAAAAGAGGAATTCCAAGCGAGAGATCGAGCTGCCGCGCCCCTCCGTTTCGAAGGTCTGCTCTTGCGACTGCATCGAGCAATGGCCCCCTCCACGCTTCGAGATCAAGCCCACTGTGAATGAAGAGGTCCGCCCGCTTCATCCGCAAGATATCACTTGGACGTGCCTCAATGTAGTGCGGATTGAATCGGGGCGACGCCACTGAGGAAGTCTCGACGGCATCTCCACCGATGGTTTCTGCAAGAGAGGAATAGGTCGAAAGAGTTCCAACCACTTTGAGTTCTTCGTCCGCGTTTGCCGAAGCGATCAGACCAAAAACGACGATACTACAAATAAAAAAAGAGAGTTTCTTCATGTTAGCCTCACACTATTGAATTTGATGTTTATGCGTACCGATCGCAAACGTCCCCTGAAGGAAGAAGCGATTATCAGAAACATCGTCGATTCCTTCAGCTCGTTGGTACTGGAAACGCCACCGTGCAAACTCACTCTGATAAAAAGTGAGATATGTCGAGAGCGCATTCTCATGATCGCGTTCTACATCGAGTTCAGTTGCAATCGGCTCTACCCAATCCCATCGGCTCCCAACGCCCCACCGCTCATCAAAACGGTAATCGGCGAGCACGTAATATCCCCAAGGGTTATCATGAGAGAGGTAGGTCAGATCTTCTTCTTCTGATTCCTCAGACGCTCCTGGTAGGTCGCGATCAACAATAAAGGCCTCAGATTGAAGTTTCAGTTTCTGGGTCGGAGAGACAAAGTGAGTCAGGGTAAAATCGAGGCCCACTGAATTTGCTTCTCGACCTGAATCATCATCGATGGAACCGTTTAACCACGAAGCGCCGAGATCAACTGAGGTCTCGTCACTCACATCAACTGCATTTTTCAAGCGAGCATAAAAAGTTGGGATACGTTTCGTTTCACCAAAGAGCTGCCCTTCTTCTCCGTTCCCTCCCTCAAGCACTCCAAATGTGAGCGCTTGTGTGAAGCTATCAAACGGGAGCGGTACATATCCGGTGACATCAGCACCTGTTTTAGAGAGCCCTTCGGCTCCAAGGTACCGCTGAATTACCAGTGGAACATCAACCGTATCAAGCGAGTCCCGATGCATGGCTGAGACGATCCCGACCTTTGGCTTGAGCCTCCCGAAGCGAAGTTGCGAGTCGAAGGGAAAATCCCAAAACGACGCATACGCTTCTTCAAGTTCTGGATCCTCCTCATCAGAAAAGACAACCGTTGCATCGAGCCGAGAGTAGGGGTCGATATCGTGACCAAAGACGATCTCAAAATCCCGCACACTGAAGCGATCGTTTCCTTCCTCATCATCGCGAGACTCAGAAGAGAGACCGACGACATCAGCTACCACTCCAATGTCAGGAAGGTACTGAGCCTGCTTCGAACTCCCTGAGCTCTGAGCAGGCGGGAGCGAGTGAACCTCTTGAGGAACGTTCGAAGATTTGAGGCTCTCGTTTTCATACCGTAGTTTTTCAATCTCTCCCTGCTGCCGTGAAACGGTAGTTTGGAGGGACTGAAGCATGATCTTCATTTCTTCTACACTCTTTTGCAGGGAGGAAAGATCTGAACTCTCCGCATGAGCTATTTGAGACAGCTGACACGCAACAAAAACGCACGCAGCTGCAAATCTGGAAATACGCATATTGGACTCCATAATGGACCTGGCTCCTTGCACAAATGGATCGCAAGTCGCCACAAAAAAGATTTACAAAAATTTAAAAAGAAAGAGTCTCTTAAAGGGCTGGTGGAGCGCGCGGAGAGGCATCCGCAGGTAGCAGACGAGAAATAGCCATCCTCTCTTGAAAGAGAGGAGCGAGGAACTGATCGAGAGCAATAGGAGAGAGTGAGAAAATACTTTCGACACAAGTAGTCGAACCCGATCGCGCAAGAGAACACCAAACACAATCGCCTTTCTCACCGCTGCTCGAATGATGCGAAGCTCCATGAAACTCCCCGGCTCCTTGTGAAATGCCGTGGAAGTGGCTTGCAGAGATACACCCGAAAGCAAGTACGAGAAAACAGCTTATAAGCCGGGTGAATACTGCTTTGCGGGCCTTTTGCACCATGGAAATCGATTGAATTTATAAATCTGCCTCTGGCTTTACCACTGTCGACAATCCAAGTCCATTTCCTTAAGTCGCCAAAAGGGTGAAAAAACTGTCATCTTCCTTGTCTCCTGGCGAGATTCTCCCGAGTTTAGATTTCTTTGAACTTTCCCTTTCCGGTCGGGTCAGTCTCAATACGGTGACACAAAAGAGGGATTACCCTATCGTGCTTTCAGTACCTTACAGCAAAAATCGTAGCGAGAAGACTGTGCCAGACCAAGCTCAAACAGAAGAACAGGTTGCAATACTCGCGGTCCAAAACGGAAAGAGCGATGCATTTCGTGAACTCGTCGTTCTCCACCAGGATCGCGTGTTTTCAGTAGTTATGCGGATGGTCGGTCGCCGCGACCTCGCCGAAGAACTCACACAAGAAACTTTTCTCCGCGCCTACCGAAGCATCCGATCGTTTCGAGGTGAGAGCAGCTTTGCAACGTGGCTGACCCGCATAGCAATCAATCGTGCTAAGTCTCACTTCCGTTCAAAACGCCACTTTCAAGAGAGTCGCTCTACCCCGTTTGAAGCAGAACTCCACGGGGAGTCTCAAAACACCGTCGCCGATTCTCTAAACGAACGTGAAAGACTCGCTGCTTTTCGAGAGTGCCTCTCAAAACTCGCTGAACATTTCTATGAGCTGATCGACCTCTGCTCCTTTCAGGGTCTGAGCTATGAACAGGCGGCGACTCTCCAAGCTGTTCCAGTCGGTACGATTCGCTCCCGCTTGAATAAAGCCCGGCATCAGCTCAAACACTGCATGGTACGAAAGCTGGGGGACTCACTATGAAACACGAAGAGATCGAAGAAAAATTCCTCGAATACCTCGAAGGTGGTCTCAGTAAAGAAGAACATGACGAGATCGAGTCACGCCTTAGCTCTGACCCCAAACTCCGAGATTCACTCGCTCAATATCAAAAGATTGTCGAAATGGAACGTTTCATTGCGAAAGAACAGTACTCGCTCGACGAAGGTTTTCCTGATCGTGTTATGTCACAATTGGATGAAACTCGTTCAGGTTTTTTACGGAGGTTGTTTATGAAACTTGCGCACCCATCAAGACCACTCCTCGTTGGAGTCGGGAGCTTTGCTGTCTTGCTCCTCACCCTAACGACTTACTTTAAAAACCAAGAAT
>JAGRAO010000179.1 GCA_020434565.1 Bdellovibrionales bacterium
CCTGTGGTGAGGGAGGAGATAGCTTCTCTCGAAAAGTTTCTTGGTACGCTCTCTGGTTTAAGTGAGAAAGCTCGAAGTGTAGCAATCGAGGAGTTTCGAAGTGGAAAAGAGCGTGCCACGAGTTATGAAAAGATCCGAAATGATGCTTTTGATCTGTACTGGCTCCACCGAGGGAGGCGAAATAGCCTTGGCGAAATATTCCGACTCTATCTTCGAGTGGCTATGTCAGATGGGGCGTTAAACGAAAGTGAAGAGGTGGTTCTTGAGATGATCAGCCAAGGATTTGGGCTTGGCCTTAAAGAGACAACACTCATCAAGAACTCTGTCATTCGAGAATTTTGGAGCGAGCACAAGGAGTACTATCGTAAAGCCTCGGAAGAGCGAAAAAAGACCGAGCAACGGCTGGCCGACCAGGCTCGAGCATGGATCCGCTCCTCTGATTTTACTGCTTTGGGTCTTACCCCAGAGGCGAGTCTCGATCAGATTAAGCGTGCGTACCGTCGTCTTGTAAAGGAGTGTCATCCGGATATGCTCCAACAAAGGGGGACGCTTTCGAACCACGATCAGAAAGAGGCGGCGCGTCGATTCCACGAAATTCAGACCGCCTACGATAGGCTCATCGCTATCAAATCCTCTGCGAAAGCTGCGTAGATCCGAGCTCAAAACTTCTTGGAATTTTCTACGATCAAACTTCTCAAGCAACAGAAGCTCTAGGAAGGTAGAATTCTAGCCGTTCTCTCTCTAGGACTACTTCTGGAGAGCCTTGGAGGGTCGATGATTTTTCTTCGCGTTTCTCGCGATAGCGGAGTGTCGGTTGTTGAGTACGTCTTGCTGCTCGCGCTCCTCGTCGTGGTTGCGACTCCTTCTCTCGAAGAGCTTCTCGCACGCGGGGGGTCGAAAATCTGTACCGCGAGTTTCGATCTCGAGGGAGACGTTGGTTCAACAGAGGGCGAACCGGATCCGAACGATCCGCAGGGGTTGGTTCTGTGCACAAGTGAAGTGAATCCAAATTGTGTAGCGCCTCCATCGAATCACCAAGAGTGCGATCAGCTCGTTCAACGGTTTGAGTCTGGTGGAAGATCGGAAGGAATCAGTTTTTGAGGTCTTAAGATGAAGATTGGAATCTTGGAAAGACAAGAAAGAGGTGCAGCGATAGTTGAGTATATATCTCTCGCGTCGCTGCTCATTTTGATTGCCGTGCCTTCACTTGAGTCTCTCTATGGAGCAGGTGGTGCAAGAGCTTGCCAAAGTGCCTTCTATCTCGAAGACCCGAACAATGCAATTTTTGATGGTGCTGGGAGCAGTAGTCCGGACTCTAACGGAGAGCAGAACTCGACAGATATGGGTGATATAGTCGACGGAAACGATCATCCCAATGCCTCGAACGACATAGACGATACCTCTCGTGACCGTGAAGCATGTGAAGAACTCTTGTCGCGCTATAACTTTGGCGGAGATTCGGGGGAAGGGGCATTTGAAATTATCTCTCGCTGATCCTCAGGTTCTTTCGACCTCAGCGAGAAACCTGGTAAAATTGCAACTTTTAGAGAATTGACTCCCATATTCCCCTCTCTTTCCGGAGCAGAGCTCGCAGGTCGACTCAATTTTTTCCGAGATACCCGCTGCGCCATAATATTCTTCAATCAACATCGGGCTGAATTTGCCGGTATCTCACGGAAATAACTTTAACCTACTTAAAATACCAAATTATTTCGTGTTCTTATGGAGATTTTTTATTGACCGTGGCAGTTCGTTGCTCTAGGATGCACAAAGTGGGTGAAAGTGGGACATAGTGGGATATCGAAAAGCATTTTGCCCCTTAGATTTCTCATTTGTTTTTTTCTAAGGCATCTATGAGCGAGCTCAAAAAAGATGCGCAGTCTGGTTCACCAACGCAGGTTACGGGAGGTTTCCCACTTTCATTCCGGGGCAGCTTTACTCACTCGATCGACGAAAAGGGCAGGGTAAGTCTCCCTGCCGAATTTCGAAAATCACTACAGGAAAGAGGAGAGGAGTCCGTGGTCATCACGAACTACATCTCCGAAGGGGCGAGGTGTCTGGAAGGGTTTGCGCTTTCTGCCTGGGTGAGTTTCGAGAGCAAATTGAGAGAGAAGAGCCGATTCAGTTCGAAGCTGCAGCGACTTGAGAACTTTTATCTCAGCCGCTCAGCAGAGTGTCAGCTCGATCGAAGTGGGAGGATTCTTATTCCTCCATACTTACGGCAATACGCATCGGTGGAGAAGGATGTGACGTTTACCTCCTCAATTCATGGATTTCGAGTTTGGGATTCAAGGGTGTGGGAGCACATCTTTCAAGCGACCGAGCAGGCGCTGTTGGAAGATCCGGAATTGTTCGCTGATGTGGACATATGAGCGAACCAGTTACAGCTTCCACAAGGCATGTTCCAGTTTTGGTGAGAGAGATTGTGGAGTTTCTTGGAGCATCGGAGGGCGGACGTTTTCTTGATTGCACCTTCGGTGGTGGAGGGCACTCTCGGGCCATTCTTGAAGCCTCTCCTCTCGCTTCGGTTGTTGGGATTGACAGAGATCCTGCGGTGGAGCCGATGGCTGAAAGGCTTCAGCAGGAATTCGGCGATAGATTTCAGTTTCGTGTAGGTTCTTTTGGGGATTGTTGCTCACAATTCGGTGAGCGATCGTTTGATGGCGTGCTTGCAGACCTCGGTATGTCTACCGATCAGCTGCATGCACGTCGAGGTTTTTCTCTCTGGGAAGATGCTCCTCTCGATATGAGGATGGACCCGTCTCTTTCTCTTACGGCCGATGAGATCGTCAATAACTATCCCCTCGGAAAACTCGTTTCTCTCCTACAAGCAGGAGGAGTGAATTCTGGCGAAGCTCACCATTTCGCAAAAGTCATCGTTCAAAAGCGTCCGATTGCAACCGCAAAAAAACTGGCAGAAGTAGTAGAGAACTCTGCACCTCGAAAACTGCGTGAGAAGTCTTCTCATCCCGCCACCGTCATTTTTCAAGCGTTGCGTATTGCGGTGAACGAGGAAACGGCTCAGTTAAGGGACTTTCTTGAATCCATTCCGTCAGTCATAAAAGCAGGTGGCAGACTCGCGATTATCACCTTTCATTCGTTAGAAGACCGGTTTGTCGCGAAGTCGATGAGGCACTGGGGAGCCGGGGATACCTCTCCAGCATGGTGGCCGACGAAGAGTCGCCAACGCTCACTTGGGAAGCTTCTCACTCGAAAGGCCGTGCGGGCTTTGACAGAGGAGGTTCAGCAGAATCCAGCTTCGAGAAGTGCAGGACTTAGGGTTTTTGAATTTGAATCTGAATAGGGGAGAGGTTCTATGGCGGTTTGTCTCGACTATCAAAATGTTTACCAACAACGGTCCTGGTTTGAGGTTCCTTCGAAGATCCAGGTGTTGCTCCTTTTGACCTTGATGGCTGTGCTGGTTCTCAAGGTCACCCTGCGGGTGCAGGCCACAGATCTCGGATATCGACTTGCTGAAGAGCGAAAAAGAACGATTGCTCTCGACATGGAAAGGCGAGATCTCGAACTACAACTCTCAGTTCTACTCCGTCCTGACGCTTTGGCCCGTGCTGCGAGAGAGAGAATCGGGTTAGTTCCTCTTAATCCCGCTCAAGCAAGAAGAATTGTTGAAAATCGATAGGAAGAGTGAAGTATGGGTAGCCGTCACAAGAGTCTTCTCCATTTTGATTTTGCTTCGACTCCTGCCGTGCTTTGCGGTAAGGCGTTGGATGCTCGGAGCAGAGCTCTAAGGCTGCGATTTGTTTTTACCCTTATTCTTCTTTGGATCGGCCTCATAGTCGTACGGCTCTACGTGTTGCAGATCGCAGACGTCTCAAAGTGGCAGAGTTCCGCCCTTCGGCAGCATCTTACTACCCTAGAACTTTCCTCGGAGCGTGGTCCGATTCGAGACCGAGAGGGCCGACTTCTCGCAGTATCTGTTCCTTCCGGATCGGTCTATTTGAGGCCCAAGCTTGTTTCGAATCGGGATGAGGCACGAAAGCTCCTCGCTGAAGTTCTTTCACTTTCAAACGCTGAAATAGAGGAGAAGCTCAATTCAGAAAGTCCCTTTGTCTGGGTGAAGCGACAGATCCCAAAAGTTGTGGCTGAACAGATTGAACAGGCCTCACTTGAAGGGATTGGCTACTTAGTCGAGCCGAGGAGATTCTATCCATTTAATGCGGCAGCAAGCACGTTAATCGGCAAGGTCGGAATAGATGGAAATGGACTAACGGGGCTTGAGGCTGCTTTTGATCGGGGGCTTCACGAGCACTCAGCGAAGACAAAAGTCATTCGAGATGCTCTCGGTCAGACACTTGAGCACCCAAGTATGCTCCAGAGCGAGTTCGAGCTCCCCAAGGGCCAAGCGCTCGACTTGACACTTGATGCTCATCTCCAGCTCATCGTGGATGAAGAGCTGGAGCGAGGAAGGATAGAAGCGAAAGCAGAACAGGGTCTTGCTGTGCTCGTGAATGCTCGCACCGGAGAGATTCTCTCATTGAGCCAAGCGCCAGAAGTCAATTTCAATTCTCAGCATATTACCGAGAAATCTCAGTTCGTGAATAGGGTGCTTGAAAGTGCTTATGAACCGGGATCGGTCTTTAAGCCAATTGTTATGGCGTTGGCGCTCGAGAACCGAGTTGTCTCACCGAATCAACAGATCAACTGTGAATCAGGAAGGTTTCGTTTTGGAAAACACACGATCAATGACGTGCACGGGAGTGATGTATTGACGGCTCATGATGTAATTGTGAAGTCATCGAATATCGGGATGACCAAGATCGGCATGCAGCTTGGCGCTGAACGAATTTATCAGGGCTTGAGGGATTTTGGATTTGGCGAAGTTTCTCTTGGACTTTTCCCGGCAGAAGCGAGTGGGATTCTTCGCCCGGTGAATTCTTGGGCGCAAGTAGATGTCGCAACCCACTCCTTTGGCCAAGGTGTTTCAGTTACTCCTTTGCAGATGGTTCGAGCAATTTCTGCTATCGCAAATGGTGGATTTCTCCCTCAGCTCGCCGTTGTCAAGCAGACCGGTATGCCTGTCGATGCTCGACAGATTCTTTCTCAACGAACTGCAAACGATGTCCGGGATATGATGATCTCAGTGGTTGAGCAGAAAGGTGGAACTGGATCGCGAGCGCACATCGATGGCTTAACGGTTGGAGGAAAGACTGGAACTGCCCAGCGCGCACGCGATGATGGACGAGGTTACGAACCTCACAGCTATATCTCTTCGTTTATTGGATTTGTTGCAGCAGACTCTTCGCGAGTACGGGATCCGCTGGTCCTGCTCGTGACCTATGATCGACCAAGGGGCGAGAGCTACTATGGTGGTCTTGTGGCGGCGCCGGTATTTCGTCGAGTCATGGAGCGGTCGGTGCGCTATCTTGACCAATACTCATCTCATCCTGAGAAAACGGTACCTTCTTTTCGAGAGCGTATTCCGGAACTCACAACCGAGCAGCCTTTTACCGTCCAGCGGGTAGCGCTCACAAACTAAACCGCACTGCCGCTGTTGTCCAAAACGTTGAAGCAGAAGGACTTTACAGCTAAAGTCAGCAGTGAGTAATGCATCCTTGAGGCGTTCCTTTCTTTCGGTCCTCTTTGATCACGATCCTGAGAAAATCACGTGGTATTTTTGAAGAGACTTTGATGAATTTTGGGAGCTTTATAAACGAATTTTCAGACTCTGAAGTTCTTCGCCCTCAGGCAGGGCTTGAGATCGGTAATGTCACATCGGATGCGCGGAAAGTGATTCCTGGAGCCCTGTTTGTTGCCTATCAGGGAGTGTCAGTTGATGGGCACACTTACATCGAGGAGGCAATCAGGCGTGGTGCCGTTGCGATTATTGCTGAACATCCAGTAATGGTCGGAGTGCCTCAGATCGTTGTTTCAGATGGACGCGCTGCTTTAAGTCGGGCGGTGGCCCTCTTCTGGGGACATCCGTCGCAAAAATTTCCGGTGTACGGAGTCACTGGAACCAACGGGAAGAGCACTATTCACTGGCTTCTCTATCACCTGTTTGAGTCTCTTATTGGCACTACTCTGCGGATCGGGACCCTCGGAGTCTATTCGCCCGATATTCCGGCTCATACTGGACCGACGACAACCCCAACTGCTGAGGAGCTTCATGAGCTCTTTGCTCTTTTTCGTGATCACGGTGGAGAATGTGTCGTAATGGAGGTCTCTTCTCACGGCCTTGCTCAGCATCGAGTCTCTGACATCGCTTTCCGTGGGGCAATCTTTTCAAATCTCAGTATCGATCACCTTAACTTTCACGAAAATCTTGAGGATTATTTTGCCGCGAAGTGCTTGCTCTTTTCACATCTTGAACGAGAAGCGGTCCGAATTCGAAAAAAACTTCCGGCGATTGTCTGTATTGACGATTTGCACGGTGTACGCCTTCTTGAATCTCTTTCGAGAGAATCGCTCTCTGTCCTGGGTTATGGGGAGTCGCCTGAGGCTGATGTTCGAGTTTCTCAGTTTTGTCAAAGCGAATCAGGAAGTGAATTTTCGCTCTCCTGGCAAGGGCGCACCTATTCTGTTCAATCTTCTCTTATCGGCAGATACAACGCCCTTAACATCGCAGCTGCTTTCGGGATGGCCGTAGCTCAAGGGTTTGATCCTTTAGAAGTCTGTAAACTCATCAAAGCTTGTCCACACGTTCCTGGGAGACTCGAGCCGGTTGTGGGTGAGGGGAAAATAGTCTTTGTAGATTATGCTCACACCGGCGATGGGCTTCGAAACGCCCTTCAGGCCGTGCGCGAGGTGTGTCGAGGAAAACTCTGGTGCGCTTTCGGGTGTGGAGGTGGAAAGGATCCCCGCAAACGAGCAAATATGGGAGCAGCTGCCAAGGAATTTGCCGATTGTGTGGTCCTCACCGATGATAATCCAAAAGATGAAGATCCGGCTGATATAGTAAAGGAGATTTTACAGAGCGGAGTTCAGCCGGTTTTTGTGGAGCATGACCGAGCACGTGCAATTCGGCGTACGATTGCTGAGATGAACTCAGGCGATGTGTTTCTTCTCGCTGGTAAAGGTCACGAAGATTATCAGATTGTTCAAGGAGTAACGCATCACTTTTCTGATATTGAAGAGGTCAGAGCCGCATTCTCTGAAAGAGGGGTGAGCGAATCGAGAGAGTCTCTATGACGCTTGCTATCACCAAGGATCTGCTCTCTTCCGTATTCGATGATTCAGTCTCTTATTTGCCAGACAGTTTGCGGTGCGAAGGGATCGTTTTTCAGGAGAAAGACCTCTCTGGTGGTGAACTTTTCGTCGTTACTGCAAAAGTGCCATCAGACACACTGGTTGAAAGTGCTCTTTCGAAAGGGGCGACTCTGGTGCTCGCTCCGGAAACTTTCCGCGAATTGAATTCTGGAGACTCACTCTCGGTGATTTATTGTGAGGATCCTCGGAATGCGTCAGAAAAGATCTGCCTTGCCTACTATAGTCTCGTCCAAACCCCTCTTTACGGAGTTGTTGGAGGAGCTCGAGATCGAGAACTCCTGGCTCAGTTTCTCGCTCATCTGCTGCCTGGACGGGGCCAAACGATCGATCAGTTGGGAGAAAATCTTCTCCTTGAAACTATTTCGGCGATTTCTCGACTCCACGATCAATTCGAC
>JAGRAO010000180.1 GCA_020434565.1 Bdellovibrionales bacterium
AGGTGTTTGCAGCCAGCCGCTTTTCGAGGGCGTCTTTCTTCACCCGGAGTCGTTGGTAAGCCGAAAGCATTCGAACAACTCCCTCTACGTCTTCAGAGGCTTGATGAAGCTGTGAGCTCTGCTCTCGAAACGCAACGATCGCAGCTTTGATGGCAACAAAACTCGGAAGGACAATGGCGAGCAAAAGTGCTAAAACGAGAAGAGACTTCTCGCGTCCACTCAAACGAGCATATTTCTCAAGGCCCTTCTCTTTAAGCGAATGCAGCTGGTCAACGAATTCAGCCATTGCGCTACGCTCCACACGGGGTAAGGGAGAAGTCAACGTTTACTTCATTCCCGAAGGTCTTTGATCGATCGACGACATCGCAAAAGAGTGAGTCCGATTTCTTAAACTCATCGCGAAGATTGTCTACCGAATTAAAACTATCAGCTTTGCCCTTCACGAGTACGGAAGTCGAAACCACTCGAACTGTCTCGACCTCAATCTTCGGAAAGAGCCGGAGAATTCGAGAGATCTCAAGCAGAATAGCGATTGAAGACTGCGGAGCCGTTGAGCTGACCTCTTCGAGCTGTGACTGAATTTGACCGACAGAGGATCGGACAAACTGGAGTTCCTGGCCGGGTGGGGCCGAGATGGGGCCGACAACTCGTTCGACTTGATTCTTCAGCTTGCGCTGAATCGTCGAGAGCCGCTCGGCACGGCTCCAGTAGATGGCTCCGAGGCTCAGCAGGAGACAGAGAAAAAACGCGAGCCCCGGACGAATAAGCTGCTTAAGCCCAAGGAGGAGGCCTTCGAGCTGGGGGCTATAACGAAACTCTCCGTGGCGAAAGTTCACAAGAATTGGCGGAGGCTGGACGTCGCTTGCGAAAACTGAACCGAGGGCTGCGGCCATGAACTCCTCAGGAGTATTTGCAAAGAAATCCGCGCACGAGATTCCTTCACACTGTCTTCCGAGAACCTGTTGAGCGAGCTCTCGTTGACGGGTCTGTCCGATAAAGTAGATCTTCTCAATTCGCTTTCCATATTTTTCCTCGCTTGAAACGAGGAAAAGTCGAAGCGCCTGGAAGCTCGATTCTAAAATCTGTTTTTCAAGCTCCGGTGTTCCGTTGGCCGATTGGGGCGGCGGGGAGAAGATAGTCTTTGTTTCGCCATCGATATTGATAGAGAGATACACATGTTTTCCATCTACCAAAAGGAAAGCGGCATTCTCAGCGAAGTAAGTCGGGCTTAAAAATGGAAGAGCCGACAGAACGCTTGATGGGGTAGTGAGAATTGCCGGCTCTAGGCCAACCGCATGCGATACAGAAAGTGAGTGCTGTACAATCAGTCGAGGAATAACGCTCACATGAATTTCAAAAAGATCAGCGCCCTTCACGCCGATTGTCGTGGGCTGTAAGAGAAAATCTTTGGTGGGAAAGGGGACCCGATCTTGCACTTCCAAATCGAGCACTTGTTGGATGCTCTTCGCGTCGGAAAAAGGCAGCTCAAGGTTTACAGAGAGAAAATCTTGCGGGGGAACAATGAGCGCCGCCCGCACCCACTTATTCTTAAATCGACTCAAAAACTCGGTGAGCTGTGAGAGTTCTTCTGGAGTTGGGTGGATCCCTCCCCCTGAGTGCTGAAGATTCTCCTCATGCCCTTCCCCTTCGACGGCAAGCGGCTCGAGATGGAACGGATCGGGTGCCAAGAAATACGGTGCATTTTCAAGTTTGTGGTGCTCAAGGATCGTTACCGAACGGTCATGGACCTCCGCCGTGACACCATAGAGTGTCTTTCCAGAGGCATAGAGGCTCAGGGCGATTCCCATCGATACAATCTCTTAAAAAATGGATTCTCGAGTAGAGAAAAGGATACCAGGGAAGTCGGATTTCGTGAAAGCCTTGAACTCACTCTTTGAGACCTCGTTTCCTCACAGTCGCTTATTTTTGAACTCGTAGCAGGTTGCCGGTCTCTCTCAGTGCACGGCCAATTTTCGAGACCTCTCTGGGCTACGAAAATGATCTGCGGAGCGGCACGGCGCTCGTATACCAGGTGCGTGCTCCCTGCTCTGACTCAAGCTCAAAGCTGAATTCAATCATCGCTGGGAGGCCCATGCCTTTTTCATTCCCCCAGGTTGAGACCCATTCGTCATTCTCTAAATCAAGGTACCTGAGTTGAAAGCTCCGAATGCGATTCGTCAGCGGAAAGACCATCCTTTGTTTATATGCGTCTTCATACGGGCGTAAGTAAGGAACTTCCTCTCGAACGAGTACATAGACCGATTTGCCATCTGCGGATTTCTCTTCGGGATCTTCCTGCATGGAATATGAAATCTGAACGAGCCCTCCATGAGTCAGGCCATCTGGCACATACTGCCCAGCACTTAAAGCGACAAACACGATGTGATCCGCCGGGCGCCCGGAGCCAACGGTTTCTTTTTCTCCCAAGAGATTATCCTTGGACCCAAACCGCTCTTCGAGCTTGTCTGGGGGAGGGAGGCGTGGAATGCCAGGATAGGCGAGCTGCATCTCCCGAGTGAGGCGAGTGAGGACAGCGTTAGCAATCTGCCGCACCTCACGTTGGTCCTCGATCACATTCTTTGCCCGCATGATGCTCGTAAGAGCTCCGTAAATCATCGTGAGAATCACACCAAGAATGGCGATAGCCATCATCAGTTCGATGAGGGTAAAGGCTGAATCACGATTCTTCGTCATCAGTCCCTCCGCCGTCATCAATTCCACCTCCGGCACTCGCTCCTGACCCGTCGTCGTCTTCATCATCCACGCTTGCGAGCTGATCCTCGTCAAACGGAATGAATAGCGTGGTGGTCAGCTGTTCTCGAATTGTCTCTCCCCATCGAACGGTCAGTTGAATTCTTTTCATTGCCTTTTCGCTGACGTTTGGAATCCCCCAATATTCAACAACCATCTCAGCGCGCAGGATGTTTTGACCTTCTGGGATTTCGTAAGGAGGCTCATACGGAACTTCGAGCAGTGTGCCGAGGAGATCTTGTGGAGTTCCCTCGTAGCGCTCGGTATCGAGAGGATTCCCATCAGCCTCTCGAGCCTCTACGGCCGAGAGAATCTCTCGAGTCGCAAGAAGAGCTTGTTTCTTCAGATTCGCTGTGACGGTTCGATCAATTACCGCCGACTGGAGTCCAAGAATGACTGTGAGTGATGTTGCAAGAATCACAAGGGCGATAAGGATTTCGACAAGCGTAAAACCTCGTTCATAAGAGGTGGTCCACTTGGGAACTCGATTCAGGAGAGAGGGATTCCTCACTTGTCCCCCTTATTTTTCTTTCCATACGTCCATTCAAAATCCCGGAAACCTGGATAGACCGTGACGAGTCCGGTGAAAGGATTGTCAACGAGAGTAACCGGATCATCGTTGTAGAGATGAAAGTGAATTACCGCAAACTCTGAGAATCCGCGTGGCGAGAAATGAATGTAGGCCTTTCCCCCTTGAGACTTTTCACGTTCTTTCCCCGGCGTCTTTACCGATGTCACCGACATATCATCTGGGAAAAACTTACTCTCAAACAGTGACGGATAGCCGGGGGGCGGGATCATTGTGTGAGTGCTTCCTAAGACCGGATTCAGATACGCGGCCAACTCGAGCGAGATTCGCCCGGCATCCTGAGAGATCTCTGCTAAACGATCGTCTTCCTCATATTCTGGGCGAAGCGCTCCTACTCGATAGGAGTTTTTCTCTAAGTCGAATTCAAGTCGATAAAACGCCTGGTCTGCAACTGCCTGATAATGGAGAAACTGCATGAGCTCTCGGATTTCCCGGAGCGCTCCCTGTTGCCGCCAGTAGAGGACAGTGCTACTCCCCCTGTAGAACAGTCCAAAGAGGATGCCGATAATGAGCACCACCATGACGAGTTCGATAAGGGTAAATCCGTGCTGGCGATCAAGCAATGAGGTCGTCGAGGGTGTCGAGGGCCGAAATTCAGCCATGAATATCAGCCGCAGTATCCATGACTCTCTTTACCACCTGGGATCTGTGAGCTTGAGAGTGGAACTACGGTCCTTCCTTTTTGAAGTCGAAATTAAGCCCTTCCCCGCCCGGTTGTCCATCGGCTCCGAGACTTGTAATGGCGTACGTTCGACCGTTTCCGCCCTTGGTGTACTTAAACGGGTTTCCCCATGCATCGTTCAGCATTTCTTGCCCCTTCGCACGATCGAGAAGCGGTATACAGCCGGGGCCGGTTTGTTCATTACAACCGGTGAGATCGTCAAGTGAGTTCGGAAGCGAGTTGTACATCAATCTGTATTCATCGAGCTTACCAGCAAGTTGTTCCATCTTGAGATTATTCATGCGGGCTTTTGCCTGCTCACCGGCGCCAAAAATCTGCCCAAAGAGAAACGTGCCAAGCAGTCCAAGAATCACAAGGACTACCATGATCTCTACGAGAGTAAGTCCGAGTTCACTACGAGGAGACAATGTTTTCATAGCAGAGAATTCCTTCCATTCTTTTCTTGGCACAGCTCAACGCTCGCGCCCAAGTCAGAGACCTTAAAGAATGTTCCATCACCCCGCCCAAATTGGCAAGTAGAGGTTGGCTTGGAGCCAGCAATGCGGGTTAAGCTGGCCCACCGACGAGGTTAATGAGTTCAGTCATCGGCATCAGTACCGAAATAACAATCACCAAGACGATTGCCCCGACCACGACCATGAGCAGTGGTTCGAGCAGCGAAGTGAGCCCCTCGAGTGAGGATTCAACCTCGTTCTCATAGGTCTTGGCAGCCTTTTCAAGCATATTTTCGAGTTGGCCGCTCTTTTCACCAACCGCGACCATCCGAATCAGCATTGACGGGTAGACCGCGCCCTTGCTCAATTCATTCGCGAGATCTTTCCCTTCCCGAACTCCATCTTTCGCTTCTTCCAAGGTTCGGACGGCGTGGACATTTCCGATAATATTTTTTGTGATATCAAGAGCCTTTAAGAGTCCGACCCCGCTTCCAAGGAGAGTCGCGAGAGTGCCGGCTACCCGAGCACTTAAGACCTTAATGTAGACCGGACCAAAGATAGGCATCCTTAAGAGAGCGCGGTCGATTCGATCTCGTCCAGTGGGATTTCGATAGTACAAACGTCCAGCGTACACAAGCCCAACCACAACCAAGATCAAAAGCCACCAGTATGAGATAAGCGAGTTTGAAATAAAGATCATAATCTTTGTTGGGACCGGAAGATCTGCGCCCTGTTTAATGAAGATCGCCGTAATCTTTGGGATCACACCAACAACGAGCCCGATCACTATCGCTGTGCACATGATAAGCATCACGACCGGGTACATAAGAGCACTCCGCACTTTGCGTTTGAGGGCGAGCTGTACTTCGAGGTGATCGGCGAGCTTCTCAAGTACGTTGTCGAGTGTGCCAGATGCTTCGCCCGCCGCGATAAGATTCATGTACAGTCTCGAGAAAACCCGCGGAAACTGTTGCAATGATTTTGAGAGCGATTTCCCCTCCTCGACATCTTCGCGAATATCGACAACGATTCGCCGAAGGACGGGGCTATCTGTTTGTTCAGCCAGCCCATTGAGGGCGCTTACCAAGGGCAGGCCAGCTCCGACGAGGGTAGCGAGCTGTCGGGTTGCGATTGAGAGGTCACTCGGCTTTACCCGCTCACTTTTGAAATAGCGCAAGACATCAGCATTTTTCTTTGTCGAGGCCTCTGATGCTTCTTCAAGTGAAGTAGGGAAGAGGCTCTGTTTGCGAAGGCGTTGTCTTGCAGCACGAATACTATCGGCATCGAGAGTTCCGGTTACCTTCTTTCCGGTGGGGTTTATTGCCGTGTATTCGTAAATGGGCATGGAAGAACTCTCTAAGGTTGCTCTAAGGCTTTCGGTACCTCAATAACAAGCCTTATCGCTTTAGGCATTCGTAACTTCTTCGTGAGTTGCGAGGATGACTTCTTCAACCGAAGTGATCCCTTCAAGAACCTTATGTGCTCCATCAATTCGCAACGTTTCAAATCCAAGCTCCTGAGCCTTTATTCGAATGGTTGTGGAGTCCATTCGTTGGAGGATGAGTGACCGAATTGAATCATCAACAACGAGCAATTCGTGAATCCCGGTACGACCCATATATCTGGTGTTCTGGCATGCCTCACATTCCGCTTGACCCGGTTTATACGCCCTTCTTTCAACGAGATCACGGGGGTGCAGTCCAAGTTCAAGGATCTCAGCATCTGAGAGTTCGTACGCTTCCTTGCAAGCAGGGCATAGCCGACGAACAAGACGCTGCCCCATGACAGCCAAGAGACTGGAGGAAACAAGGAACGGCTCAATCCCCATGTCTAAAAGTCGAGTCACGGCTCCTGGAGCATCGTTTGTGTGAAGAGTAGAGAGTACGAGGTGACCAGTGAGCGACGCTTGAATCGCAATTTCAGCCGTCTCAGCATCGCGAATCTCTCCCACCATTACCACATCAGGATCTTGCCGTAGGATCGCCCGAAGACCAGAAGAGAAAGTGAAGTTGATTTTAGGATTTACCTGCATCTGACCGACACCCTCGAGTTGATATTCGATCGGGTCCTCGACGGTCAGGATATTCAGCTCCGGTGTGTTGATCTTTGTTAAACACGAATAGAGAGTTGTGCTTTTCCCGGATCCGGTTGGCCCTGTAACGAGGATGATGCCGTTTGGTTTCTGGATGAGTTTCTCCAGCAACAACAGATTCTTTTTCCGAATACCCACCTGTTCGAGTCCGAGTACTGAGGCTGATTTGTCAAGCAACCGCATAACCACCCGTTCGCCAAACTGGGTAGGGACTGTCGAGACCCGGATGTCGACATCTTTTCCCGCGATCTTCAATCCGATACGTCCATCTTGAGGGAGCCGTTTTTCCGCTATGTTGAGGCCAGACATGACCTTTACGCGAGAAATGATTGCCGCTTGATGAACCTTGTCCTGGCTGTCGACGTCGTAGAGGACCCCATCGATTCGAAACCGGACTTTCAGCTGGGTTTCGAACGGTTCGATGTGCACATCAGAAGCTCTCTCTGAGTTTGCCTTAAAGATGATCGCGTTAACGTAACGCATGATTGGAGCATCGTCGTCTTCGGCGTCGGTGACATCGATTTTGAGCTGATAGTCGAACTCCGATTCTTCCTCTTTATCCTTCTCAAGTGCGCTTGAGCGACTACTCATGAGACGAGTCCGCATGGTGTTAATTGCCTTGGTGATCTCGTCAGGAGTTGTCACCACGAGCTTTGCTGGTCGTCCGTAGCACATCTTAAGCTGCTCGATGGCGCCAATATTGAGCGGGTCAGCTGAGGCCACAACAACCTCGTGATGGTCACCTCCGATCGGGATAGTAGAGAACTGACGCCCCCAAGAGCCGGCGATGCGATCGAAATCTCCGATTCGAAGATCGAGTGGGGGAGTCGGCTCAGGAAGCCGCTCAACAAATTCAAGGTTGAGAAGCTGAGAGAGTGTTCGAAGGGAAGCCGGTGAGTTTCTCCTCTCCTCGCTTTCGCCATCCTTTACTTCTTCGGTGTCTGTCGCCATTCACTCGGCTCTCATTTGACTCAGGCCAGAATTTCAGGCTCTGGGTCTCGTTTGCTCACTTCAATTGCCTTGGAACCAAGGCCCTTTACCAAGTCCCATTATCTCAAAAGGAGAGAGGGTG
>JAGRAO010000181.1 GCA_020434565.1 Bdellovibrionales bacterium
TGCGGCAATTTTCACTCTCGTTGAAAGAATTGCCTCCTTTCTTTCCTCTGGCAGGTGAAGAAGATCTGAAGCTGATGCGAGAAGAAAGCACCCCCGCAAAAGTCGCTGCCTTGCTGCTTCAGGAGCTTCCGCAGCTACTTCGCACAGGCTCTTCTGAAGTAAAGGAGACTGAGGAAAAAGCGGAAGTGAAACGAGTTTCTCGGCTTCAATTTCGTCGTGATAGTGCTCGCCTCCGATCCATTGGGTCGCTTTCTCGAGCTTGTTGAGGGCAGCCTGGCTTTCGCTTGAAAACTCATCGATTTCAAGAGCAAGCTCAAGCGTAAGGCCTACCCTCAGATCATCTTGGGAGCTTTCGGCAGAGAAGGGAGTTGATTGATCCGTAATTGTCGTGAGTTTCTTGCGCCGAAGATAACGGGCTCGAAGTCGCTCGATTGCGAAACGGATTTCGTTCTGTTCGAAGGGCTGTGAGACAGTCTCGAAAAATTCAAAGTACCTGCCAAATACTCGCTCAAGTTCCGCTACCTGGTGACCCACTATGACGAGTGGTTTATCGTGAAGACTGCTCTCGGAGATGATCTTTTTACTCCCCTGAAGACACATGTCTTCTGTAGAGCCCACGACGCAAATGATGAGTTCTACGTCGGACGGGAGTTCCTCAAAGCGAGAGCACTCGACGAGTTGACTGTTTCCAGGCAAAGCCGTAGTTGCGAGGTGAATCTCCTCTCCCGCCAAATCAACGAGTGCCAGTTTCAGCTCTTTTTGTCCCATAGATCCCTCGACTGCCCCGCTCTCCGGAGAGCGATGTAAGAAAAGGTCGAATCTTTTTCGGTTTTTCCAAAGATCTCGTCTCGAAATAGCTGCAAAAACCTGTGACGCGTCTCAGAGATTTTCCTACCGCCGCATCATGTCTCCCCCGTCTCGTATGAAGATCGAGATCAAGTAGCCGGCAAACGCTACAAAAGCACAGCAATTAAAAAGGAATGGGAGTTCAAGGAGCGAGTCAAGACGCGAAGCTCCATAAGAAGCCGCAAACTTTCCAAGAAGTGCCCCGAGTCCTGATCCGAGCATAACTATCCACCCCTGGCCCTTGTCACGGAGATTATCTGGGAGAATCTCAAACACCAATTTTGTTGAAGAGAGGTAGAGGGTTGCAAAAGAAAAGGCGTGAAAGAGCTGGGCCAGGAGGATTCCCCAAAAATCTGTTGTCGAAGCCATAAGAACCCACCGGCACGTCGTAAGGAGAATGCTCACTCGAAAAATCGTCAACAGAGAACAGCTCTGCCACAAGCGCGCGAAAAGAAGAAAGGCGAGAATCTCAGCAAGCACCGAAACCGCCCAGGCATGAGAAATTTCGGTGGCATTCCAGCCGAGAGCTTCGAGATAAACGCTCAAATACACCACCATCACAGAGCTCGATCCCCAAGCAAGCGCCAGAGCGATGCAGAGCCACGTAAAGGGGTTGATCCAAGATCCTGGGTCTGACTCTAAACTGGAGGAAGCAGAAGGGCGCGGCTCATCAACCCAGGCGGAACCCTCACGTCCAAAAAAGAGAAAGGTATATCCAGCGAGGGCGAGGAGACTAAGCGCTCCAAGAACCACAGACCACTCGGATCCGCCGTTGTCGACTAGGAATCCGAAGAGATAGAGAGCCGCCACGAAGCCGAGCGACCCTCCAAGGCGAGCATGATCAAAGCTCAAGTGCTTCTCTGCGCTGGCTCTCACGGCAGCTGCATCGATAAGGCTGCCCACAGCCTTGTGAAAGAAGAGGGCGACTCCAACGAACACGCTACAGCTGACTACCCCCTGAAAGAAAAAGAGCACTGAAAACGCTGCTCCTGCAGCCAGCACGAGAGCTTTTCGGAGAGCAGAGCGAGAGCGCACAAAATGAATCAGGTGCAGCGAGAAGGGGGCTCCGAGGATGACAGCGATATTCCCGATAATGCTAATGAGCCCTATCTCAGCCGCGCTAAACCCAAGGTCGTTAAAATAGAGCGGTAAAAAAGAGAGTGGAGCCACCAAGAAAGCGTAAAAAAGGGCGTAGAATCCCCCGTATCTGACGGTTGGAGCGTTCATAACTGAGCGTCATATTTATCAAATTGGGATGTCACAACAATGCTGAAGATACGGAACCTTCCTACGGTTTCCCACCATCTAAAAGGCATCGAGATGAGACACTTTTTGCTCCTTGTGACAAAAATTGTCACGTCCTCGGTTGATGTTGGGAGGCTGGCGAAATTGTAAGCTGCTGAAGTTTCAAAATTTTTTATTTTGTACTTCATCTTTTCCTGCTGGCATCCGAATTGCTTTTTGGGGAGCTAGAGCCGGTGGTCTTGTTGGTACGTTGTGCCTTCTGGACTGTCGAATCTGCAAAGCACCTCGCTTTTATTGTAAACGACTTCCGGTTTTAGAGACGTCTGGTTTTTAGAACCGTTTATTCAAAGGGATATAAGGAACATGACGAACGAAAAGGGTTTTACTCTCATCGAACTTCTCGTCGTTATCGCCATTATCGGAATTCTCGCTGCTATCGCGATTCCTCAGTTCGCTGAGTATCGTGCTCGAGGTTTCGATGCTCGTGCGCGAAGCGACCTCCGAAACGTTGCGACAGCTGAAGAAGCGTATTTCGTAGACTTCGAAAAGTACCTCGCTTGTGCAAACGCTACATGCGCGAACTTGCCTGGTATGTCTTCGCTTTCTAACGGTGTAACTCTTGCCATTTCAATTACTGGTACAGGGTTCACTGGAACAGCGACTCACCCAAGTGGAACTGGAGTTACCTTTAACTGGGATAGCGCCAGTGGTGGTCTGCAGTAACGCTTAAGAGTCTTTTCTTAAGCTGTCTCGTAAAAAGCCGGGTACGAATGTGCCCGGCTTTTTTTGTTTTCTCGCTCCGACCCTTCTCTTTGCCCCTCAAAAGCCCTACAAACCCCTCTATCGTGCATTCCCAAACGTTTCTGAGCGGGGGGGCGTCTCTTCAGCCGGAGGGAGTGAAGCAACCGTCTTCTCCCCTTGCCACTTCTCCCTAAAACCGGGCATTTTTGCTGTGGGGGTATACTTGGCAAAGTGCATACACGTGCTCGTCCTCTCTCGCAGCTTATAGGAGTCAGTTCCTTCCTTCTCCTCTGGGTGCTCGTTGTCTGTATGACTTCGGCCCAGCCGTATTGGAGAGACGCAAGTGAGTTTGTCCTTACGGCTTTTTCGCTCGATATTCCTCACCCTACCGGCTTTCCCCTCTACGGCATGCTCTCTAACCTCTTTACCTTCTTTCCCTTTGGAGAGGTGGTCTTTCGAGTGAACCTCTTTTCATCTTTCCTCGCTCTCCTGCTCGCGTTTCTGGGTTTCAAAATAGTTGATCGTCTCGTACCGCTTTCTACGCTCAAACTTCAGGTTGCGGTGTTCTTGAGTATTCTCGCAACACTTCTTGGAAGCTCTGCTTTCTTAAGGCAGTCAATTACGGCAGAGGTATACCTGCTCTATGCATGTGGAATGTTCTCTATCTCGTATTGCCTCCTCTCGTATGAGCGAACCGAAGATGTGAGATGGCTCTTTACGTCAGCGTTTGTCGCTGGGCTCAGCATCGCAATTCACGCTGCGTCAGTACTCTTCGTTCTCTTGTTGGTTCCGCTGATGTTTGGCGCCCGACGTAAGATTGTTCTGCGTCATTTTGGGGTCCTCGCCTTCGTTGGCATCCTTGGGTCCCTTCTCTACCTCTATCTTCCTCTTCGAGGACTTACCTCTCCTCCGCTGGATACAGGTTCAGTCGATTCTGTGGAGAGATTTTGGCGATATATCTCGCTTGCTCGAGACAGAGCATTGAGGCCCGAAGTTTTGCAGCATGTTGTTGGGCTTGGTTCGAGTTCTCCGATTGACTTTGTTGGACTCTTCTTTCGAGACCTGTCTCGTCTCGTAAAAGAGGTAGGATTTGTCGCAGCTCCCCTTGCAACCTGTGGGCTCGTTCTGCTTTTGAAACGAACTCCTTTTGCAGGAGTGCTTGTTGTGCTGGGGGCTGGATCGTCACTTTTCTTCTTTTCGGGGTGGCAAGCGGATCCCTGGCTTCCGGCGATTGCGTGGAGCGCTTGTTTGGTCGCTCTTCTATCGTGCTCACTTGTTGAAAGGAAGTTTGGCTTTCTGTGGATAGCCGTCTTGGTCGCTTGGAATGGCTACCAGCTCTGGACTCTCTCTGATCCTCAAAGCGAGATTCGCAGGCTTCGAGATTTTTCTCTCCCTGAACAATCCGTTCGCACCAAACTCGAGGGGCTCTCCTTTGGGGCGGTGTTTGTTGTTGAGCCGTCGTGGTTCATTGCTCGATATCTCCAAGTGGTAGAGGGTGTTCGACCTGACGTACTCCTGGTTTATAACCCATCGCTTTTTTTTCCGGCATATTTTCGGAAGACAAAACTTGTCTTTGGAGATGTTCTCTTTGAGAGTGCTCGGAACGAAGAAACAAATCCGGAGGCGGCCTCATTTACCGGTTTAAAATCACTTTTACAGGTGGCTCTGGAAGCGAAGCACGAAGTGTATTTCGAGCCGGTGACGGTACTTAATGGACCACTTCGAAAGCTCCTTGAAATTACGCCCTCTGGAATAGCTCGATTTGCACCAACCCCTGATCTTACAACTCCAGTACCGAGGGGTCTCCTCGATGACATCTCCTCTCTTGATGACATTCATCAGAGGGATCTCTTCCTCGATACCCTGAGTCAAACTGAGGCAAGCGTCGGCGGCGTGGCAGATCTTCTTCTGCATCAAGAGAGGTACGAGCAAGCCGTAGACCTCCTTTCCGAACTGTGTGGTAAGAATGCGCCGTACCGATGTTCACGGGTATCGTTGAACAATCTTGCGGTAACCTTTCTTCGGTCTGGACGAAACCGAGAGTGCGCTCAATTGCTCATCCCGATGTTGTCGAAGTCTTCATTTCAGGATCCAGTGCTGCTCGCAAACAGCAAGAGCTGTTTTGCGCGCCTCACCCCCGAGGAGCGAACGCAGATTGAAGACGAGTTTGCTGAACTCGGGTTTCATTCGCGGCTTGGAGGTGAGAAGTGAAGCCTGTCTCTTTCCTCTTTTTCATTTTGGCTGTTTCGCTCGTTTCGTTTTCTGAAGAGAAGCTCCTTAGAATTCACAGCGAAGTTCAAGTGAGAATGGAACGGCCCGAGCGCGAAGTGCTCTATCTTCCAAGCGGGGTCGGTCTGCAATTCTTAAGTTTTGGTTACCAAAATTTTGTCGCGGACATTCTCTGGTTTCATACGATTAGTTACTTTGGAAAACATTATCGAGGAGACCGAAACTATACTTGGCTGAGTCACATGTGCAGTCTTGTTGCTGAGCTCAATCCGCGGGCACGCCACGTGGTTGAATTTTGTGGGACGATGCTCGCGTGGGAGGCTGAGCGTCCAAAGGAAGCTCTCGTACTCTTATCGAAAGCAATTGATCGAGAGCCAGAATATTGGAATTACTACTACCTGAAAGGTTTTACAGAGTTTTATTTCCTTAATGATTCTGCCGCCGCGCAAGAGTCTCTTGAAAAGGGTGCTTCTCTGCCCGATGCACCTGCGTTTGTAGCCAGACTCGCAGCAGAAAAGATGCTCTCTTCTGATCCAACATCTGCTATCCGCTTTCTCTCCCAGATGATTCAGGAAGCTGAATCTGGTCGTCGACCCCTTGATGAAATACAACTCTCATCACTTAAGAGTAAATTGCGCCAGAGTATCCACGAGGCAAATTTGTATACCTACGATTCCGCTCTCAAGGCGTATGTCAAAAAGTATGGGAACCTACCCAGAGGTTTAGAGGAGCTTGTTGAGGGTGGATTTTTTCAGGTTCCTTCAAGCGGGTTCAGCGATCCGTATGGCGGAACGTATTATATTGATCCAGAAACTCAAACAGTGCGATCTACTGGAAAAGCGCCTCGATCACGGAGGAAGCAGTGACTCGTTGCGCTCTCTCTTTAGAGAATTTGCGTTACTCATATCGGAGTGACTTTCTCGTAAAACAGTTTGAGGCACTGAAGCCTTTGAACCTTGAGGTTCGCGAAGGAGAGTCGTTTGGCTTTCTCGGTCATAACGGTGCTGGCAAAACGACAACGATTAAGTGCGTACTTAATCTGATCCAGGGGTTTAAGGGGGAGATATTGCTCTTTGGAAAGGGCAACCGAGACCCGAAGGCACGCGAGCAGGTTGGATATCTCCCGGAACATCCGTACTTCTATGATCACCTTACTGTTCGAGAAGCCCTGACGATGTATGCAGCTCTCGCGGGGGTTCCCTGGCGCCAGAGGAAGCAAGCTGTTTCGCAAGCACTCGAGCGTTTGAACATCGCAGACAGAGAGAAGACCTCTCTTCGAACCCTTTCAAAGGGTCTTACCCAGCGGCTTGGGATGGCTCAGGCAATCATCTCGAACCCGAAACTCCTTATTCTTGATGAACCTTTCTCTGGGCTTGATCCGATCGGACGGAAGGAATTTAAAGATCTTATTTTCTCGCTCAAGCAAGAAGGGGTCACGATTTTCATCTCTTCTCACATTCTTGATGATGTTCAGTTTCTCTGTGACCGTGCTTCGATTTTAGTCCGAGGAGAGCTTAAAAAGATCCTCTCGTTGGACGAACTCTCGCGACGACCAAACGATACGTATGAGCTTGTGGTTCACGAACAGCTCTCATCTGAATGGGGAGCAGCTCGGAATGTATTGAAGCAGGAGGTTCGAGGGAGGTCGACTCGACTGACATTTGCCAATCACGAAGCAGCACAACGAGTATTAAAAGAGTTCGTCAATACTGGCCTTGAAGTCGAAACCTTTCGAACAGTTCGAGAATCCCTTGAGGACCAGTTTGTTCAAGTTGTCAAAGGAGAAGGTGTTTCGGGAGAACGGTAGAAGAGGGCTGAGGAATGAGTCGTGCAGCGGTGGATCGAATAGCGGTAATTGCGTTAAACACCTTTCGGGAGTCGATGAGGAGCAAGGTCCTCTACTCGCTTTTTTTCTTTGCGGTAGTTCTGATTCTTGCTTCGGCTTTTTTTGGAAGCGTTTCGATTGGAGATCAGGTCAAAGTGATCAAAGACTTTGGACTCTTCTCGGTATCTTTTCTTGGAGTTTGTTATGTCGTAATCAGTGGAGCGTCGCTGCTTCACAAAGAACTTGCTCGAAAGACCGTATATAATATCCTCGGAAAAGCAGTTTCTCGGTGGGAGTTTCTCTTTGGAAAGTTTCTCGGCCTGGTGATGGCAGCTCTTACTATGATGCTCTGCATGGCTGCCGGCCTCGTGCTCTTTGTCTCTTTCTTTGACAAAGGGATTTCGATCCCATTTCTGGTTGCTTTCTCTTTTATCGCTCTTGAACTGATTCTTATTTGCGCCTCGGCTATCTTCTTTTCGGCGATAGTTGTAACGCCACTCCTTATTGGACTTTTTACCTTCTCCTTTTTCCTTGCAGGTCGCTCCGTTTCGCTCATTCTGTACCTCGTTGACCAGAAGTTCGTCGAGGGCTTTGGGGCCTCCCTTTTGAAGGGGATCTACTACATCCTCCCGCACTTTGATGCTCTCAACGTGACTCAACAGGCGGTTTTCGACGAAGTGGTTGCGCCCTCACAG
>JAGRAO010000182.1 GCA_020434565.1 Bdellovibrionales bacterium
TTGCTCGCAAGCACGGAATTTCTTTCGAAGAGCTCTCAGTTATTCCCGGAAGTGGGCAGGGGGGACGCGTGACAAAGCAGGATTTTCTGGACTACGTCGAAGGACGTGGCGCTGGAGGGCAGCCTGCTATTCCTGCTCCACAGGCAGCACCAAAACCCGCCCACACATCTTCTCTGCCAGCTCCCCGCGAATCGAGGGCACCGAGCACGGACATGCCTGGGGCCGGTTGGCGTGAAGACGGAACAAGAGTGGTCCCGATGGATAATATGCGCCAGCTGATCGCGGAGCATATGGTTCGCTCAAAAGCCACGAGTCCACACGTATACTCGGTACAGGAAGTTGACTGCAGTGCAATCTCTGCTTGGCGCGGAAAGTACAAGAATGAGTTTAAGAACCGTGAGGGATTCAGCTTAAGTTTTACTCCGTTTTTCCTTGAAGCGGCTGTTCGCGGCCTCCTTCAATTTCCGACAATCAACAGTTCTGTTGAAGGGAAAACCGTCGTTCTCAAACGCCACATTAACCTTGGATGTGCTGTCGCTTTGGGGAATAGCGGGTTGATAGTTCCAGTTATCAAACAGGCCGAAGAACGAAACTTTGTTGGGATTGCGAGAGCATTGAATGACCTCGCCACTCGCGCTCGGGATAAAAAGCTCCTCCCTGATGAGGTGATGGGTGGAACATTCACCGTGACCAACCCGGGAGTGTTCGGAACAATGATTGGAACACCGATTATTAACCAACCTCAGGTTGCGATCTTATGCCTCGGACAGATCAAAAAACGCCCAGTGGTTATCGATGACATGATCGGAATCCGTGAGATCTGCTACCTCACACTTTCGTATGATCACCGAATCGTTGACGGAGCTCTCGGAGGACAGTACTTGGCGTTTATCCGAGAGTACCTTGAAAACTGGGATATGGATCGCCCTCTGTATTAGCACCGCTTTTGTCCAACGGAGCTGTGCGCTTTCTGGCTACTAAGCGCTCCTGGAAAGCTCGACGATGATGAGGTCCAGCCCTGCAGTTTCGCAGTGGGAGGCATCTTTAAAAACACTTCTATGCGGGTAGTATCGGGAAAAGCAAAAGGCACAAAATTGAGCGCTGTCCCGGGGACGACAACCAGACCGATTCTTGATCGGGTCAAAACAGCTCTCTTTGACATCCTGAGACCCTCGCTGTCCGGGAAAGTAGTACTCGACCTCTTTGCGGGAAGCGGCGGTGTAGGGATTGAGGCACTCAGCCAAGGGGCCGGGAGATGCGTTTTCATTGACGTCGAAAAATCGGCTGTCAAAACGATTCGAGCCAATCTCGAAGCGACTCACCTCTCCGAGTGGGGAGAAGTCCGCCAAACGGAGGCACTCCTCTTCTTAAGAAAAGAAAATCGAGTTTTTGACTATATTTACGTCGCCCCTCCTCAGTACAAGAATCTGTGGCAAGAGGCTCTTCGGGCCTTGGCTGAAAAACCCTCCCTCCTTGCTCCTGATGGACAGATTATCTGTCAGATCGACCCCCTCGAGTACGAACCCCTGCTCCTCGAGCCGTTTTCAGAGTTTCTCCAACGAAAATACGGCAATACTCTGCTCGTTTTCTTTCAACATAAATAGGAGGCCCTCACACTATCTTCATATTACGCTCATGCTATACTCACGGGTCCACCCTGCCGGAGTAGTTGGCATGATCGCCTTTGCACACGACCCTGTCTTTACCCTATCGAATTCAGAAGTCAGCCCCTGGAAGGCGGGCAAGATTCTTGAGACTACTGATGCGAGTCGAGTTGCCGAAAACATCGTGCATGCGTTCGGTGGAAAAGCCACGCAAGCAGGCTGCTCTCTGGCGTATCACCTCTCTCTCGACCCCAAGTTGAGTCACTCTCGCGATATTCAGGACCTCTTCGATACGGCGCTCGCCATAGGGGAACATCCTGCATTGCAGCTTATCGCCGCTACCGAGATCAGCTGCAGACTCGAACCAGATCAAGCTGAACTCGCGCTCCCATGGGAATCAGACGTGCGGCATCTCATCGCCCACGGAGACTTTTTTGATCGACATATCGCAGCAACTCTTGCCCAAGTTGGATCTCCCAAGCTCATTCTCTCTCTTTTTCACTCGCTCTTGTTCGCCCCCACTCACGATCCTCAGCAAGAAACGCTGCTCGGCATTTCGTTACTTCATCACACTATTTCATTGGGTCCATTTCTCAATTTGCGACACCGCGCGACCGAGGCAGTCGCAGAGCGAATCCGGCAGGGAGGCCCTGAAGACCCGTGCTCACAACTCCTTTTTCTCTATTTGAATGGCGAGCTCAAGACGCCTCCTAGGCCATTTGAAGTTGCTGCGAAGCAGATTCGGCTTCTCGCTGATACCCAAGCCGAGGAGTTTGAATCTCTCTCTGATACCGCATGCCATATTCTCGAACGCCCATCTTCGGCTCTCTCCTTAAGTGAGGATCTGATCACAATCTATGGTTCCAACGCGGTGCAAGGCGCTTCGCTGCTGCTACAGGAATGGGGTCAGCACCTCTCCCCTGCAAACTCTGCGAATTGTGAGTCGCTCCTCTTTGATGCCTTCATCCCCCCTCTTCGTCGTGCGACGCTTTCGCTTAGGCCAGAGCCGAACCGAGATGTTGGTTATGCGCTAGGTCTCCTCTTGAGTGACTCGCCCCTGATACGAGCCATCGCTCTCACCTCTCTCCTGACTACTTCTCGTAAAAGAGTTGAAGGGCCACTTACGGAACTGCTGTATTCAAAGTCGGTCCCCGACTACGATTCGGGAACCCTCGGCTATCTCTTCGGAAGCGTCGAGAATACGGATGGGAAACACGCACTTCCATTTTCTAAAGTGGGCGATCCCGCGGTATTTCAAAGGTGCCGACTCTTGGCGAAGACCCGAAGCGATGCAAGCGATGTGATGCAAGAGACACTTCGGCGCGGCACCCTTCCCTGGCTCCCCTTCCAATCGTAGCAAGCGAGAAAAGAAGCCGCTCCGGTTGAGAATTTGCTCCTTTTCGTAAAGCTTTCTATTACAGATCACAGAAGTCTCCGGTATGGTATCCCTAAGTCGGAGACGGGAAACTCCGAGTATCAAGAACACCTGTAGTCGTCAGTATGAGGTGAGATAACGTTGGCAGAGATTCTCCCATTTCAAAAACCTTCCTCGACTTCACAAGAAGGCGATCTCGAAGACTCTGCCCTGCGATATGAGCTCGATTACCCCAGCATCATCTTGATCGTTCTCGGGATCATCCTTCGGGTTCCAGGCCTCTTTGGCGATCTCTGGCTTGACGAAATCTGGGGACTCGAAGCCGCAAGAAGCATTCACTCCCCTCTCGATTTCATTACGGGGCAACTTGATGGTCACCTGACACTCTATACTGTCTATCTTTGGATTGTTTCAGGCTCAGACAACCCAATCGTTCTCAGGCTTCTCTCATTTATCTTTGGGTGCGGTCTCCTTTTCATACTCGCGTTGCTTATTCCCGCAAGCAGACGGGTGGAACGATACACGCTGCTCTTTCTGGTAGCCGTGTCCTATCCTTTTATCCTTTATTCAAGTGAGGCTCGAGGCTACTCAGGCATGCTCTTTTTTGGAGCGCTCTCTCTCCTTCTTCTTGAGCGCCAAAAGATGGAAGTTTCAGAGAAGGAAGCGATCCTCTTTTTCATTTCAAACTCCCTCGCCTTCCTGTTTCACCTCTCGTACGTTCAGTTCTTTGGAGCTCTCCTTCTCTATGGGGCAGTCCTCGCGGTCGGGAGGTTATCTTCCACGAAGGAACAGTGGAGTTTTCTCTATCGACTGTTTGGACCGATAATTCTCTTCCTCATCGGGGCGTATATCGTGGTCCTGCGGTTAATGCCCCAGGGAACTGGAACTCTCGTCTCGTATCCTGAGACCATCATTGATGCGATTGCGGTCACTATCGGTGCCCCACTCCTCTCTGAGCACGCCCTGGCTGCGGGAACGCTCACACTCGCAGCGAGCTTAGCGGCTATTGTGCTCCTGGTCGTTGAAGTGGCCCGTCAGAAATCTCTCGGGCTTTATCGGTGGATCTTTTTCTGTTCCGCTCTCTTTATCATGCCAGCCGCTGTGGTCTTCCTCCTTGAGCCAAGGATACTTCATCCGCGGTACTTTCTTATGAGCATGCTCACTTCCTACATGGTGTACGCATGCCTTGTCTCTGATCTACAAGACACCGCGCGCCAGAAATTTCTCTCGATAGTAGGACTCGGTCTCCTCTTTCTCTTTGGACAAGCGAGCTACCTCGTCCCCTTCTTCGGACATGGGAAGGGCGAATACTCATCTGCTCTTCGTAGGATGAGTTCAGAAATCCCTCAAGATCAGACAGGACTTGTAAGTAGTGACCATGATTTTCGAACGGGAAAGGTATTCCGGTATTATCAGGATCAACTTCAGATAAAGAATCTCAGCTATACTCCGTCCTCAGAAGATCAAGATGAATTGCCCGCATACTTTATTGTTCATTCGGAAGATCGGCACTTTGATCCCCCACAACGGCTTTCGCTTGGACACGGCAAGCTGTTTGTTCTGAGAGATTCGTATGAATCAGGGTCACTCGCCGGTTTCCGATGGTTCGTCTATTCCTTGCTTCAAGAGGGACGGTCGGGACACTAAGAGCTACTTCGGAACGAGAAACGAGAGATGGTGAGAGCAATGAACGAGCTGGAGTTGCTCCCACTGTGACCGAGAAATCCGCCCAAAAGCTGGGTTCGGGAGGTATTCGCCTTGATGATTTCGGAATGTATTCACAGCTTCGACAAATCTCTTTCTCTCTGTCTCATCGTCCATTGAAGCAGACGAAGGCCTATCGGCCTCTGGGATCAAACCCGAAGCCGTCTGCAAGCCGCTTTTCATTCTTCTTCCTTTGAGTATCTTCGGAAGAATAACGAGACGGAGAAGGAACCGTATCGGCGCCGGTACTCCAAACGAGCGTGGTTCCGTAGCGCTCTCCATCGTGCGCCGAAGATGTTCAAGATTCTCAGCGAGACTCCACTGTCCAATCTTCTCGTAGCCTAAAGAGTAGAGATTTTGAACATCCGTGAGAACTTCATCAAAGGATTGGAAATCGAGACGTCGCCGGTTCATGAGAATAGTTTAAGATTTTCTTTAAGGATGAGCTTGCACAACAAACTTGACATCTTCAATCTCCACATCTGAGTCAAGAAAACGATTCAGCCGCTTTAAAATCGTATTCTTTAAAAAACTCATCTCTTGAGCCCACGCCGAATTTCGGACAGCAACAATCAACACTTTTCCCCGAAGCCGTTCAGGACGAGAACGCTTCGCAAGCTCCTCTCCCACGATCTCTTTCCAATGGGAAACGAAACGATAGCGGTGGATCTTATCCTCAAGTCCGTAGCGCTTTAAGGCGAGGCTTAAGATCGTATCCACTCTGGTGGGTTTTCTCCGATGTTTTACCTTCGGCAAACGATAGTTTAATTGATTCGGATGAAACGCCATTGCCAAGAGCTTAAGAGAACCCCCTCCTGTAAGCAAGGAGTGGAAAAAGCTGTGGCCCGTCTAATCTTTATGGATCTCTCTCACAAAGTGTTCCACCTCGCTTGTGGAACACAATTCGATAAGTTGGGTCTGTGTACGGTCTCTCTTGTCAAAGATCGCTCTGTAGCGACGATTTCGCTCCCGAAAAGAGGTAAGGATCCACCACAGAAGAGAGCAAGGACCGAAAGTCCTCAGAAACGTTTCCCGGTTTCCGGCAAAGATCTCCTCTCGTGATAAAATTCGAACGAAACTCCGAAAAAGAGCTCGTCCGAATACTACTCTCAGAGGAAGGTTTAGCCACAGAATGAGGTTCGCTCTCTGAAAGACTTCATCCTGAATCACAGAGTAGTTGCCATCGACGATCCAGTTCTCCTCCTCAACGTGTTGTCGAACTTGTGTTCGGAAAAGCAATGCTTCAACAGGCGTCCAGTTCGCTCCCCAGTAAAGGCGATCGAGTTCTACATGGGGGACGTGAAATGATTCGGCCAGATGTTTGGCAAGGGTTGTTTTACCAGAGCAGCTCGAGCCAATGACGACGGCTCGAAGAGGAACGGGAAAGCCCTCTCTCTTCATTCGTGACGAGACTGAGCCGCTCCTCTTTGCTCATCCCCCTCTGGTAAATTATTTTCGCTCGGCTGCTTATCTTCAAAGAAAAAGACAAGTTCTCCTTCCTTTGCAAGAGCGAGCTCATCCCTTGCAAACCTCTCCAGAACGCGATCATCACTCTGAAGTCCATTTACAAGAAGACGTAACTCTTTGACCCGAGTTTCAAGTTCATCAGACTTCACTCGCTGTTTTTCGAGAGAGTGTGAAAGAAGTTTTACATCTGAAAACCCCGTACCACCGAAGAGGCTCGCCACAGCGACAACCACCACGAAGAGGAGTAAAACGACAGCGCCATAAGGACGGAGGTGTTTCATATTGAATTTCTCTTACGTGAGCGAGCACAAAAACACAGCGAAAGCATTGATTTCCTAAATCACTACGATACGCTGAAGGCGTCAAACGGCCATTCTCCGACCCTTAAGGAATGGGTTCGGAAGCCGGAAGCGGGTACCTGTACAGTATCGGCGCTCAACGCATCTGTGGCAAGTTCCTGTCTTTCGCGAATAACTTTCAATTGGTGCGGCGAGACTGCTTCGGAGCGTGAGGGACGCGAGCTTGTGGTGAACAAGGACAGCGTTTCATGAGACTTGTTCCAAACCAGGACCGCATCTTTTGAGAGTCCATTTGCCAATCAGTGCTTTATGAGGAGGACGACTATGGGTTCAATGAACATTGATGATATTCAGGCCTTCGAATGCCTCGACTCCCGTGGAAATCCCACTCTCGCTGTTACCGCTGTTCTGACCTCCGGAGCTTACGGTACTGCCATGGTGCCTTCCGGTGCTTCCACCGGTGAGTATGAGGCTCATGAACTGCGTGACGGAGATTCTGAGCGTTACCTTGGAAAGGGGGTATTGAAAGCAGTAGAAAATGTGAACGGTACAATTCGCGAGTCTCTCATCGGAGAAAGTGCTGATCAGCTCTCCGCAATTGACAGAATTCTGATCGATCTCGATGGAACTGAAAATAAATCTCGGCTCGGAGCTAATGCGATTCTTGGCGTTAGCATGGCCTGTGCCCAAGCCGGCGCTGCTGGAGTTGGCCTTCCCCTTTTCCAATACCTTGGCGGAGTAAACGCACGGGAGCTTCCGGTTCCGTTGATAAACGTGATCAATGGGGGAGCGCATGCCTCAAATATTATCGACTTCCAGGAGTTCATGATTGTCCCTCATGTCTCGGGGACGTTCTTTGAGAATATTCGAGCCGGAGCTGAGGTTTTTCACACTCTTAAAAAAAATCTTCTTAAAGCTGGTCACAGTACTGGATACGGAGATGAGGGCGGTTTCGCTCCCGAGCTGCGATCGGTCGATGAAGTACTCGATGCTCTCATGTTTGCCATAGAAAGTGCCGGGTACAAGCCTGGAGAGGACGTCTCTCTTGCGCTTGACGTTGCGGCAAGTGAGTTTTTTGACAAACAAAAAGGAC
>JAGRAO010000183.1 GCA_020434565.1 Bdellovibrionales bacterium
CCTCCATCTCGATTGAATATCAATTAGAAAAGTTCGCTGCTTCACAGTCCTAAGGATATCTGAACGACCACGAGGTCGCGTTCATTGCTTTCAAAGTCAGAAGCAGTTCCTTCTTTAAACCATCCGTGAAGATAATCAGCACTGAGGAGTATTTCGTCATACACCTGGTAAGAAACGGTAACGCCTGTCTGCCAATGGGGGGCATCTTCGAGCTCTCTACTTGTTTCTACCCGCCACGCCGCAAGTAATCGCTCTCCGAGAGATTTTGCTATTTCAAAGTTCCAGGCTTGAGGTCGATTTACGGATGATTCCAGTGCATCAAACTTTTTAGCTGCGCCGAGGTATTCGAGCGAGATATCAAAGTCATCCAACGAAAGGGCCAGCGATCCGCTCACGCCAGGAACTCTCGTTCTATAGGGTCGGTCCTCCTCAGCGAGTGGTGAGTCCTTTGCATCTGCTACGTCGGAAACGGCACTGAATCTGAACTCCAATACCTTCGAAGGCTCACCGATCAGGGCTACTCCCCAGTCAATTTCGTGGCCTCCCTCCCCTTCCTTCTTTGCATCTCCGTCATATGAGAAGAGTACAAATTCGAAGCCCGAGAGATACTCGTAGGAAACGACAAGAGATGTTTCAACTATCTCACCAAATTCAAGAACGGGCCCTGAAACAAAGTACGAATAGAACTCTCCAAACGGTGGATTCATCTTACCGAACTCAAAGGTAAACTTGTTCAAACTCACTTGAGCTACGGCTTCATCGACGAGACCCTTTCCAGTTGCGGACTCAAAAACATAGACGAACTCTCCTTCAAGCCAAGAGAGCGGTTCTATGAAATAGCCAAATTGGATATCGCCACCATCGGAACGATCCAACCGCTTCCCGTCTTCGAGTTCTCTTCGATAACGCTCGTATGAAAACTCATAGTCGATCAAAAGTGAAAGTGACCCGTAGCGACCGAGATCCCACATTGCACCGGACTCTTGCCGTTCATTCGGCGTTCGGTAACGAATTTCATCATTCACCGGACTAGTGGTCGTTTTGCGAAGATCGAACTCGCCCATGAGCTCTTCGGCCACTACCGAAGAAGCGATCGCGAAAATCAGCGAGAGGGCGATAACCGTTCCACGAGCGACAAATGAGATCACAATTACTTACTTTTAAAATGCCAACCCGGTCCTTCATACCTGCAAATTATGAAGAAAAAAACCACCCTCCGAGAGAAACCCGAGCCGGACTTCAGAGTCGTTTCATGAAACAATCTCAAGTGTTTAGGAAGTGAAGAGCTCTCACTCAAAGGAGTCCTCAAACCGAAGTGTTTCATCGATGGCCCGCTCTTTGCACCCCCTCTTAACGTTTCTTGGTCTCTGGGTTAAACAACTTTGTGGTTCGGGGGTTGTCGTGGTGTCTCATTTCGCTCGCTTTGGGAGTCTCTCCCTTCTCCTTGCTCTTTTATTGACTACATCAGTTCTTGCAGAGGTTCCTTACGGATGGAGTGCCTCGTTTGGTTCATCGGAATGGGATAGCGCTTCTGACATTGCCGTCAATCGCGATGGTACCGTTTTTGTCGTCGGTCAGTTTCTCGGCACTGTAGACTTCGATCCAGGTCCCGGAAGAGAGAGACTAGAAGCTGGACCTGGAGATAGCGATGGTGTAGTGAGCATTCTCTCTTCAAAAGGGAAACTTCTCGGAGTGATTCATTTACGAGGAGAGCATTTTGAAACCTACAAAGCAATTTCCTTTGATCCTGAAGGGAACATTTATCTTACTGGAAATGTCAGCAGCTCTCCGCCATTTGAGCCATATGCGCTCGACCTCAATCCCTTCGAAGGAGAAGATCTCCAGATTGTTCAAGGATGGTCAGACTTTTTCATGACAAAGCTCAACGCAGACGGAAGCTATGCATGGAGCAGACTGATTGGCGGCCCAAATCTCGAAGAAGCGAGAGATATCGCCGCTGATTCCCGCGGAAACGTCTACGTCACCGGCACCTTTGGCGGTCCAGCAGATTTCGATGCGGGAAACGGAGAGGACATTTTTCAAGCAAGCTGCCTCTCCTTGCAGTGCCAAGGCGATTTTTTTCTTACGAAATACGACACAAACGGAAATTATCAATGGACCAAAACTTTCGGTTTCAATGGAGTTGACGTGGGGCACTCGCTCGCTCTTGACTCAGAGGACAATATCGTGGTCGGAGGAACGCTTGACTCTCGCACTGCGTACATTGAGGGTTGGGGATTCATAGAGACTTTTCACAATAACGATGGTTTTATCGCGCGCCTCGACCCACAAGGAAATTATCTTTCGTTCTCTGTTCTCGGAGGATGGGGAAACGACTCTGTAAAAAGCATTCAAACGATTGGAACGGATATTGTCGCCACCGGTTTCTTCTCTGACATTGCAGACTTTGATTCCGGCGATTCCCAGCTGCTCGTTGAAAGCAGAGGAGGATTTGATGCCTTTGTCGCCCGGTATACGTCCCAAGGGGTACCAGTATTTGTCAATCAGATCGGGGGAAGTGGCGACGACTTCGGAACAGGCGTCGCCATAGATCCGAAAGGTGCGAGTTACGTCACCGGAGAGTTCAGTACGACAGTTGATTTTGATCCAACCGAGAGGCTCGTTCGAAGTCGAAGTGCCGGGTCACTTGATATCTTCATTGCTCAGTACTCTGCTCGAGGGAAATACATTCGACACTCGACCATTGGCGGAGGGAACACGGAAGAGTGTACCGCGATCGCCGTTGGCAGCGATCTCTCTCCAGTTGTGTCGGGCTTCTTCTACGATCCAGTTGATTTTGATCCAACCTCTTCTAAGGATATCTTGAAGAGCCACGGGTTTGCTGATGGCTTCGTGACAAAACAGAACTGGGAGTAACATTCGGACAACAGGGAATAGTCATTCAGTGGGATGACGCTCTTAACCGTTGCTACTGAACTCGAACAATCTCGATTGCCGCCCCAACCGAAGGAGAAAGGGCCACGACGAGGGGTACAAGAGAGTTGTTTCTGAGCGTCACAACATCCCCACTACTCAGATCAAAGATCCCTCGACCAGACACATTTCCAACAGGAACCAAAAAAGGGGTGAGCGTCTCTGGTTGACCCACCCCATTCAGTGCAAGGGTGACGGCTGCCCCTACTCCCACTGTGATAGAGACCGAGAACGCGATTGAATATGTACCTGTTTCTTGAATTGTTACGGTAGTCGTTCCAGCAGTGTGAGAGACTCCGTCCAGTATACCGTTCGTGCTAAAGGGGATGTCTGCACCACCAACAACAGTTGAAGTGCCCACGGTTGCAAGTTGGTACACATGGGCATACGCACTTGAAAGTTCCCCAGCAGGACCTTGAGGGCCAGGATTTCCCTTTGGTCCGGCCGGACCACGAGGACCGGCAGGTCCAACTTGTGAGGCTCCAAGCCCCTGGACCAGGTCGGCACTGAGTTCTGAGAAACCTTTCGCTTCAGGGCACCGTCGTCGGATAGATATTTTCCCGGTCGAATCGCTCAAGCACGCGCGAAGGGGTTTCGCTTCAGCATGGGGGCAACTCAGGAGAAAGAAAAAAAAGAGAAAGGCAAAACGGGGCATTTGCGACCTCCTTAACAGGCTGCGGTCGGGACTATAGCAGGAATTCCTTTGGAAAAGAGAAGAATTTCCTTCTCTGGTGACCACAATAACATACTGAGAACACTGCTCTCTCTCTGCCCAACAACGCGAATACTGAAAATATTTCGGCCTTTTGATTTCAAGCGCGGATCAGTCACTTGGCATCCTTCCCGCTCTTTGGCACCGTTCGGCTATGTTTTCCATGACTCCTCGCATCTTGAAATTCCTTCTCAATATTTATCCTCCCTATATCGGTGCTGGCGTGCGAGTTCACTCTATCTCTGGGGATTGGAAAGAGCTTACGGTAAGTATGCCGCTCCGATGGTACAACCGAAATATTCTTAAAACCCACTTTGGCGGAAGCCTTTACTCAATGGTCGATCCACACCTCGTCCTTTTGTTGATGCAGCTCCTCGGAAAGGACTATATCGTTTGGGACAAATCTGCCGAGATAGAATTTGTCCGCCCAGGCAGGAGTCGAGTGTGGTGTACGATAGCCATTCCCGATGGAGAAGTCGTAGCGATTCGAGACCAGACGGAATCGAATAAACCGTGTTATCCAGAATTTGAACTCAAAATCGTCGATAGTCATGGCGAGCTCGTCGCCCGGGTCAAAAAGACCCTCTATGTTAAAAGAAAGCATTCATAAACTCTCTCGTAGAAGCTCGTTCTTCCATAAAAAGTCACACTTTCCGGATAGCAAATAAAATTGCATACCACTGCACTTGCCGTACAATTCTCACTGAAACGACAAACCTGACTACGATGACTTCACTTGAACCCTCTCATCCCCCATCGCTTGTCCAACTTCTCGCGTCGGGACGTTCCCTCCTCCAAAATATTCAACAAGCACGGATGCTCTTCTCTGAAGAACCGCATCAGATTCAAGAACCAATCGAGGTTTGCTCACAACTTGAGAAAACCTGCATTCGCCTCTCAACCCATCTCTATGGGGCAGGAGAGCTCTCTTTCGCTGGCCCATTAATACGATTCGTTGGAGCACTTTCATCCGTACGAGAGAATCTCGACGAGTTACGTCGAGCAGCGCTCAATCCCCTCAATACTACTTTTACTCCGGAACGAGATTTGAGGATCGAAGCGACCACCCGCTTGGGGCAGACCACCGAAGCTGCTCTCGAATGTCTTGGCGCTCTCGACGCGAAACTCTAGGAGCGGCTTCGTTATTCTCCTCTTGAGTCTCCAGACAGAAGTTGCAAAGCTATCTGCGGTTGCTGATTTGCCTGCGCAAGCACCGCTGTACTCGCTTGCGAAAGGATCTGAAGCCGTACAAGTGCAGCTGCTTCGGTGGCAATATCTGCATCTCGTATCCGAGACTCCGCCGCTCTATAGTTTTCCGTTGACGACTTAAGAATTCTCGTCGCTGAAGAGAGCCTACTTTGAAACGCTCCAATTTCTCCACGCTGAGTCGTTAGTTGGTCAAGTTTGTGCTCAAACTGAGAGAGCGCAGCAAGGGCCCCTGACCTTGACTCTAGAGAGAACTCGAACAGAGGATTCACCCCAGATACGGAGTGGCCGGTATAGACGCCGACATCGCCAGAACCAGTAGATTCCGCAGCGAGAATATCGAGCACTCCATCATTATCAGCATCGACGAGTGCAAGATCGTTTGCATCCCCGGATAGTCCGACAAGAGTATTGTAAATCGCAAAACCTCCCTCTCCATCACCAAGGTAGGTCACAATCTGTCCGGCATCATCTGATTGTATAATATCTTCTATTCCATCTCCGTTTACGTCTTCGTAAGCCAGACTCAAAGTCGCATTCGAGTTGGAGCTATCGAGAACACCAAAATGTATGAACGAGCCTGCCCCCTCGTTTGGTGCGTAATAAACTCCCCCTTGTCCTCCTAAAGCAAAGAAGAGGTCGTTTTGACCATCGCCCGTAAGGTCCGTTATCGTTAATCCAACGAGCTCACCCGAGGCGGGAAGACTTCCAGTAAGGGTCTGTACGAAACCACCATCTCCATCACCTTCATACGCGGCGATATAGGATTGTGAGCTGCCATCAATTCCTCCAAGAGCAAAATCAAGCGCGCCATCTCCATTCAGATCGCCTACCGCGATAGACACAAAACGGTTGGCGGAAGCGTCAGTAATAGCCACCGAGGTGACCTGGTCAAAGGTACCGTCTCCGTTTCCGAAGTTTATATGGATCCCCCCGATTGGAGTTGATGCCTGTCCTATCGAGATGACATCAAGAGCACCATCACCATTCAGATCCGCGAGCGCAAGCTCTCTTCCATCTTGAATCGAGTTCGTGAATGATTGAGTCTGGGTAAATGTGCCGCTTCCGTCATTTGTATAGACGCTCACTTCTCCGTTTGCCGTGAATCCTACAAAATCGATATCTCCATCGTCATCGAGGTCCCCGATTTGAAGTCCTCGCACTTGGCCTGTACCGATATCGATTGTCGCTGCTTCGGCAAAAGTTCCGTCGCCATTTCCAAAGGCCACCGTAACAAGGGCTCCGTTTCCTCCTGTAATGAGATCAATGTTTCCATCCCCATTGAGATCTACTCCCTCGACCTCAAGCGCGTTCGTTGTTGCTGCATCAAAAGTAGCGCTCGACTGAAAGGTTCCATCCGCAAGCGCTCCGCCTAGGGACGAGAGAATACCGCCATCCACTCCGAGCCCACCCTGAAACCGGATTTGATCAAACGAATCATCGAGCAAGCCGAGCCCATTAAATTTTGTCGACTTTGAAATTCGAAAGTATTCCTCAGCAAGTTCTTGTGCCTCGGCATCGAGAGCTTGGCGCTGCGAGCTCCCAAGAGATCCGTTTGCCGCTTGCTCCGCTAGCTCCGAGAGTCGAGTAACGATTTGTGTAATCTGTTCAAGGGCTGCATCGGCGGTATTGAGAAGCGAAATTCCATCGTTGATGTTTCTCACCCCCTGGGAAAATATCTTGGCACCGGCATCGAGAGTCGACGCAATGGCCAAACCTGCTGCATCATCTGAAGCTCTGTTGATTCGCTGACCGGAGGACAGCCGTTCGAACACGGCCCCAAGGGCCCTTTGGGAAGAGTCGAGCGTTCGGATCGTCTTTAACGATGCGATATTTGAACCGAGTGTCAAAGGCACTAATTACTTCCTCCTTGAAGCACACGGAATTCCTTCTCAGGAGAAATCGAAGGGTTTTCAAAACTTTAGGAGAATTGGGAGCGAAATAGTTTTCAAACCGTGAAATTTTCACCGCTCTTTCCTGCGATTCTACGAGGATTACTTAGGAAAGTCCTCAACAACCCGCGATCTCCTGCGGAGAAAGGTCGATTCATCGCCACTCTCGAAAAGAGCGGAGCATGGTTCCACCACCTTTTCTTTCGGCATCTTCGGTACCAATCGTTGCGGGCGCTGTCCTCACTCTCGCTCATGCCCTCTGCGACAATCCGCCGCATTTACTTTCTCACTCTAACTTGATGTTCTCAGACGGCGATATTCATGCCTTTTAGCCGATAGCGAGAACAACGTATGACCATAAAAAAGAGCGTTCTCCTCTTTGCAGTTATCCTACAACTCTGCTCATGTGGAGGTGGAGGCTCCCAATCAAGCGAAGTTGGCCTGCAGGCCGAACTTGACAGCAGCCGTTCTTTTGCTCCTGGTGAGGCAGTCCCCTTCACAGTTTCAACAACAAATTTCACTCTTGTTCCGCCTTTCAACATGCGCGGGCTACAACCGAGACACCATGAAGGGAGTGAACACGAGGACTCCGAGACAGATCATGAGATCTCTGACGAGATAGAGACTGGAAATAGCGGAGATGATCACTCACATGTGAACGGCGTACTCAATCCAGATGCCCGAGAGGGTCACTATCACATCTATCTCGATGATGCGGAAGGAAGCGATCCTCACTTAACAGCTTGGTCGTCATCTGGATCCTATA
>JAGRAO010000184.1 GCA_020434565.1 Bdellovibrionales bacterium
GTATGGGATGCCTCGTGGCGATATGGAAAACTGCCCGGAACCCGGCCATGAACTCGTCGATTGCGCAGAGCTCTCCGTGGGAAATGAGCGATTGGAGATACTTTTTACGCCGGGGCATTCGCCGGGACATTTTTCATTTTACCACTCTGAAACAAAAACCCTCTTCGCTGGCGATACCTTGTTTCAGGGATCTATAGGAAGAACCGATCTGCCGGGAGGAGACCACGAGCTTCTCCTCAAAAGCATTCGAGAACGGATTTTCACGTTAGGGGATGATACGAAAGTGCTCCCTGGACACGGGCCTGACACGAATGTGGGGCAGGAGCGAGTCTCAAACCCATTTCTCTCTTAGTTCTCACAAGCGACCTTGCTCCGAAGCGAACTCCTTTGTGGCAAAGTCTTGAAGAGCCTGCTATGAGAGAACTGAAGGGAAAGCTCGTACAGCCCAAAGATAGCGGACGAAGGGACAAAGGGACGAAAAGACAAAAGGACGAAAAGACAAAAGGACGAAAAGGTAGATACGTATGGTAAGTCAGAGCGAAAGGAACAGAGTCGTCCTCGGAATTACTGGCTCGATTGCGGCGTACAAAAGTGCCGAGTATGCCCGTCTTCTCGTCAGTCGTGGCTTTGAGGTTCGAGTAGTCATGACTGAGTCCGCTCAGGAATTTATATCTCCGACAACGTTTCAGGCGATTACTGGAAAACCTGTTGTCACCACTTTCTGGGAGGAAGCAAATCCCGCGGTTATCGGACACATTGAGATTGCGGATTGGGCGGATGTCGTTGTTGTCGCACCTGCCACGGCGGACTTTCTCGCAAAGGTGCGAATGGGTGCAGCGGAAACGCCTCTTTTGGCACTGATCCTTGCGACCAAGGCTCCGATTGTTATCGCACCCGCGATGAACACGAACATGCTCGAGCACGCTCGAACCCAGGAAAATTTGAAAGTTATTGCTGAGTCTGGGGTCACCATTGTCGAGCCAGAAGAAGGTGCACTGGCATGTGGTTGGAAAGGATCGGGAAGAATGGCGTCGCCTTGGGAGATCTTTCATCACACCGTTCGAGCAATTGGAGATGGGGACTACGTGAATAAGCGAGTCTTGGTCGTAACCGGTCCAACGCGCGAGCCAATTGATCCGGTCCGATTTTTGTCGAACCGCTCTTCCGGCAAAATGGGGATGGCGATGGCAACCGAAGCATTCCGACGGGGGGCAGAAGTCGCTGTTATTCACGGCCCGATTCGAGCGCTTCTTCCAGCGAAGATCTCACGTCAGGAGGTCTTTACCGCGCAGCAAATGTATGACGCAGTCGTGGAGAAAGTGTTTGGAGAGGGAAGTGAGGCATTCGATTATATCGTCATGGCAGCCGCTGTAGCTGATTTCCGCCCGAAGCAGCCGTCTGAACTGAAGATCAAACGAAGCGAACAGCCAAAGTCCCTGGCTCTCGTTGAAAATCCCGACATTCTCGCGGAACTCGGAAAGAGAAGGGGGGAGGAGACCCGTCCTGTGTTGGTGGGTTTCGCGGTAGAAACTGGCGAGATTGAGGCTCTTCTTGAGGCAGCTGGAGACAAGCTCCGGCGGAAGAAGGCAGATATTATTGTTGGAAATTTTGCTGAGGATGCTTTTGATTTGGATACGAATCGTGTGTGGATTATTGATCGCCATGGAAAGCGTGAAGAAGTAGCGACCACTTTTAAAACCCGGGTGGCGAATAAGATTCTCGATGCGATGAAGAAGCAGTGATGGAAGAAGACAACTCGGCGGCAATCCTTCATGACGTAGCAAGGTTTCTTGCCGCCCGTAGCGATCTGTACACAGGAGGTATTCCGCTCCGCTATCTCGAGAGTACTGAAGAGGGTTCTTTTTCACGGCTCCTCTTCGTTAGGTCTGACGGAAAGGATTCTGAAAGCGCTCTTACGCGAGAGCTGACACTGTACCGAAAGGTAATCGTCGATGGAATGAAAGTGGATCCTTCTCGGGCAACCCTTATTGAATTGTCTCGTTTTTCTCAGGTGACAGACTTTACAGATTGCATCTGTGTCTTTCTTGGTGAAGAGACTTATCGATCGCTTTCGTTAGACCAGGTCGTCCCATTTGGGTCTCCTTCTTTTGGTGGAGAGTTCCCTGTTCTTGTGACCTTTTCGCTCGGAGAGGTGTTGGCAAGTCAGGAGAAAAAACGGGAATTTTGGGGTCATCTCAAGCTTTTGCTCCCCCTTCTGCGAGATTCGTAAGGGCGCCGCCGGAAACTCGCAGTTTCTACTCATAACTGCCTAGAATACAATTTGTTCAGTAACGAGGAGATTGAGTGACAAAAAAAGAGAAAGTGCAGAGAAGCTTGAGGGCTGTTTTTTTCACTCTTGCGATCCTGTGGGGTGCGACACTGAATGCCCGAGAAGCAAAATCGACTTCAACTTCTTCGGCAGGGTCCGTTGTTGTCCTTGATATGAAGATGGCGATTCTCCCGGGCACGCTTTCGTATCTTGAGCGCGCGATTGCCGAAGCAGAGGAGCAGGGTGCAGATCTCGTTGTTGTACAGCTGGATACACCCGGAGGGATCCTGCAAACATCACAAAAGATGATTCAGGTTATGTTTCAGTCGCCAGTACCGGTCGTGGTCTACGTCACGCCAGCTGGAGCCTCCGCCACCTCTGCTGGCGTTTTCATTACTATGGCCGGGCATATTGCTGCGATGGCACCGGGCACGAGTATTGGGGCTGCTCACCCAGTAATGGGAGATGGGAGTGATATTCAAGGTGATATGCGACTGAAGGCGGAGCAGATGACGGTGGCGATGGTCAAATCGATCACTGAGCGCCGCGGTCGAAATGCCGAGTGGGCTGAAATGGCCGTCAAAGAGAGTGCATCGCTTACGGAGACTGAAGCGCTCGAAAAGAAAGTTATCGACATAGTGGCGAGCGATCTCGAGGACCTCTTGAAGCAGTTGGCTGGAAAGACTGTCGAGGTCCAGGGCGAGCAGGTAACGCTCAAAGATTACTCTGGTGCCGTTCGAATTCGCTCGGAGATGTCTCTGAGTGATGAAGTGATTAACGTTCTCGCGAATCCAAACATAGCTGCCTTGCTGTGGCTGGGTGCGACGACAGGGATCTCACTTGAATTGTATAACCCAGGGTCTATCCTCCCTGGAGTCGTCGGAGTCATCTGTTTGATTTTGGCTCTTGCTGTGAGCCAGATTATACCTATCAGTCAAGGAGCGATCGCCCTTCTGATCGTTGGGGGCTTGTTGATAGGGGCTGAATTTTATATCGGCTCAGGGATTCTTGGTATTGGAGGTCTAGTGGCAATAGTGCTCGGTTCTCTCTATCTCGTGGATACCTCTCAAGCGCCCGATCTCCAAGTGAGCCTCTCGATTATTCTCCCGTTCGCACTCGTTTTTGGTGGAGTGCTCATCTTTGCCGCGCGAGCAGCCCTGCAGGCACGCAAACAACATCGGGTGACCGGCACGGATGGCTTGATTGGCCAACATGCGAAAGTCGTTCAAGCAATTAGTGGTTCTGGGAAGGTGTTTGTGAATGGCGAAACTTGGAACGCATCTACTCCCTCTGGCGTGATTCCAAAGGGAGAGATGGTAGAAGTCGTTGAAGTCTTGGACGGCTTAGTGCTAGAGGTAAAGCCTCTCGATTCAAACTAACCCTTTTCTCTGGGAGCTGTTTCTCATGCAATACGTTGTCATTGGTGCATTTCTGTTGCTCGCTCTATTTAAAAAAGCGGTCTATGTCCTTCAAGAGTATGAGAGGGGAGTGATCTTTTTTCTAGGAAAATACCGCGGAGTAAAGGGGCCAGGAATTGTGTTTATCGTTCCGTTTGTTGAGAGGCTTGTCCGGGTCGATCAACGCGTTGTCACGATGGACATCCCAACTCAAGATGTTATTACGAAAGATAACGTCACTATTAAAGTGAATGCGGTGCTCTACTTTCGAGTGATGAATCCCGATAAAGCGATTATTGCGGTAGAGAATTATCTCTATGCGACCAGTCAACTGGCGCAAACGACGTTGAGAAGTGTGTGTGGTGAAGTTGACCTCGACGATCTTCTCGTGAAGCGCGAGGAAATAAATCACCGAATCCAGGAAATTATCGATACTTCAACTGATCCGTGGGGAATCAAGGTCAGCACGGTTGAAGTGAAAGACATTGATCTCCCAAATGAGATGAAGCGAGCTATGGCCAAGCAGGCCGAAGCCGAACGGGAGCGACGCGCTAAGATCATTCAAGCGGAAGGGGAGTTTCAAGCGTCGGAAAAACTGACTGCTGCTGCGAAGATCATGGCTGCCGAAGGACTGACTGTCCAACTCCGATATCTGGAAACTCTGAGAGATATTGCAACTGAAAATAACTCGACAATCGTTTTTCCTCTCCCACTTGAATTTATGAACCTGCTTGAAAAGGTCAAAAAGCTGTAGCTGTTTTCTCTCGTTATTGAGTTGAGCCGACTGTCAATTCGGCTGCATGGGGTTGCTTGACTCCAGGCTTGCGTGTGCGAGTTCCTCTTTTGCTACACGAAGCGTTTGAAGATTGAGCTTGATTGTTTTTTCAATTGGCAGGCAGTAGCCACCCCCAAAACAGACGCTTATCGGAATATTGAGCTCTTGGGCGAGGAGGAAGACTCTCCGATCTCGTTCTTCCAATCCGTGAGCAGTGACAGAAAGTCGTCCGAGGGAATCTTCGAAGAAAGGATCTGCCCCAGCAACATAGATAAGAAAATCGGGCTGGGCCGATTTTCGGAGGAACTGAAGCGCTGAGTCGACGGCTTCAAGGTACTCGTGGTCTTCAGCATCGTCATCGAGAGCAATATCGAGTGAGCTCTTTTCTTTGCGAAATGGAAAGTTTCGTTCGGCGTGGATCGAAATAGTACATACGCTAAAAACGCCTCTTAAAATTTCAGCAGTACCTTCTCCCTGATGCACGTCGCAATCGAGAATTGCAATTTTCATCTTCGGGAAACGTACCGAAAGTGAGAGGGCTCCGACAGCGATATCATTGAAGATACAAAACCCTTTGCCATATTCTCTGTGGCTATGGTGCGCCCCTCCACCAAGAGAAAACGCGCAACCGTATGAGAGAGCAGAATCTATGTTTGCCAACATCGCTCCAACGATCCTCTTTCCCCTGATCCACATCGAGTCTGACCACAGAAAGCCGATCTCTCGTTGAGCGGCGAGCGATAGAGAACCACTCTTTACCGATTCGATGTATGCTTTCGAGTGTGCAAGCAAAAGCTCGTGCTCCCCTGGATCGGGGGCAACGAAGACTTGGGACGAAGGGAGCAATCCCTGTCTCAGCACGGCATCTCGGAGAAGCGAAAATTTGGAGAGCGGATAGCGAGATTTCGGTCTCAGGAGGAGCGGGAAATCGGCGTAGTGAAAAGCAGCAATCTTTGATGGAGACATCGGGAAAATGTTTTGTCTCGAAGGGTTCTGCTGTTCATTCATTCGCAAGGTTTCCGGATGAGGCTCGCTTGAAAAAGACCTCTACGCGTTGACTCATAAAAGTGGGCTCTCATACACTCGGTCTTGATATGTTCTCATACGAACTCCCTCGAGAAAAGATCGCGCAGAGACCCGTGCAACCGTACGATGCCGCAAAGCTGCTCGTGATTGATCAACACGGCTCTCTCCACGACTCTACTTTTCGCGATCTGCCGGCTTTTCTCATGCCCCGAGACCTCCTTGTTTTTAACAACACAAAAGTCATTCCTGCTCGACTTTTCGGAACGCTGACAAATTCCGGGAGGGAGCGGCAGGTCGAAATCCTCTTGCTCCGGCAAACGCATGGGGAAGAGTGGCGAGCACTTGGAAGACCGATGAAATCCCTCGTGCCAGGATGCGAAGTAAGGCTCCAAGGCGGGATAGTCGCTGAAATGGGGCCTCGTTCGGGTGATCGGGAGCTCACTGTAAGGCTGAGGGGCTCAGGTGATGGCGACGAGTTTCTGACCCGTTTTGGAACGATGCCTATTCCTCCTTATATCCGCGGGGGAAAAGGAGATGAGCAAGATAGGAGAGACTATCAATCTCCACTTGCTCGGGAATCTGGGTCAGTAGCGGCTCCGACTGCGAGTTTACATTTCACAGAGTCGCTCCTTTCTCGTATTCGAGATGCGGGGGTAGCCCTTGCCGAAGTAACGCTTCATGTTGGGCCAGCGAGTTTTTTGGCGCTTGAAACTGATTCTGCTGGTCAGATCGCTCCTCCGGGCGGTGAGCAATACTTTTATGATCCTGAAATTGTTGCTCAGATAGCGCAAACACGATCAAAGGGGGGAAGGGTAATCGCAGTTGGAACGACTGTCGTTCGCTGTCTTGAATCTATTGCCGCGTTTCCGCACCAGGGAGCCGGATGGTTTGAGACAAAACTGTTTCTTACTCCAGATCATGAATTTCAATATGTAGATGGGGTGATTACGAATTTTCATCAACCTGAAACGACGCACCTCTTACTTGTTGAGGCTCTTATGGGACGAGAACTCCTCGAGCGAGCCTACGCGTTTGCACTAGAGAATAATTATCGATTTTTGAGTTACGGTGACGGCATGTTTATCTCGAGTGTCGCAGGTGCGAATCCGAAAAGAGGGAAGTGAGCATGACTTTTTCGAAGACAGCGGAAGATGGTCTCGCGCGAGCTGGGGTATATTCGACGGCACACGGAGACTTTGAGACTCCGAATTTTATGCCAGTAGGAACTCGAGCCACGGTAAAGGGGGTGGATGTCGAGAGGCTCCGTGAGGCGGGGACTCAGATCACATTGGTGAATACGTATCATCTTTGGGAGCGCCCCGGGGAAGAACTCATTCACCGTCTGGGAGGGATCCACTCGTTCTGCGGCTGGGATGGCCCAATTCTCAGTGACAGTGGTGGATACCAAGTATTCAGCTTGCAGAAAATTCGCGATGTAAAAGAGGAAGGCGTGACGTTTCAATCGCACCTTGATGGTCGCAAACTCTTCCTCTCACCGGAAAAGGCGATGAGAGTTCAAGAGACGCTCGGTGTTGATATCGCCATGGTACTTGATGAGTGTCCCCCTCCCGAGTGGGGAGAGCGCCAAATTGCTGAGTCTCTTGATCGCACCGTGAGATGGGCCAAGCGCGCGATTTCGGCGCGTGAGAGACCAAAGACCCAGCTTTTTGGGATCACACAGGGAGGTGGCGTTCGGGAGCAGAGGACCCGCGCGGCGGAGCTTCTCGGTGAGCTTGCGTTTGATGGGCTTGCGATCGGTGGATTGAGTGTGGGAGAGCCAAAGGAAGTCATGTACGAAGTCCTTTCCTACCATCCGTCTCAACTCCCAGGAGAAAAATTGAGATACTTGATGGGAGTTGGAACGCCCGAGGATATCGTCGAAGCCGTTCATAACGGAGTGGATCTTTTTGATTGCGTCATGCCAACGAGATCAGGTCGTTTTGGGCGGGCATTTGTTCGAGGAGATGGCCCACCATTTGTGAATGTAAGGAATTCCTCTTTTAAGGCAGATGGAGA
>JAGRAO010000185.1 GCA_020434565.1 Bdellovibrionales bacterium
TCGAGCAGATCACGCTCCGACAGAGCTTTCTGATCGGGATTTTTCAGTGTTGTGCGTTGTGGCCTGGAGTCTCGCGGTCCGGGGCAACCATAATTGGTGCGATGCTCGTAGGAGTCGAACGGAAGGCTGCTGCTGAATTTTCATTTCTCGTTGCGGTTCCAGTCATGACAGCGGCTACTGCTTATGATCTCTATAAGTCTGGGGGCTCAATACCGTCGGAGATGTACGGAACCTTCGCAGTCGGCTTCATCGTTTCGCTTGTGACTGCGGTGTTTGCGATACGGTTTTTCCTGAAAATGCTTGCGCGTTATTCCCTTGCGCCGTTTGGGTACTATAGGGTCGCTCTCGCTCTCTTCGTGCTCGTCGCTCTCACTGGGTGGTTGCCTCTGTAGGGAGTGGTCTAAAAACTGAGTTGTAGATGAAGCGCCCTACATTACGACCTTGCGAGATTGCTGATGTTTTGTCGAAGGCGAAATGGATGCCGAGGTAGATTCGACTCTGTCCGTTCTCTTCTTCAGCTTCGGAGAAAGAGTTGTAGAATCGCTCCCGAACCGGTCGAACTATTCCATCACTTCCTGCAGTAATCCCATTGAATTCGTCTGAGACGAAAGAGAATGGAACGTCATCAGTTCCGTAAAACTGTCGTAAGACTTCAAAGACTGCCCCTCCGAAACCAGCATGACCTGAAGGATAGGTAGGAAAAGGAGGCGTAAAGTCTCGCTTCGCAAGGTTACTCGCTGGAGCTCCAAGTGGCGTAAATTCAGTATCTCCAACGGTGAGTGGGTTACCATCTCCTCTTCCAGTTGGTCCAGTTCCTACCTCAGCTTCGCGAATCGCTGTGATCGGTCTCCAAAAATCATAATAGTACTTTGCCTCCCAAATCGAAATTGCCGCATCAGCCATGGCAACATTAACGAGGGCAAGCATTCGAGCCAGCACTTTAATGTCAGTCACTCCACGCTGTTCTGCGATTCGTACGGCGAGTTGGTTATACAATCGAGGGGGCGCGCAAAGGCTTGGAGTACCGTCATATGCCCAGAAAATTCCAGTTTCTGTTTGTTCCGGGGTCCTCTCAGTAGGGGTGATCACACCATCTCCACCGATTCGATACGCCTCTGCGAACGCCTCTGCATATTCTACGGAGCTCAAAGAGGGAGGAGGTGGAGAGCGGAACTGAGAAGCACTTGTGAGAACAAAAGGAGCGACATTCTTCCAAAGCGAGCCGAGAGGAGTTTGATCGGGATTTAATGGATCCTTTCGCCACCTTCCGGGCAGAGTACTGAAGGGATACCTCTCTTCAGCTGCCGTCGTGCTGAGTTCTGAACCGTCTCCCTCTCGTGAGAGGAGTGCAAGCTCTGCAACCTGAGCACCGTAGGCTTTGCCCCTGTCGTAACCTGTCTCTTGGGAGAGGAAAATGTCGTCTTCTGCGAGCGCTTCATCAAAAATCGTCCGCTGCGTGGGATAGAGGGCGGAGAGAGTGTCATGTGCAGCTTGAGCTATCGCAACTTTTGCATTTGCAGAAGGATCTGCTGGCTCAATCCCGAGAAAGCTCTCATACGCTGGATCGGTCCCGTTTAGGGCCTCAAACATAGCTATATGGACAATCGCCATCGCTCTACTCGACTTCGTCGGACCAAACTGGTGTGCTCCTCCTCCTACGGTGTGATCCCGACCACTGGCATCAATTGCAATAGCGTTCCAGCGGAGAAGCCACGACCCTGACTGCTGAGATGTATTTGAACTTGACCCTGAGCTTCCGCACGCCTGAAGCAGAAGAAGCAATACCACGATCGTGAGGACTTGAAGTTGTTTTAGAGAATTCATTTTTAAGATACTAGGATACCTTTCCAGTGATCGGGATCGGTTAGATGCGGGTAAGACTAAAGAAGAAACGTTGTTATGCGCTAATGCACTCCGCGAAGACGATCCAGCATTATTGCACAGGCAGATCGAACCGATAGGTGGTTGTATTCGCACGGGCCATTAATTGGCTCCAGAAATATCGACGCTTCTTCCAGGAGTTCAGGAGCCATACCCCACCCAGTGCCGAGCATGAGGAGAAATGCGGTGTCGGGTTGAGCCTCGAGGCGCTCTCGTAATCTCAGAAAGGAGGTTCGTTCGCCACCCGGTTTTGCGGAAGTTGCCACTAGCGACACATCCCGGAAGGCTCTGCCTAAAACCTGACGGATTTCCTGCAGCGACGATACAACTTCGACCCCAGCGAGGGCCTCTTTTCGATCCGGATTGTACGTTGAACCGAAACCACTCTGCCAGTGCTGTGTCAGTGTCCCCGCGAGTTGCCGCAACACTGGAGATGAATGTTGGATGAAAAACCGGTTTACTGCAAAAGTCCGAGTGCTTCTTGCAATATCATGGATATCAAGCAGCGTGAGAGACGTGGTGACGACAGTCCCTCGCTTGTCGACCATATTGTCGTGCAGGAGAGCTACAAAAAGATTCCTTGGGGTACTGCTCAATTCGGCTCCTTCTTGAGAAGGAGTTGCGGTCTTCTCTTTTGAGTTATCTCGAGGGCCCGCTCGTGACGAAATTTTTCAACTTCTTGATGGTTCCCCGAGAGGAGGATCTCGGGAACATCCAATCCGCGAAACGAAGGAGGCCTTGTATAGTGAGGAGCTTCGAGGAGCGTGGTCCCATCTCGTGCTACCGAGAAGGACTCAGCGATAAGTGACTCACTGTTACCGATGATTCCAGGAATCAGTCGTACCGTCGCTTCGATAGTAGCCATAGCAGCGACATCTCCACCCATGAGGATGTAGTCCCCAAGCGAAATCTCACGATCCACAAGGAGATCGATTACTCTTTGATCTACACCTTCATATCTTGGACAGATGAGAACAAGGTTCTCAACTATCGAAAGCTCTTGGGCGAGATTTTGGTTGAGCGTCTCTCCTCGCGGCGAAAAAAGGACAGTCTGTGCTTCCGGCGATTGGGCTTTCACCCACTCGATGGCTTTTGCGAGTGGCTCGGGTTTCATGACCATTCCTGCGCCGCCACCGTACGGTGAGTCGTCTACTCGAAAGTGGGGAGGGTCGGCAAACTCTCTGAGAGGAACAATCGAGACGGTGAGCTGTCCCTGATTGCGGGCTTTGCCAATCAAGCTCGTCTCAAAAAAAGTTTCGAGAAGATCGGGAAAGAGAGTAATGACCCACAGTTTCATTGATCGCTACTGTACTTGAAAGACGTAACCGGGACGGTATCATACCTGATTGCGGAAAGCCCTGTATGACACGAGGAGTGGGTATTTTCATCGAGAGAGAAAAAATCCTCTCTGAAAGGCAGCGTCTCCCAATTGCTCATCCAGCACTGCTGTGCATGAGAACACTATGCACGAATCACGAGTTACGCTTTTTGGGGCTTCGATTTTTTTGCGGTCTTTGCAGCTTTTTTGGCTGTTCGCTTTCCTGCTGCTTTTACGCGCTCACGTCTGCTCTTTCGACGCTGGGCAATTTTGCTACGTTTTGCCGTCTCGCGCTCTTCAAGGTAGCCAGGGATCTGTTTCTTAATCACATCTTTGACTAGTCGACTTGTCTCGGCGCCAGCTTCGATCCAGTGCTTTACTCGATCTTCTTTGAGAGAGATGGATGCTGGCGTTACCATCGGATTGTAGGTCCCAACGATCTCGAGGAACCGACCGTCTCGGCGATAACTCTTCTCTGCGGCGACAATTCTGTAAAAAGGCCGCTTTGTTTGTCCATGTCTTGTAAGTCGCAAAGTTACTGCCACGATTTCTCTCCTCTGAAGAAACTCTTTCTTATGAGAACCATCCCCGCTCGAAAGCCGCCTCATGCAAAACGAGCGGCGACAATTCAAGCGCTGGATTACCAGTCCGTAAATCGATTTTTTGGATCCAGTTCGTAAGCGTTACGATCTAAATCTTCTCTTCCTTTCTTGCTCTCCTTGGGAATTCGACGGAGCCATTCATGAAAAATGAGCCGCTTACAGTTTACGCTCTCAAATTGAGAGGTTATCTGTGTCGAAAAGGTCCCCTGAAAATACAGAGGGGGCCTGGGAGGAGCACGACGAAGCACTCATATGTACCAGAAATGCCCGTAAAAACAAGTTTTGAGCGAAAAATTGATCGTTCTGGGACGAAGTCGGCCGGGGTTTAATTTCGTATATTCAGATAGTTATAGAAGTTTAGAAGCGATTTCCCAGAGACTCTCGAACTGGTAATGAAGGATGAATGAGAGAGTTTCCTCCATACGCCGGAGAGATAACTCTCAAACTTTTGGCCAGCGTTTCGATCAATCAGCCGGCTGAGCAATTACGCCCTCAACTCGCAGAATTGGGCACAAAGAGACGACATCGTTCGTGGAGGACGAGGAGTCAAGTAGGCTGTCAGCGGAAAGTGGGACCCAGGTGGTCCCATTTTTTTATCTTTTTCAAGAAGCCAATAGAAGCAGGGCCAGCTTTGAAGGCTTTTTTCGACAATTGAGGCGAGAGCAGGCCGGTGACAAAGCCTTAGGATTTGACTTGGCTACGCTCCAATTCAGGAAATCGATGGGAATTTGTCAGGAACCAGCATGATTCAACTGCAATGCGGGTTCGGGTGGCGTAGTAAAATCAGATCCGAGATCGACTTTCGCTCGTTGCGTTTCGTTCTTTGCTAGTGTGCTATACCAGCGAGGGGCGTTCGTCGGCGGGTGCTTCTTTGCTCAAGAGCCGAAATCGTCTCACACGTTACTCTTTTGCGTGAAAGGTTTCTCATGAAGCGACTTCTCGTAACAGCAGCTCTTCCTTATTCAAATGGGCGGCCCCATGTTGGCCATGTGGCTGGGTGCTATCTGGCAGCTGATACCTATGTTCGATATCAAAGGCTTACTGGGCGAGATGTGAGGTTTGTCTGTGGCTCGGACGATCACGGAGTGGCAATCGTCCTCTCTGCCGATCGTGAAGGGAAAACCCCTGCCGAGGTCGCCGAATATTACGGGAAGATTCAGAAGGAAGATTTCGAGAGTCTCGGAATACACTTTGACGTCTATAGCTCTACAAGCCGTAACCCATACCACGCTCAGACGAGCCAAAATTTTTTCCTCGAGCTGTACAAGAAGGACTACTTCGAAAAGAAATCGACCGAACAGTTTTATGATCCGGTCAAGAAACAGTTCCTTCCCGATAGGTTTGTAAAGGGTGTCTGTGGGTACTGCTCTACTCCTGATCAAAACGGGGACCAGTGCGAGAACTGCGGAAAAGTACTCGACAGTACTACACTGCTCGAGGCAAAGAGTGTTCTGTCGGGAGAACCCGCCGTTGTTCGCGAGACCGTTCACTGGTTTCTTGACCTGTCTCGCTTTTCTACGGTTGTCGAGGAGTGGTTGGATGGCGCCACTATTCGAGAGCATACCCGAAACTATGTGAAAGGACTCCTCTCAAGCGGTTTGATTCAACGCTCCATGACGCGCGATCTCTCGTGGGGCATACCTGTTCCCCTCGATGAACCAGAGGCTGAGGGAAAAGTTCTCTATGTTTGGTTCGATGCGCCGATTGGGTACATCTCAAACACGATGGAGCTATGCGCCGAGCGTGATGGTGATTGCCAACTCTATTCAAAGTGGTGGAAGGATGATGAATGCGACATCCTCCACTTTATCGGAGAGGATAACACGATTTTTCATTGTGTCATTTGGATAGCGATGTTGAGTGCTGAAGGGAGCTTCCGCTTGCCTGAGGGGGTTATCGTGAACCAATTTCTGAATATTCAATTTCCCAATAAGAACGAAGCAGAAAAGATTTCGAAATCTCGTGGAACAGCGATTTGGATTGGTGATTACATTCGCCAAGGAGGCAATCCCGACACCCTTCGATACTATCTGACTGCTATAGCCCCCGAGAAATCTCGAGCTGTGTACAAGCCCGAAGATCTCGTTCAGCGTAACAACGCTGATTTGGCGAATACTCTTGGTAACTTTGTAAATAGAATTATTTCGTTTACCAAAAAGTATTGCGGGGACTCTGTCCCTCGTGCGCATTCTGAACAGTTGAACGAAGTAGATCGAGCGTATGTTGAGCTGAGAGAGAAAGCTTTTTCAACCTTGTCTCAGCAGTTAGATACGTTTCAATTTAAGCCTGCTCTTGAAACGGCGATGGAATTTGCCCGGGCAAGTAATCGCTATGTAGATGAACTCGCTCCTTGGAAAACCCGCAAAGATGATATGGTCCGCACCGAAGCCACTCTTAAGATAGCGCTCGATTCGATTTGGTTTCTGGGAGTGGTTTTATGCCCGTTTATTCCGTTCTCATCAGAGAAGATCTTGGCTCTTTTTGGGAAAACACTTTCTGAAATTTCTTGGTCAGATGCGCTTGAGCCGGTTCCCGTCGGGAGTCCGCTCCAAGAGCCAGTTATTATCTTTCAAAAGATGGAAGCCTCGGATTGGATTCCTGAGGAGTCAGTTTGAGTCGTAAGGGACGGATTTGATCGCGGGTGTGATTTTTGGTGAAGAAGAGCGGGCTTTCTGAAAACGAAATTCAACAGGTTGAACAGATTGTTCGGGATGCGGGAGAAATCTTGCTTGAGTACTGGCCAGGGAAGGCGGCTCCCACGAAGTCTTTGGGCGCTCGCAAAAAGGCTGACGGCTCAACGGTTACAGACGCGGATATCGAAAGTAATACCTTTTTGCTAGAGCAGCTGCGACAGCTCTTTCCCGAAGACGGATATTTCTCAGAAGAGACCGATCCAACTTCTGATTTACGCTCAAAAGATACGGTCTGGGTGATCGATCCGCTCGATGGAACATGGTCCTTTTCTCGAGGAAGACCGGAATTCAGCGTTCTTCTTTCTCGGGTTGTGGGAAATCGATCGGTATTTGGAGTGGTGTATCTCCCGGCATTGAAAGAGATGTTCTACGGTCAGGTAGGGCACGGCGCATTCCGAAACGGAACGAAGATTTCGGTTTCACTTCAGGATTCGATCCGAGAGGGAGGACTTTCGACCCGAAATTTTCCGCCATCGGTGTCGCCCCTACAGTTTCGAGAAGCTGAGAGCACCTGCTTCGGTGTGCGGGAGTTATGTACCGGGCGGTTTGATGCCTCGGTAATTCGACTCAAGCGCCATAGTGAATGGGATCTCGCTGCTTATGTAGCGCTCGTTGAAGCGAGTGGGGGAAGGGTTTCAGACGAATTCGGGAATGAAGTAAAATTTTATTTTCAACCCCCGGCTTTTTCCTATTTTGTTTGTTCAAACGGGCTCGTACATGACAGAGCGCTAAGTTTGATTCCGAGAGCTCCAGAGGAAGAATACCGAAAGAATTCTTTGTCAGCCCGATACTATCGGACGAACTCCTAACCTTTGAGAAGATTGGAGATGTCGCCAAGTCCTCGACCGCCGAGGAGTTTCCCAATTCCTCCAGCTCCCATTTTGCTAAACTTTTTCATCATCTTTCGCATTTCGGCAAACTGCTTAAGCAGTTGATTCACTTGCTGCACTGAGG
>JAGRAO010000186.1 GCA_020434565.1 Bdellovibrionales bacterium
GTAGCAGGGCTTTTAATCCGAACCTCTGTGTTCATTTGAGCTTTCTAAAGGGTTAGAACGTCTCCCTTGTGAGACCTTGCCGCGCCGCAGTACGATACATCACAGAAAGACTCGTGCACAAAAACGACATTCGCTGCAGTTTTAAAAGCTTGCTGAGGTAGCATTTCTTATTTTTTAAAGCATAACAAGGTCAATTCAACGACAACGCAAAGCACCCAATGAAGAAAAGCTCAGGAATAGTAGCTCGGATATCGTTCTCTTCTCTCATCGCTCTCTGCTGGTTCGGATTTCTCCCCTTTGCTCTCGGGGAATCGAAAGAAGAGGCCCTATCTGACACCACGAAGACTTCGATAGCGAAGGCATTTGAGTGGGAATATTTTCAAGCTGAAACTGCGTATAACTTTGATAAAGATGAAGCGGCGACGGCACGATATATATACGCCCTGGAGGAGTATGCCAGTGCCGTTTGTATGCCGAACTTTTCTCGGGACCAGGATTTTGCCGGTTTGCCTGAGGACACCAACTGTCTTTCGCTCCTCGAAAAGCTCAGGGCGATCGATCCCCACAATCCTCAGTTCACTTGCATTTCCCAAGGCTATAATTCGCCAAATTGCGAATCGGCCTATCTGTCGCAGTTCACCGTCGACTACTCCTCTGCAGGACTCTATCAGAACGACGGGAAAGCCATAGTAAGTTACAAACTCTTTGAGAAACTGAGACAGAAGGAGACTGATTTTCGAAAAAAGCCAACCTACGAACTTTATCGAGAGATCTCACTTGCCTTTCAGCCCGAACTCAAGGAGAGCTGTTCTCCGGTGAGCTCGCGCACGATGCTGCGTGACGAGTTTCAAAAGAGCGGAATATCGGCGAAGCTCCCGCAGAATGGCCTAGCTTCTGGATTCGATCGAGAAACGCGGGACTTATTGGAATCCTTTAACAAGAGTCGTGAGTCGCTAAACGACTCTTCTTTTCCTGAAAAGAAAGTAACACCGTCCGAGCCATCGAAAGAGTTGTCTCCAACGGCAAAACTCCTTGAAGAGCTGAAAGGTATTTCCGGCCCGGAAGACGAGGGCAATAAAACAAAAACCTCAGATACGGTTCGTCTCCGAATCGTCCCGGCAGTTTGCCAGAACCTCATTGACCGACTCATTCGCATTCTTCCGACCTCGAGCCTTGCTATTTGCTATCGAGACGGAATCTTTTCACCGATGTGCACTCGAGCGAAATCGCAGGAGAACGAGTATATGAAACAGCTTCGTGGCCCGTCCACACAGGGCAAGGGTGCTCCTTCCTCCCCGGGGAGCTCGGGTCTGCAGGAGTTCTAGACAAATCTCGCTGACACGTTGGAGGGCTTGAGCAGAGGAGCGAGGTGGACAAATCTATTCCATAAGGTCATCAAAATTATGGAACAGTTGGAACTATCCCCTAATTTCCCGCTTTTGCCTTGCTGGGAAAGCAGCTCCCCAGTGATACTGCTCTAATATGAATTCAGAACAAAACGAGCTGAAAAAGAGCTACGAAGACTCGCCGTATCTCTCCTACTGCTATCAAGAATCCTCGCTCGAACGGGCGCGATTTCTCGCGGCTCTCTACGGACTCTCCGGTTTGGAGAAGTCTCCGCTTAAAGTCTTGGAACTCGGATGTGCCTCAGGTGGAAACATCATACCGATGGCTTACAGAAATCCAAGAGATCATTTTTGCGGCATAGATCTCTCGCCCAATCAGATTACTGAGGCCGAAAAGCTCGTATCTCGTCTTGAACTCTCCAATATTTCTTTTTACGCCGAGAGCTTTGAGTCAGATATCTTTGCAGAGAAAAAGTTTGATTACATTATCGCTCATGGGCTCTTTTCGTGGATCCCAAAGGAAGCTCAAGAAACTCTCCTCTCTAAAATCTGTTCTTGGCTCTCTCCTTCCGGAGTAGCCTACGTGAGTTTCAACTCATACCCCGGCTGGCATCTTCGGCAAATGGTTCGAGAGATGCTTCGTTCACACCTTGATCCCTGCTTGAGCGCTTCTGACGCTCATTCTCATGCCCTTCGATTTCTTGGGTCAATTTTAGAGGGCACTCCTCTCCGAGAAAGCGGTTTTTCGACGGTAATAAAAGAGATACGAGACGACATTCAGCTCTCCGACCCCACCCATTTTGTCCATGACTATCTCGAGGTCTTTAACAATCCCGTTTCAATACTTGAATTCGGCGAAGCGCTTTCGAGACACTCTCTTCTCTACTTTGCAGATTCTCATCTTACCCACATCGATGGGATTGGGCTCCCTCAAGCAGTATCGCAAGCGGTACTTTCCCTCTGTAAAAATGATCTCGTGAAACGTGAACAATATTTTGATTACTTTACCTGTCGCCCTTTTCATGCTGCTTTTATCACCCACGCAAGCGCACCACTGCGGGAGACTTTAACCGAAGAGTCGTTTCCTGAGAACACAAAGATACTGAGTCGAGTCCGCATCTCTGGAGAGCCTGGCGGGAAGCTCGAACGCATCGACTCCGGCCAGATTGTGGAAATTTCAAATCCCTTCGCAATCGAAGCACTCTCGTATCTCGGTTCTCGACACCCAAATCTCGTATCTGTTGAAGAGCTCACCGGAGAGTGTGGTGGGGATACTCCTGAAAACAGACGCAAGGTGATTGGTTTTCTGTTACATGTCTTTCCCCGTCGACTCGTTGAACTCTTTGTTGGCTTTGAACAGATACGACTCCTTGAGCCTGACGATGCCATACATCTTGATTCGCTTGTCTCGCATTATGCAGATCGGCAAGTCGTCATTCCGAACGCATATCATCAATCTGTTACAATTGACCCTGCTTCACGAGATCTGATCCGGATTTTGGCCCAGGAAGGGTCCCTCAAAGAGGCACTTTCAAAACTACGAGAAATCTACAGAGGAGATCAGACAATCACTGCTCTCCTCTCAAAAGCAGGGTTTCTCCACGACTGCTCTAGGCATTTTTCGCAGAATGCCCTCTCGTTTGAGCTTGTAACAAGCAAAAGTAGTCAAGATCACTAACAAACCTGTCGCTATTTAGATCTGTCAATGTGTGTGTGAACTACTCGGTCAAGGACTGACCTTGGGTTTATTTGGATTTGGAAGTAACTTAGCCTCGCTTCAAGCGCAGAGGCAGCTCGGAGCTACTCGTAACACTCTCGGTGAAGTGTTCGAGAGACTTGCGTCCGGGCAACGGATCAATCGTGCATCTGACGATGCGGCTAGTCTTGCAATCTCGGATGGGCTCTCGGTTCGATCCCGAATTGCAACTCAAGGAATGCGCAACATCAACGATGCGATCTCGCTCCTCAATATCGCTGACGGGAGCACAGAATCACTCACAGCTATAGTAACGCGACAAAAAGAACTCGCTCAACAAGCCGCCAACGGCATCTTCTCAGACACTCAACGGAGTGCTCTTAACGCCGAGTATCAGTCACTTTCGAACGAATACGATCGATTGATCGCCTCTACCAAGTTCAATGGACTCAATATTCTTTCATCTGGATTTGGTCGGCTGAATATCGAAGCAGGTGGTAGCAGCGTTGTTACCGACATCCTCCCCTCACTTGGCACTTCCGTAACGGAGAGCCTCGGTTCTTCAACAAACATTGATCTGGGTGGAGGCTCCATAGCTGGAGGGGTCGTCGTGGAGGAAGATCAGCGGCTCCTTAAAACCGACTTCAATAGTGACGGAATCGATGACCTCATTGCAATCGGATTCGAGCTGAGCAAGAAAGGGGCAAACGGATTTTTGACTGTTCAGACCTTTCTTGGCGGGGAATCCGGTCCCACTCTCGCTGATTCGTACTCTGTTCAAGTTGGAACTGGTGGCACAGCAACCGACTTTCAAACCTTTGCCGCACAAACTAAATCGAACGGAAGGGCTGACATCGACATACAGTACGTCGGTGGTGCGACGAGCCTTGGTCGGCTCGATTTTCAGACCGACGGAACGATTATTGGATTCACTGCAGGACTCACCACCGTGGTCAATCAGTCTTCCACCAGTATAACCGGTGATTTTAACGGTGATGGCTACAATGACTCAGCTTCTACTGCATTCAGTATAGCAACCAACGATCCTGTACATTTTGTCCTCAGTAACCTTATTACCACTTCCACCGATCTCGGAACTATCTCCCTCCTTCGGAACTCAACTGATATTCTCTCGGTTGATAACGCACGCACAGCGCTTGACTCTCTTGATGATGATCTCGATCGCCTATCGCAGACGCGAGCGAGTATTGGAGCGAGTCTTTCGAGAATTGAAACAGCAAATTCGTTGCTCAGCTCAAAAAGGGTAGAGCTCGACGCAGCCTCTGATCGAATACGTTCGGCCGACCTTTCGGTAGAAAGTGCTCGACTCGTTCAGCAACGTATTAAAGAACAGGCAGCAGCAGCCGTCCTCGCTCAGGCCAATTCACAGCCCCGGCTGGCGCTTTCACTTCTGCAGGTCTAATTGGCCGATCCCAGAGCGAAGTTCCCCTAAATTTTTAAAGAATTCCGCTCCTTGCAACACTTTCTTCTCCGGTGAATTCATAACACCCTCCGGGAGGTGCTCCCGTCGGATAGCAATCAGTGGCCCGGTATACTGAAGGAAATGGCCTTACCCCAGGTAACCGCATGCAAGAGAGGGAAAAGAAAGTACTGACTGCTCTCGAAGGATCGGATGTCACTCCAAGTGATACAGAGAACTCGGAAGAGGGAAAGACGAAAAAGACCCATCGAGAGAGGTTTATTGGACTAGCTCGCCTCGCAGGAGAGGGCGCACTTCTTGCGGCATCCGTTGTAGGTCTCAATCGACTCGATGCTTATCTTAGCTCGAGAAGCTCCCTTGAAACGTTTCGCTCCAGTTCAGGCTCAATACGGCTGGTCTGCCCAACGTACCCGCTTTCAAGTGACCCGACGGTACGCTCGTTTCCAGAGGTCTTGGATCAAAAACTTACGGCTCTCTCCGTTTTTGATCCTCAGTTGCGAGAGTGTTTGGCCCAGGGCCTCCAAGTAGTCGTCCAGTCAGAAATGGAGTGGGAAGGACCAAGCGGTGAGCTGTGCTATCTTTCTCAAGAGGGCGTATTCGCAATTCATGGAGAGCGCTTTTTTCAACTCATCGAAAGAGAGAATCTTCGAAATGACGAAATGACGGAAGACGATCGGATCGAAGTAACGGCTATTCGAACGGCTCTGGCCTTTTCAAGAGCAGCTTCGAGACAGAGGATCTATCGTCAACTTCGCTCAGAATCTCTCCCAGTCCAACTCCTTGACTCAGCCGAATTACAAGGGTGTCTTAACGCGCGAGTCGCTGCACACTCCGCAGTGCTCTTTGCAGACGCCTCAAGTGGTTCACAAGACTATTTGCGAGGCGCCCTTCATGACCAAGGTTCGCTCGGTTGGACTCCGCCGGTTTACTCTGATTTTTCGCCAAAAACCCGCGTGAAGGCATTTCAGAGATTCTTTGGGGTCCCGTCGTTCAAAGAACGCGCTTTTCCTGACAGCGAAACATACGAGAGAGCAGCTTCCACCATTCGTCATGAGATCGAAAACTCCGAGGAGTCGGTTCAACAGATCCAGACTGCACTTCTGGACAACACTCTCGCGAGAATCGCCAGGATCAGCGAAGGGCGTGTCGATCTTCACGCTGATTGGTGCCACTGGTGGAACTCATATTCCTCCGATGAGGGATATCGAGAGTACTCGGCCGTAACCGAGTTAGCGGCGCTCACTTCTTGTGGACCTTTAGAGAAAACTCCCGAGCAAGCACAAGCAATACAGTCGATAATAGATTCGTCACTTGAGATGTATCGTTCAAAGCGCGACTCCTATTTTGAGACCAAAGATGGCATCGAAGCGCCACATCCCTGGAAAGGAGCAAACGAGTTTCTTCTCTTCGCAAGCTCTCTTGAAGCGTGTAGCCGACTCCTCCCAGAAGGTGGCGAGAGTGAACTCAGAAAAGAGATGCTCAATGATTGCATTCGAATGGCAGATGCATCAATTCGAGCTCTCGAACATTACGGCGATGACTCATACCGAGTAGTTCATACATACTATCCCGTGCTGTGCGAATCTCGGCTCCTTTTGCAACGGATCTTTGGAGAGGAGGATCCCGAAGTTCAGAGAATCGCTACAGCAGAAGCTGAGTTTTCTACTCTCGCGGAGAGTTATATCCCTGCTCCAACCGATACCCGGGAGACGATCGAAGTGGAGACCCTCCCAAGTTACAGCTATCTCGGGGAGAGGGCCCGTGCCTGGCACAATTATCTGTTGAATTCTTACATTCAACGGATCGACTATGAACCGCCCTCAATGCGAGGAGGAATGGGCGGCTTTTCAGTGAGTGCCTCAGAGCAATTAAGGTCTGATTGGTTTACTCAGTGCACCCCGAGCGCTCAAGCTGCCATGATTGAGGGGAGTATCGCTGGAGTAGAGGGCTCTCCAAGGGGTATGATCTTTGACTCAAAATTCGATGCGCGATTTGCTTACTCACCCGACACTGTTTTAGCTCAGTATGCACAGTTGTGTAAGGGACTAGACGGCCTCTCACCTCTCGAACGCTCAGTTGTTTTGGAGGCTTTTGCTTCACTGCCTATACAGCTCCAAGTTGGACTTCCCAGTGTATCAAGCCATCAGATGGATAGCCTTGACCGACAACTGGTGTGGCTGATTGGGGATCCCTCTGGCGGAAGACCGGGAGCGCTTGCGGAGCAGATATCTCGCCTCTTGAATGAGTCAACACACTATCCCTCTCTCTCAGGAGAGCAGTTTCTTCGAGAGAGAATGACAGCGGCTCTGCCAAACCTCTTCTGGTCCGATAACGTGAATGTTTATTCAGCGTCCTCGACCTCTCAAGTAAGTTTTTGGACACCACTTCGAGGGCACTACGAGGGGAAAATTCGGAGTGGGCTCTTGTCAGGAGAGCAGGTTGACGATACTCACCGAGAAGCAAGCAAATTCTACTCAGATCATACGATCGCCTATGGCCATCTTACGAGCGGACTGCGTGCGGTTCTCGGAGGGCTCCTTGAGGGATCGTGGAAGGACGACCTCGGGACACTCGGGCTTATTCGACAGACCCCTCAATCAAGTGATCTCTCCGATCGAACTTCTAGAGCACCTACCCATGCGCTTATAGTTTACGGAGATAATCGTCCGATAGAGGTATTCGACTGGTTCGGGAGAGAGTCTCGAATATGGAAAGAGCAACTAAGCGCAGAACTTGGAATAGCGGTTGAGACAGTGCGACCTTCAGACATTTCAGATCTGGAAAACGCGGCCGCCTCTCTCCTCGCCCAAAAGAATGGAGAAGAACATGGGAGCCTTCTCATAGTAATGATAGGGCACGGCTCT
>JAGRAO010000187.1 GCA_020434565.1 Bdellovibrionales bacterium
TTCACCCCCTGCCACAATTGATAAAGAACTCGATTCAAACGTATCACTCGAAATGTTTCTTTGTTCCGGGATCACGTGAGAGGTGTCGAAGACACCGTCCTTGAAAAACCTGAGCTTCTTTTTTCCGCTATCAAAACTTGGACTGGGTCCAAGATTTTGAAACGCATCACTCGGGAGCATTTCTTGTTCCGGGGTCACGTTTCTCACCCCAATTATCATAGTTTTTCGTAGGCAGAAGGAGCATTCGGCCAATTCTTTTTCGCTCTTCACGGGGTATTGCGCGCCCGATTGTTCACCGAGGGAGGGTTTCTCACGATTCTTTGTGTAGCTAAGGACTTAGCGTCAATCACACAAGGATGTACGTGTGGGTGTCACTTTAGGATTAAATAGCGCCTCTCTGCACGCGCAGCGAGAGCTCGGCAGTACCGAAAAGAAGTTGTCGTCTGTCTTCGAGCGGCTCTCTTCTGGTATGCGGATAAATCGCGCAAGCGATGACGCGGCTGGTCTCGCTATAGCATCTTCCCTTCGAGCCGATTCAAGAGTTTTCAATCAAGGAGTTCGAAATCTTAATGATGGAATCTCTCTCCTCAATATCGCCGATTCCACAATCGAACAGCTTGAAAATGTTGTCATTCGAATACAAGAACTTGCAAACCAGGCCGCGAATGGGTCTCTCTCAACAGTTCAACGAGAGGCGCTTGATCTTGAAGCCCAAGCGCTGAGTGATGAATTTACCCGAATTGCTCAATCGACAGAGTTTAACGGCACCAAGCTCTTTGACGGATCTCTTGCTGATGGGTTGAGGCTTCAGGGTGGTTTTGGAGTTGATGGTGGAATTTTTAGCGAGCTTGGAGGAGCTCTCGCAGATGGAACATTTGGATCGTTCACTCTGCTCGGAAACCAGGCTTCGGGTATTAAGGGAGTTGATGCAGTATCGGCGGACCTGGATGGAGATGGGAATCTCGATCTTGTCTACGGAGGACTCTCCAATGTAGCGGCAGGAGATTATCAGCCTGGGTTTATCTACGTTCAACTTGGAAACGGCGATGGCACGTTTCAAGATATGGTCACGTATGCCGCTCCAGACGGGGGGCTAAATGATCTGAGCTTACGCGATCTCGATAACGATGGAGTCCTCGATCTTGTAGCTGTCGGAGATGTCGACGGTGATAATGCTGTGATCAGCGTTCGCCTCGGAAACGGAGATGGATCGTTTGGTGATGAACTGCAGACCTCAACCGGGCTAGCAAATCTTCAGTCGCTTTCGATAGCAGACCTCGACTCAGACGGTATTCTCGATATCGCTGTCGGCAATGCTGGAGTTTACAACGCATATCTCGGAAACGGCGACGGAACATTTACACTCTCACAATCCACCAGTTTTGGGAGTGGGAGCACGATCGTTCAGCTCGGTGATTTTAACGGTGACGGAATAGCAGACCTTTTCACCTCCTACGATAGCGGTGCGACCACTTTTAGTATCTCTCTCGGGAATGGTGACGGTACCTTTGGTGCTGCGCAGTCTATCGGCGGACAGGACACGAGCACAATCGATGTACAACTCGCTGATATTAATCAAGACGGCAACCTCGATATCATAGCTGGAGGAAACGACGGAGGGGGCGCTTCGATACAGGTATTGTTTGGGAACGGAGATGGAACCTTTACCGATATCGTTACGAATGCATTTGGAAATGGTACGATATCAGATATTGAAATACGTGATCTCAACGGCGATGGGATACTTGATGTTGCAGCGGGCATTACTTCAGGTGCCGAAGAGGTGCGGATCAGTTATGGGACCGGTGATGGAACTTTCTCTGTTTCGGTCTCTTATGCTTACTCGGTAGGGGATGTTGATGGTCTTACCATCGGAGATTTCGATAACGACGGAGTTTCTGACATCGCGGTTGTTGGAGACAGTGGAGGTGGTTCTCCCAAACTCCGTGCTGCTTTTGCTGAGGGAAATTCAATTTCAGGAATAAATCCCCTACTGGATTTCTCCTTGGCGACGCAGGCTGATGCTTTACAGGCGCTTGCTCCTCTCTCGAGAAGCTTGGATGCTTTGACGCTCCAGCGGGGGGTGATCGGTGCGTTTCAGAGCCGGCTGACTTCTGCAACAAATGTTTTGAGCTCTTCAGTCGAAAACTATGATTCTGCTCGCTCCCGGATAGAAGACGCCGATATCGCTTCTGAAGTCGCTCAGTTGACAACCCTCTCAATTCTCCAAGAGTCAACGGCTGCTATCCTTGCTCAAGCGAATCAACAGCCGGCACTTGTTTTGACTCTTCTGCGCAACGAATAGCCGCGACGATCTCCTCAGCTTCCCTGAGAATAAAACCTCTCCCCGATTCGTCGCCTCTTGGTCAATTGCCTGAAGCTACTGAAAGGGTTCGCGGAAGGAGAACTTTTTGGTAGTGTCAGCCGGAACGGGGCTGGAAGTTTAGCCTCGTGCATACGTGGGATTTATGAGCCAAGCCAGAACTCCAACATTCGAAGAAAGTTTCTCTCACAAAATCGTGGGAAGGCTTCGTGCTATGAGTCGCTCAAAACAATTTCGAGATTTTATTACCTTTACTATTGTCCTTGCTGGCGTTCTTGTAGGGCTTGAGACCTATCCTCAGCTCATGGATCAGTACGGTACAGTTGTCCATTTTCTCGACAGTCTCATTATCGGGATTTTTGTTGTTGAAATTGCGATTCGTATCGGTGCATACGGAAACAAGCCCTACCGATTTTTTCTCGATCCCTGGAGTACTTTCGATTTCTTGATCGTTGCTGTCTGTTTGCTGCCTTATCACACCGAGTTTGTCGCGGTCCTTCGGCTTGCGAGAGTCTTGCGAGTGCTCCGTCTCGTCTCAGCTCTGCCGCGGCTGCAATTCTTAGTGGGTGCTCTTCTCAAAAGCATCCCCTCCATTGGTTATATAAGTATCCTTCTCTTATTGTTATTTTATATCTATGCGTGCCTCGGAACGTTTCTTTTTCGAGAGAACGACCCTCTTCATTTCGGAAACTTGCAGACAGCGATGATTACGCTATTCCAGGTCGTTACGCTCGAAGGGTGGAACGAGATAATGAATATCCAGATCTATGGCAGTGATAGTTGGCAGTTTGGGGGACTTCAGATTCAAGCTATTCAGCCGGATACCTTCCCTCTCGTAGCTCCTCTCTATTTCATCTCGTTTATTTTGGTGGGCACCATGATCATCTTAAACCTTTTCATCGGGGTGATTATGAATGGGATGGCAGAGATGCAGGCTGAGGAGTCGGCTCAAGAGCTCGCCGAACGCCGAAAGAGTGAGGCATTGACGATAGCGGACGAGATACACCTCCTCCTCTCAGAGATGGATGGTTTAAGAAATCAACTTGATGCCATCAAGAGACGTCTCGATGTATAGGGACGCTCTGAAGAAGTCCCGATTTCCCGCGGAAAGTCAACGTACCGAGAGCTTTGGATCGAAATCTGCTGTTCCTCGTCTTCGTCCTTATCCTGCTCCAGACGAGGAGGAGAGAAGCTTCCATTACAGCCAAGAAAGCGAGAGCGAATCTGGAGCGAGAGCAAGACGAGAACAAGGAGGAGGATCCTGGTTTGGAAAGAATGAGGGAGAGACCATTTCAGTCCCGAACTTCTGCTTCGTACTCCAACAACTTTATGGGAAGGCTTCTAGCGCTCCTCTTTGGTGACTTGGAGAATTTTCGCATTTGATTTCCTCGTCGAACGTTCTAGAGTGGTCACCAAAAATGGCGCCTCTTCGTATCAATACTTTCGAGGATTGCTATAGAGTCTTGCCTAATTCGTTCTTGTCGGAAGGAGGGAGATCTTCATGTATCGAGTTTACTTGGCGGGAGAGCTCTTTAGCCTCAAACATCTGAGCGGGAATTTGCTTCTGGCTGACGCGCTCCACGACGCCTCGGGAGGAACCTATCGATGTATCTTGCCGCAAGATCTTGAGCAACGAGAAACTACCCCGCTCTCAATCCGCAATCAGGATATCTCTGCTGTGCTGCGGTGCGATCTTGGACTCTTTCATTTTGATGGGCCAGAACCTGACTCCGGAACAATTGTCGAATTTATGTTGGCAAAGATGCTCGATATCCCCTCAGTCATTGTCCGAACTGATTTTCGAAAGGGTGGAGATCAAGGGAGCGAGCCTTGGAATCTTATGATGAGCTTCTATCCTCGTTCGAAGACTGTACTCCTTGATGCAATGGCGATATATCAGCGCGAAAGGCTCGGCCAGCCGAGTACCGTGGCCGCGCTCAAGGCAGCGTCGAATATTGTTGCTCGTGAAATTATCTCTGCCTTTCGAGAGGTACAGAGCATGTCGGCTGTTCTCCAGAAACCCGATCGGGAAGCTGTGTATCGTTGGTTTCGCTCGTTGCCTGGGTCGGGATTTTCAGAACTTATCGCTGAGGATGAGATGAAAGCGATTCTTTTAGACAAGGAAAGCCGGGGGTTGTACGCCGAAGAGGATTGAGCCTGATGGGGCGGAGTCGCGAAAAGACTAGTACGAAATCAGAGTAGGATTTGATTATGGCAGACGTCGTAGTAGTAGGAAGCTACGTGCAGGATCTCTCCTTTCGAACTGAGCAACTCCCGGCACCGGGGGAAACTCGACTCGGAACTTTTCAGTCAGGAGCCGGCGGCAAAGGCTTTAACCAGGCTGTGGCGTGTTCTCGTCAGGGAGTTGTGACGCAGTTTTTGGGAGCGGTGGCAAACGATCTCTTTGCAGTTGAAGCGGAGAATTTTGTGGCGCACGAAGAGTCTCTTACCGCTTTTCTCGAGCGAATTGACTCGTCTCATACGGGTGTTGCTTCAATTGTGGTGGATGGGAAGGCGCAGAATCAGATTGTCGTTGCGCTCGGGGCTAATGGTCGACTCTCCCGTTCCTTTGTTCAGCAACGGGCGGCACTCTTTCACGATGCAAAGATTGTCGTAACGCAGCTTGAGATGAATATTGAAGCTGTTGATGAAACTCTTTCGATCGCTCGAGAGTCCTCTTCTATTTCAATCCTCGATCCAGCCCCTATTAATCCAGAGCTCTCTGTTGAGCTACTCCAAAAGGCTGATGTTATCACTCCAAACGAATCAGAGTTCACCTCTTTGCTCAAGCAACTCTTCGGGGACGATCCTGGCGAGCGATTCTGGGAAAGGACAGATAAGGAGTTACAAGGATTGTGTGAGCTGTGCGGGGTTCCGCTCGTCATTGTCACTCTTGGGGGGACAGGATGTTTTGTATCGCATCATCGTCTTGATGGCCGCATTTCACTTGGGGAAGGATTCTTTCGAGCAAGCGCCCCCAAAGTGAATGCGATTGATACAACCGGGGCAGGAGATGCCTTCAGTGGGGGCCTCGCTGCTGGACTTGTCCGCTACCGAAATGACATCAAATCTGCGATTGCATTTGCCAGCTGTGTTGCGGGACTTTCAACGGAGCGGGTTGGGACGAGTCCGGCTATGCCATATTCGTTTGAGGTGCATGAGAGATTTCGAGAACTTCCGTCTCCAGTGTCGAGAGAATAATCGCGATACGGATGGCAGTTTTTCGACGAAAATTTCAACATAAGAAGAACTGGAGGAACTATGCCATACATTCAAAGTGAAGAGAGAGAGCAGTACCATGAGCTGATAGTTTCACTGGCGCAGAAAATACCGGTTGATCGGATGGCTCGCCCAGGGCACCTGAATTACATCGTTACTCAACTGCTTCACACGGTGTACGGTAAGCAGATGAGGTACGCCGACCACAATGAGGCAATTGGTGTGCTGCACTGTATCGCTGAGGAGTTCTATCGCCGGAAAACTGCACCCTACGAAGATCTGAAGATCAACGAGGAAGGAGACGTCGAGTTTCTCCGCAAGTAGCACCGCTTAAGAAAATCTTTTCAAGATTCTTTCGCCAAACGAGATTGGGACTTGTTCAGGGCTTCCCCGGTCCTCTCCAGATTGGGTCCCTGCTCCTTGTCCTCGTCCTGCTCCAAATTCATTCTTCCATTTCTCGACTGTCTGGAGCAGGACAAAAAAGAGGAGAAGGCGCAGGATTGGGACTTGTTCTGGGCTTCGCTAGTTCCCAAAAAGGTAGCTTGGGAGGGCTGTAGCGAGCTCCGGGAAGGCCCAGACGATGGCAAGAATAAAAATCTGAAGCCCCACAAAAGGGAAAACGCCTCGGTAAATATCTCCCGTTGTAATCTGAGGTGGAGCTACCCCTTTTAAATAAAAAAGCGCAAACCCAAAAGGAGGAGTGAGAAAAGAAGTCTGAAGGTTAAGCGCTATCAAAATACTCAACCAGAGCCCATTTACGTGAAGGTCAGTCACAAGAAGCGGTGTCACGATCGGAACAACGATAAAGCAGATCTCCATAAAATCGAGGAAAAAGCCGAGGATAAAGAGAAGACCCAGAACCGTCAGGAGAATGAGAGGTGTTGGAATCTCGAGTCCAAGAATAAAATCAGATATCACCTCATCTCCATAGAGCCCTCGAAAGACAACACTAAAAACCTGGGCACCGATGAGGAGGGTGAACACCATTGAGGTCACAGCAGTTGTTTGAACCACGGTAGATTTAAGCATCTGGACCGAGACTCTCTTCCTGATTGCACACAACAGAAATGCCCCAAACGCCCCACATGCCGCAGACTCTGTCGGAGAGGCGACGCCAAATAAGATACTTCCGATGACGATCAAGATCAGGAGCAGTGGAGGAATGAGATTTCGAATGACTCGTACGAAAAGCTCAGAATATGAATGGGTTTCCGCTTCGCCAGCTTGATCGGGAATGAGTTCAGGTCGAATTCGTGCGATGAAAACAATGTAGGCGATATAGGATACGACAAGAAGACAGCCGGGTACTATCGCAGCAGCAAAAACGTCTGCAACGGCAAGATTCATCATATCTGAGAGGAGGATCAGAACGATTGATGGCGGGATAATCTGCCCGAGTGTTCCTGACGCAGCAATCGTTCCACACGCAAGGGGTGGAGAAATGCCACGCTGCATCATACGCGGGAGGGAGATTATTCCCATCGTTACGACGGTGGCCCCCACGATGCCGGTCGAAGCAGCAAGAAGGGCTCCAACGAGGACAAGTGAGATTGGAAGTCCTGAACGGATCCTCTTTAAGACAGTCTCGGCTGTCTTGAGAAGTTCTTCTGCCAGTCCTGATTTCTCGAGGGTAATACCCATAAAGATAAAAAGCGGTACTGCAACGAGCGTAAAATTCCCCATAAGTCCAAAGAGGCGTGAGGGGAGAAAACCAAAATCTGAAAGCGCAAAGATCTCAAACCAATGACCGATGAGTCCAAAAAGGACCCCGGTGAGAACGAGAACGAATGCGAC
>JAGRAO010000188.1 GCA_020434565.1 Bdellovibrionales bacterium
CATCAATTTGATCAACTTCGTTCTTTTCATCAATATCGACCGCTTCGAGCAATGTTCTGTTGTAGTCTAAGGTTCCTACGAGATCCTCAGTCAGCACTTTATACAGATACGAATGGATGAGATGTTCTCTCTCAGACTCTGCCGCAATCATTCGCGATAGCGATTGAGAATCTGTAAGGTCGTCTAGATCGACGGTAAAAAGAGTCTCATACACAGGAGCACTTCGAGCGATATCTCGGTAGGTGTACTCAAGCCCGGCATACGCACTTGATGGCCACTTATAGTCAGCTCCTATTGAATAGTTTTCAGTCTTTGCCCCTGGGAGATCTCCAAATACCTGGTTAAAACTTCCGACGAGAGTCGGCTCAATTGACCCAATGTCACTTATGTTTCCAATTCCAAGATCTCGGTAATATGCAGAGCGGATGGTGAGATCATCTGTTGGATAAAAGGTTAGACCTGCCTTCGGAGAGAGGCGACTCTCACTGCGTTCTCCATCAACAAACGGAGCAATGACGTCGTATTCCGGCATTTCAACAACTGAATAGTTGAGACCAAAATCGACATCCATCCAAGAGTTGATATGCCAAGTACTGTAAGCATATCCAGAAACTGAATTCGTGTTGTATTCCCCTCGAGTATCTCGACGACGGAGGAGATCTGTAAAGAAATCCAAGTCATCCCCGATGATGATACTTCGTTCGTCGCCATCACCGTCGAAGTAAACGTATTCGAATCCGGCAACGAAAGAAGCAAAGTCTTCTTGGTGGATAATCTGCGAACTCCCCCGTATTGAGTGAAAATCCTCGTCTGTCTCCTGGTCCAGTGCGAGAGAGATGTCGTCACTCTGCAGCGGCATGCCGCCTCGAACGACCACTTGACTTGCATCTTCATCAACAAAGTCTGTTCCAGTTTTTAAACTTCGGTCAAAGTACTCGACAAAATTAATGAGCTTGGTGTTCGGAGCAAGACGGTGGAACGAGCCAACTCCGATGTCAAAATCATCAAACTTTGAACCGTCCACTGTTGTTCGGTCCTCTCGCCGTCCGTACCCTGATCGCACAAGAAATCGGTTCTCGTAATTAGGCTGATACTGTCCAGCGATATCAAAACGGTGCTCCCTTCCAAAGTCTCCGTTACTCTTTTCTCCTCGTGCATAAGAATCTGCAGCGCTGACTCGATATCCGAAGTCCTGGATCTTCCCTGTTTGAAGAACGCTTGAATCCCAGATGTCCTCCTGAGTTAAGTACGAGCTGTTCACTTCGGTGCGGTACCCCGGTCGATCAAATAGCGCTGAATATTCGTTCAATGATGCTTCAGGTCGAAATCCGTTAAAACTTTGAAACGAGTTAAAACTGACAGGAGACAAAAGGTCCGCTATGAGGCTCTCACTGAACTGGGCGTCTGAGAAAAAATCTCCCGTAAAGGTATTTGAAAGGAGTCGGTGCGCACTATAGTTGCCGTAGTCCTTGTTGACCGACTTTCGTGCTTCAATCTGAGCAACCTGGGAGAACCCAAGTTGGCTGTATACTTCCGCAAGGCTTGTTGTTCTCACAGCTTCGTCTTGATCGAGGAGCATGCGAGAGCGGTACACCGCTCGCGCATCGTTTCGTTCAATTGAGCGCTCGATATCCTCAAGGGCATTCACCGGTCTGTTTTGTGAGAGCTTATTAAATGCTCGATAGAGGTACGGGGTTGGATCGTTTGGATCAAGTTCAATCGCGAGTGCGTATTCGTCGTCAGCTTTCTCTTCACTCAATTCTTCGAAGAATGCCTTTCCGAGGTAACTTCGAAAGAGTCCCTTGGTTGGCTCAAGATGAACAGCCTTTTCAAGCCTTTCGCGCCCTTCAGCAAGTTCGCCCGAATTAATCAACGCCATGCCGAGTCCGAACTGCGCCATCCCGTAACCCTCATCCAGCTCAAGCGCTCGCTCAAAAGCTTGTTTGGCCACTTGAGGCTCGTACAGCGCAAGCTGCGAGAATCCATAAGTCGCGATTACATACGGGTCATTTGAGGCTCCTTCCTGAGCACGTTTTGCGGTTTCCGATGCTTCACGAACTCGACCCTGTCCCATCTGGAGTTCAGCGAGTCGGGCGAGATAAAAAGAATTGTTTTCTGAGAGCTCAAGCGCCCTTTTAACCGAACTCTCTGCGGTCTCAATGTCCCCCTGGGCTTGAGCTACATAGGAGCGTACAAGCTCGTGAATGTCAGAAGCAGGCGCGAGGAGTTCTGATTTATCGAGTTGGTCCTGAGCCGTGTCGACTGAGTTTTTTACGATTGAAATAAGTGCGAGCCGGTCAAGAGCCGAAGCAGAAGTTCTATTCGCGCTCTCTGAGGAATTCGAAGTGAGGGATTGGAGCAATTCCGTAAGGAGCGCCTGAGCCACTTCAACTCTGCCCGACGCTAATTCAAGGGAAGCTCGCTGGAGAAAGATTGGAGGCTCGCGAAAATCCCCTAGCGCCGAAAAAGACTGCGCACCATCTCGATTCTTCGCGTACGCGAGAGAGCGCGCAAGAGCTGACTGCCATGTGTTTCCAGCAAACACATTTGGAGAAACCGGTTCTCCACTTGTCGGTAATTTCTCGATCCACTCTTGCTCATTATCGCTCAATCCATCGCGTAAGCCGGCGAACTCTTGAGGAGATGCAAGATAAGGAAAATACATCGCCCATTCCACTGCGTCCGCTGGTTTTACAGCGAGAGATCTTACTGGTGCCTTTCCTTCTTTGACGAGTCCACTTTCACCGTGTGCAAGAGAAAGAGCGCCAAAGCTGTTTTCAAGATCAACCAAACCTGTAATGACGTTTACGGTAGTCGTGCCCGGATTGCGGCGTTCGAAAACGACTTCAGTTCCACGAATAGCAGCGCTTACTTCCTGGGTTTCGACAACCGGCACTTCATTTTCGTGGCGATTGAAAAGGTGCATGATACCACCGACGAGTCCGATCCTTCCCTGTTCCTGTTTCTGATCTTGGGGTGGAATGATCCGGATCTGCGAATTCTCCCCAAGCCGCACGAGTTTTCCGTCCACGAAGCGTAGCCCCACCCGGGCTCTCTCTCCTGTTTGTACGAGATCATCCGGCTGGAAGGATGCTCCCTTTGCAACAGCAACCCAGTCCGAAGCATTCGAACGCTTCACCTGAACCACTCCTTCAACGGAGTAAGCTGTTGCTACGCTTGAGCTTCCAGCTTGTGCAAAGAGGTGAGACGGGCAAACAAAAAAAGCAGCTACGAAACAGATCAGAGAGGTAAGAAAAAGACGCATTCCGTTTCCTTTCAAAATTCTGAAAAAACCCTTCACGTCGAAGAGTGGCAACACTATAGGATGAAGCAGGGGAGAGATCCGAGCCAAAGAATACAGGCGAAAGAGGTTTCTCTTCGGAAAAGTCGATTTCCCCCGGGTGCCGGCGCGGTGCGTGCGGTTGGACAGATTTTCTTTTGTCTCGAATAGATAGGAGATCCAATCATGTCAACGCAGCGCCTCTAGAGATAAAACGAGGTTTAACTATGAAATCAGAACAGGAGTGCAGAGAGGCAGCAATGAAGCTCGAACTCCCTCAAATGTGGAGCACCCGGAGGTTATCCTTTCGGATTGTCACACGAGAGGATGCCGACGAGCTGTACGAAGCGCTCTGTGAGGATTGGACGGATTTTTTGCTTTAGATGCCGTGGGCAAAAAACGGAATTCCTCCAAAGAGTGTGACAGTTGATTTCGCGAACAAAGCCCTCTCTCGATTCAAAGCCCGTGAAGACCTTTCTTTTGTGTTGCGTGAACAGCACCAAGTCGTTGGGACATGTTCAGTGCCACGTCTCGCATGGGAGGTTCCCGTCTTTGAGATCGGGTATTGGTTGCGAGCATCAGCCCGTGGGAGAGGGCTTATGACAGAAGCTGTTATCGGTCTTCGTGATTACCTTGTTCAATACTGTAATCCTCTAAGACTTGAGATCCGGTGTGACAGTGCCAACGCCGCCAGCAGATCGGTTGCGGTGAGAACTGGATTCCTCGAAGAAGCAACGATTAGAAAGTCGAGAAGGAATAACCAGGGTAAACTTGCCGATGAGACTATCTACGCTTGGTTTCCAGAGGAGATAACCGAAGTTAACCGTTAAGTGCAGAGTTGTTTCCGCCACCACTGTTGTTGTTTCCTCCCTGGAGGGGATCGCCCTTTGGTTCAACGGGGTCAACCGTACTAATAGTTCCACCGTCATAACATGTCGCCTTGACACCTGCTGCGCATCCACCACTTCCTCCACCTCCTGGATTGAGGACCGTTGAAGCGCCGCTGCCTCCTCCACCTGCTGTAGAGGTGGTCGAGACATCTCCTGGATTTGTTATCGGGTTGGAAGTGACAGTTTGAGGAGGTGAGTTTTCTTGTGATTCAAGAGTTTGAAATCCCCCGAGCTGTAGGGCCGCGTAGTCAAGCTTAGAGGAGTTGGCACCGCCGAGGAGCTTTAAAGATCCGACGCATACAAACACGATCAACGATAAGAGAAATATCTCTGAAACGGTTGCGCTTCCGCGCTGTTCCCTTGCACGCATAGTAGTCCTCCCCTGCCCGCCACCTATCCAGGGAGAGGGAAGGAGTGCTTCTAGGAAAACTCCTTATTTTTGAGGGTCAGGCAAGTCTTCTGGAGTCGTAGCGAGGCTAAAGGTGGTTACGCTCACTGTACAGCCCCCCTTTTCGGCCGGAAGCTTGTTTATGTCCTTATCATAACGTGAGAGATACTTTCGGACATCTTGGTGAAATCTGCTCACCAGAGCGATAAGTTTTGTCTTGATCTCCGGGATCTTCGCGCGGGAGATGTTGTCAAACTCGGTAATATAGTGAGCATTTCGAGGAGCCTGGGAGAGGTAAGCGTTTTCTTCCACAGCTCGAATCAGTCGAGTCGAGTCAGCTGCCAAGACTTCAAGTATCTTGTTCGGATCGCTTGCCACCGACTGATCAACTCGGAGCGGCTTGACCCCACGCGGAGTAAATTCGACCAGGGACGAGCGCTCCAACTCAGCCAAAAGCGCCGCTGGCCGTACATCCTGGCTCACCGAGCGAACGAGTCTCGAAAACTCACTCTCTTCACCCTCAAACGTTAAGACCTTTGGACGGCCGCCTTTTGTCGTAAATTGCTTGGTTTGCTCCCACCTATTCAATATGCGCCGCGGAAGATACGAATCTTCGACAACCTTGGAATCTCCCTTAGTGATTCGGGTAACTTCTCTGCGATTAAGCCCAGTAGCCACCGTTAAACTCGAAGCAGTAACCGTTTGTCCCTGTTTTTGCTGCTCTTCGGCACACTCGTGAACAAAGCACTGCTTCGTGAGCTCAAAAAAGCTTCGAATCCCTATGTTGTGCTTTAAGCAAAATCTTACTGCTGGGGTAAGAAACGCTTTTAGGACAACCTCTTGAAATGCGGGGAGTGTCATAAGCCTCTGAGCAAAATTATCAGTGTGTGAAATTCACACGCTCTTATAAACTGACGACCGAAGGGCTGAAAAGCTTTAGTTTTTTTCTCTAAGAAACTCCTTCAGTTAGCTACTCTCTAACGAGGAATAAGGAGTTTTTTGCTCCAAGCAATCACACACGGAAGAGGAAGCCCACATAACATCTTTGTGTGTGCAAGATGCACACATTGAAAGAAACTCTTTCATTACACTACAACAACTGCCCCAGACCCTCCCGCGGAGAAGGACCTATCTGCCCCAACTGTCCTTCTCCGCTTTTTTCTTCTCTTCGGGCTGCTCCTTATTGTGAGAGAACTCCCAAAGCCTTCTAAAGGAGAACTCAGAAATGTTCGTATTCCAACGTCGATCTTGCTTTCGCGCCGAAGAATCTGACGTTCGGTCTTTCCAGTATCGATACGGCTAACGACAGTAGGATCTTAGGTGAACGTATCTCTATGAAATGGGACGGAGGAGCAGCGATCATTGAGTATGTGGCTCTCGCGGCTAGTTTGTGGTTTCTCCTCATCTCAAGCTCAACGAGGATGTTTGAGAGGAGTTCCGAGAAATTCTGTCGTGCAATTCCCGAATGGCACGACTGGAGTTTCGGGGCGATCAAAGGCCGAATATGTTCTCCCTTAATCGCGACACAGACAGCAATTGTGTTTCAGGAGTTTGTGAGGACCAAAGTTCCCGTTCGAAACACTCCTGCCAATCCTGTTGGGATCAAAGTAACGCGGAGCGCGCCTTTTTAAACGATGGAGGCGCCACTCTATCGGGTGATGGAGGCTCGATACCAGATGGCCTGCAGTAGCTCCTTCGTTCGGCTTTTTTTCCTCTACCGGGGACGGGCGTATTCCCGACAAAAATCGCGATATTTCTCTATTCGCATAACGAGCTCCCAGGTTCGTCCACCTGCTGAACCACCGTAGCGAAAGGGATGCTGAGAAGATTTATCTTGTTGAAGAGCGGTTGTAAGGCGATTCGTCATATCGACAGTTTCCATAATTCTCTTGCTGTGTCGCTGAAGAGACAAGGGAAGCGGTTCATCCGGAGCCTCATCGCGAAGTAGGTGAAGGAGCCCCTGTGAACGGTATACGAGATAGTGTCTCTTAAATGCCCGTGAGCGGAAATCATTTGATAGCCGGGTTTCGCCATCGTGCGTCTTCACGGTGAGGGCTTCAGCTCGAAAACGCTCTGGATACAGGGCCGAAACAATTTCCGGGGTGAACTCTTTCCCAAGCCTCCCTTTGAGAGAGCGCAGGAGAAATTCATCTGCCATAGCTCGTAAGGGCGAGTCCTTTGAGATCTTTCCCATAAGATCAAGCCCTTTTCCGATCTCAGAGGAATTGAGAAAGGTCATCCGACTAAATCTTCCGAAGCGTGCATTCATCAGACTCGTTAATACTTCGAGCTCCTCCCGCGTTTGAATTCCCTCCTCCCTTGAGAGGAGATCTTTGACCACGGCGTCTCGGAGGAATTCGAGTCTCTCTCGCGGCATCTTCGCCTGAGGCAGTGAGTTATCTTTGAGTCCCTCTTCGAGGTTGGAGCCAGGTCGAGCTGGCAGTGGTGAGAGCGATACCATTAAGCGGCCTCCTTATATGACACAATTTGAGGGAGATCCTCCCTAGAATGGGCAGAAGTTTTCTGTAGAACGACTTCGCCGTGAACGGCTGAGCTCGTTGCTTGAAGATGTACGTTGACTGCTCTCTCAGTGGATGATTTGCTCCCTCCGTCTGCTAGAAGAATTACTCCGACAAAGACGAGAACAATCCCTGAGATTCCGCTCAGGGAAATCTTTTCGCTGAGTATGAGCCACGAACTAAGGACAGTTATCAGGGGGTATGCGCTTGTGATAGCAACGACTTTTGAAGTGGCCGGTCCATCGAG
>JAGRAO010000018.1 GCA_020434565.1 Bdellovibrionales bacterium
CAATACCAGCACAGATCGATATCAACAGAGCCGGAATTTGGCTCACAAGTCCGTCTCCAACGGTTAGCATCGTATACGTCTGGACCGCGTCGGCTACATCCATCCCCTGGAGTAAGCCAATCGAGAGCCCACCCACGATATTGGTCACGATAATAAAGAAACCAGCGATGGCATCTCCCTGAACAAACTTCATCGCTCCATCCATCGAGCCAAAGAGCTGACTCTCCTTTCGGAGTTCCTCACGTCGCCGTTCGGCCTCTTGAGCAGTGAGGAGTCCGGCGCGGAGATCCGAATCTATCGCCATCTGTTTTCCAGGGAGAGCATCGAGAGCAAATCGAGCAGCAACCTCCGATACCCGGCTCGATCCCTTGGCGATGACGACATAATTCACAATCGTAATAATGAGAAAGATGATTACCCCAACAAGAAGTTCTCCTTGGATGAGAAAGGTTCCGAAAGCCTCGATAACCCGTCCGGCATCTCCCTGACTTAAAATGAGTCGCGTCGAGGCCACGTTCAGTCCAAGGCGAAACAAGGTGGTGAGAAGGAGCAAAGATGGAAACGCCAGCAACGCAAGCGCATTTGGCATGTAGAGCCCAACCACCAAGAGGAGGAGAGAAAAAGAGATATTGAGAACAAGGAGAACATCAAGGAGACCGGTAGGAAGCGGAATGAGGAGCATCGCCGTAATCGCGATGACGAAAACTCCTAAAAAGAAGTCACTCCTCTGAATGTCTCGCAACGCTGGTATCACAAAAACGTATCCGTTCAAATGTTTACCGAAGAGTATCGCTCATCACTGAGCGAATCTCCCAATCCCTTACGGGTCGATTTGCGAAGCAAACCGGGGCCAAAAACAACTGAGCGTTCACTCAAAAGGACAAACCGGGCCCACAACAAAGAGGCTGAGACTCTATCCGAAAGCATCCTTCACTTGGATACCAAAGCCAATGAGGAGAATCACAAGGAAACCAAGAAATACGAGCGCTACCGGTCCAGTTGCTTCGAGCTCTAGTTTCTTAATCTTTGCCTCTATCTGGGTCTCACGTTGATTCGCAACGGCATCAGCCAATTCCTGGAGCTGACGGGTTATTTCCCCCCCGTGCTTCGCCACCTGAGAGAGAGACATGAAGGCGTGCTTCAACTCCGTATGGCCAGACTTAATTCCGATTTCACTCAACGCATCCTCTAACGCAGCCCCCGACCGCACGTGATACTGGGCATGACGGAGGAGTTCGGTGACGACGTTATGGCTGTCACGTTCATCAGCCATCGAAACCACACGAGCAATACACGGACCGATATCAAGGGAGCTACTCACGCCAATAGCAATTTGTTCAATCACGAGCGGAAGGTAGAATAAGATATCCTGGTTTCTGAGCTTGATCCGACGATCGAGCAAAGTGTAGGGAGCCTGCAAACCAACAAGTAAGAAAACAACCGCTCCAATAATCGCGAAATCGGCACCGAGGAATGAACCAACAAACAACCCAGCTGGCGTAGTCAAACACGGGATGAGAACGCGCATTCGGGTGAACTCGCTCTTCTCCTCGGGGGAGTAGATCCCAGCTTGAAAAAACTTCTCCTCAAGTGAGATCTTTCCCTTCTTCTTAACTTGGCTCTTCGTCTCAAGCTTGAGCCGCTCGAGCTCTTCACCCGAGGCATCCCCTCTAAGCCGGCGTCGAGTTTCTGAGGCCACCCCTTGTCCACGGCCCGTCTGAATCAAATTAGAGAGATTATCCTGCTCTCTATCGAGGAAAAAATAGTACACAAATACGGCCACAGAACCGAGCGCCATAACCGCAGCAAACGCTCCTATAATTACCTTCGGTTCCACTGAGCTACGTCTCTCCCTAAGCTACACTCTTATCTTGGTTACCTGGCGAACCCAAAAAATCCCCAACATGATTACAATAAGACCAAACTGCCACACCTGCCAACCAAACTCGTCGGCCCACGCACCTTTCACAGCTTCTGGATACACGGTGTAGAGGTAGCACTCCATCCCAACAAGGATAAAAACAATGAACCAAATCGATCCTCGCTGCATACCAACTGCAGCTTTGGCACTGTTACGAAAGTACTGTCGCTTTCGCACCTGTTTTGCAAGCCTCTCAAGCGTATCAGACAGAGTCCCCCCAACTCGCCGGCTCAAAAGAAGTGCTTGAACGAAGAGCTCTATCTCTGGATGGTAAATGTCTTCTCCAAAAGCACCGATCGACTTATCTTCGGGAACACCGTATCGAAGTCTCGTAATCATGAGCTCAATCTCTTCTCGAACAAGGGCCCCTTCGTCAAGACCCTGCGCAGCAGCTTCAAGCGCTGCCATAGGGTTCATACCGGTTTTAAGCAACCCGACAAGAGAGAGAATCATTTGGGGATAGTCTTTGTCGAAGGCCTTAAAGCGCCTATCCATAAAGAGATTCAAGAGCCAGCGCATAAATATCGGACCAGTCAGGCACGAGATAGCTTGAATGGCGATGTTGAAATACGAGCTTGTAATCGCAAGTGCGATAAGGCTAATAGAAACTTCTAACAGCCGAAAAACGACCGGGGGCATCTTCCACTGCGCAAATTTGAGGCGCTTGCGCATCGTGAGTCTCGCAGAGGTCTTTCGTTCAACCCGCGATTCTTGAGCAGTCTTAAAGATACTCGTTCCGTTTTCACGAAGACCGAAAAAGCCCCTTTTTGCTTCTCGTTGAGAAGCAACGATGTTTTTCATCTGGCCACGAACGCCAGAACTTTCACCAGCAAACTGAATTACGACAAACACGGCTGCTGCCGCTGCAATAGCAGCCACAACGAGAATCAAGACGAGAGTTGCATCCATTGACTATCTTCCAACTAGTTCGCTCTCGAGCCCTCATCTCCGCTCGGTTGTTGTTGTCTCATATTGCTGAAAGTGATCTCCTGTGGTGAGTCACCCAGGAAGATACCGTCCGCAGCAAGGATCTCATCAAACGCACTCGACCACGAATCCACTCGCCAGACCGGTTGCTTTCCGGTCTTTACGAGAGTGAACATCGGCCGCACCTGAATAACGCCCTCGACGAAGTGTCCTACTTCAATCACTTCTCCGACCCGCGGCTTTCCAGTGCCCTTCTCTCGGAAGAGCCACACAACGCTATCCACGGCAAGAGCAATCTGTTGTCGAATGATATCGATAGAAACCGACTTCTGGGCTCGTCCCAATAAACTCTCAAGCCTGACAAGCGTTTCCCGAGCATTCCGCGCATGGATCGTAGACATTCCAACGTGGCCGGTTTGAGCGCTCTCAAGAAACGCTTCCGCTGCAAAGGGAGTTCTCATCTCACCAAGAATTACCCGAGTAGGAGTCATCCGAAGAGTGGTCTTAATATGCTCCTGAAGCGTTACCTCTCCAACCCCTTCAACGTTCGGAGGTCGAGACACAAGGGATCGAAAATACGGGTGTTGAAAGTTCAATTCCGGAGTATCTTCAACCGCAATAATCGATTCATCAGGTCCAAACTGAGTCGCGAGGCACTTGATGAGAGTCGTTTTCCCAGTTCCCGTTTCTCCCGCAACCATCATGGTGGCCATTCCGCTTCGAGTAAGCGAAGCGAGATAATTCACGATAAGAGGAGGCGCAACTTGGTAACTGATAATTCCGTCGAGCGACGCATCCATGATCCGAGGGACCCGAATACACAAGAGCGGCCCCCGCGCGCCACACACGCTCTCGTGAACGGCGCAAATCCTCACGCCGTTTGGAAGAGCTGCATCGATTGTGTGCTGTTGGGTCGAAAGAGATTTTCCAAGTCGGAGAAGCAAGCGGTCGATAAACGCAACGTAGGCTTGGTGATTCGGGAAGTGCAAACCAGTCGATTCACTCACCTTCCCCCGCTGCAATACGATGGTCTTCCAATCGTAGACGTGGATATCAGTGACTTCTTTGTTATCAATAAGCGGTTGGAGCACTCCCCAACCCATAAGGTCTTTTTGGAGGTGAATGATAACGTTTGCACGCTCAATATCATCGAGCGCTTCAGATCGCCGTCGAAGAACCTTGTCGACCGCAGAAACAATATCTTCTTCCGCAATTGGTGTGCCGGCTTCCTGAGCACGTTGGAGATTGTGGTCACTCCCTAGTTCGCGGCGAGCTTCGCGAAGGATCGTGCTTGCTAACGGCGAGAGCTCTCCCCGACCACCGTGACTTCCACCGAGTGACGTACCAGAAGCCCGCGTCTCACGTCGCCCAGCAACAGTCGCTCGCTGAGCGGTGCTTACCGGAGCATTGTGTACCCCAGATTCACTTCCAGACGCAGGTAACGTTCCACTATCTCTTGGAACCCGCTCTCGAGTGGCCCTGGTGGAAAAGAGGCCGAGAATGGAGTCGCGGTCTTCTTCGTTACTCATACATAAACCTTCCAATTCTTAGTCTACCACTGCTCTTATGCAGCGTGCAGCTACCAAAACCACGAAAACAACTGTCCATTCGAGGACCATACTTCGGCCGAAACTCCAGTCGAAGGCAAGACCACACGAAGCCCCCTAGCAAAGTGATTTGGAAACGGTGCTCGACTGAACGCACCCAGGTTAAAGGGGCGATACATGCGCTCCGCTGGCCCATGTACTACTGAGAGCCACCGCGAGAGGATGAGGCCGGAACAAGCTTCCCGTTCACCAAAAGCCACTTCTCTCCCCCAATAGTTACCGTACCCTCAACGTTCTCCATAGGACGTGAATTATTCGTCGTAGTCCCAGAGAGGTCATCAAGCGTAATTGGTTTTTGGGGTCCGATCTTTCCAGAATCGGTGTCCCCTCGAAGGGAGAGGCTTAAACTTCCCGTTGTGGAGGCAAGCTGAATTTTTTGAGCATCCTCGGCAGATACAAGGAGCGACACGGTGCTCGGTATCGGCGCCCCTGCTGGTTGGCCCGCGTTCGCCTGTTGCGTTTGACGCTCAGCAGAGAGCACCTTCGCGTTATGAACAATTGTCGTGATCGCCGGTTTACCGCGGATTCGACTGGCCCAAACCACGTCGACCTTTGCACCTGGCCGCACAAATCCTTCAACGCTTGTTCGCGCATCCACTCGAATCGTTACAGCACGAAAGCCTTCTGGAATATTTGCGGTAATGACGTTCGTTGGACGAACGGATGTAATGTAATCTCGATGAAGCGGCTGGCCAGGAACAATAAGAGAGCGGGCGTAGTGACCGCGAATCTCTTCATAGTCTCGCACAACTCGGTTAGACACGCCGACTTGGGGCCGACTCTCTTTTCGAAATAGCCGAGATTCAAGAGCAGTTCCAGGTTGAACCTCCTGGACAGGAACGAGAACTTCCACCATTTTCACTTGGGCTTCGTTCTCAACAACGACGGCCTTTGGTTTCTCCTCAGGCTTCTTGTCGGACGGAGAAAGGACGAGATACCCCAGCACGCTAAACGCGATAAAAAAAACGAGGCCACCAGCAAGTAGCGCGCGGGTCTTATCCCCTGACCGAGCTGGGTGGATTCCTCCAAACTGCTGACGAGCCATACGCCCTACCCCTTAAAACCAAAGCGCCAGAGGGAGCTTTCGCACCTCAATGTAGCGCTCCAGCCTCTCCAAAAAGAAAACCGCGAAACATTAAAGGGATGGAGACTCGTCTCCATCCCCTTTAAGAAGCCGGCCTAACTTTGGCCAATGTCGCTTGCTATCGATGAAAATCGTTCACTAGCTGACTGGCCAAGAAACCGAATGGCAGCAATCGCAATTACCGCGATCAACGCCACCAGAAGAGCATACTCCACGAGGGTAGCTCCTTCTTCATTGTTTTCTTCTCTCAGATCCAATTCGCGATCCATTTATTTCTCCTAGAATATGCGACCCTTCGGTAGACATACTCCACCTTAGGTATCGGTTGAATCAAACTCATCCTAAATAGCCAGCCCCAATAAGCCCAGAGTGCTCCATGAGGACCGTCAATTCCATCCCAATTACTAGCAAGCTGCGGGATGTTCCGAAAGCTGCATAAATCGGGCCACGAAAAAACCCTACTCTCCAGGTTCAGTTACTCCATCATTAGTACCCGAAATACCTCCACTTATCGAATCCTTACGACCAAATACCCTCTTCAGCCAACCCCCGCTGTTGCCACCGGCCCCAGCATCCTGCATCGGCCCCACCTGAAACGGCATGTCAGCTTCAATCAGGCCAAGCTCACGGGCTACCCTCTCGAGGACCACTCGGGTGGACTTTTGACCCATGCTATAGAGCGTTCGACCGCTCCCCGGCCAAAGCGCTGCTTTTGGGTCGTTTGGGACAGGCGGCAACCTCCAAGGTTCCTCGCCGAGGTTATGAACTGGCTCGAGTTCAGCCGCGATCTGGGGAACACCGAGCAAGGCCCCCGAATACGGATTCACCAAAAACACAATCCTATCGGTGCTTCCGACCAGCGTCTTTACGAAAGTGAGATACAAGTCTACGGCAGTTAATCCCAAGATAGTGTCATCTATTACGATGAGCACTATATCAGCTGAGCGAAGCAGACCTCCGGTCGCTGGTCCCATTCTCCCGCCAGTATCTACGACGATGACATCAAACATAATTCGGGCGAGCTCGATCACCCGCTGCACGATACCCATCCCGTCAGTGTGGCAGACGAGATCCATCGATTCAGCCATCCGATCAGGAGGCATGAGCACCGACACATCGCCACTGATCGGGATAAGAGCATCCTTTAATGATTCTCTCGAAATGTCCCGGCTGCCGTTCACCCATGAGCTCACGACCTTGGCTTCAACACCATTCACTGTCAGCGATCGGCTCAAATCCCGTGTTTCGACGTCGAGATCCCAAAGCATGGTGCGCCGGCTGTAAACACTACACACCTCGCCAAGTGCAGCTGCTATAGATGTCGCGCCCACTCCACCTTTCGCGTGCGTTACGGCGATAACTCTCCCCTCCCGAGCACGACCTTCCTTTCGGAACTCAGCATGAATCGCAACGAGCTCCTGGAGGAGATCGAGGGGACTCGCACTATCGGGGAATACTTTTCTGACACCTACTGAGTGAGCAGCTCGGAAAGCCCCTCCACCGTAAGCTTCATCGCTCACATAGAGAACGATGTGGAGCCACGGCACGACCGTCATCGCTTGCCGAGCGATTGCTGTAGCTCTCTCACCCAGCGTAGAACCGAGGATCAGCACATCGGCTTCGCTCACGCGATCGAGGAAATCACGATCATTAACAAGCTTGACCTTGAGATCGAGCATCTCCATGTCGCTCTTACTGAAGGCTTCGATCCGTTTCGCACAAAACGCTTGTGCTTCTGTAGTGCTGTCGACAATCAGCAGCTTCATGAAAAAATCCTAAATTTCAGACAACTTACTCGTCAGTATAGGGGCAATTTCACCGAGGAACAATAAACGAATCACCCTCTCATTCTCCAAACCGTGTCTCGCAAATCACCCGCTGCGCCCTCCCTTCGATCTTTGACTCCAAACACCCCTTCAGAGGTTCCCCTTACTGCCGAAGAAGAAGCTCTGGGAAAAAGATCTTTAAGAAGAAAAAGCCAACTCCCACTCCGATCAAAACAGCAATAATCCATGTAGCTACATCAAGCCAAAGCGAGCGACTGACCGGTTGCACCACCTCAGAGAGACGACGGATCCGCCTGTCGTCGATCCCCCCACGCGAGATACTCACGCCCTGCTCAAGCCCCTGCCGCGTCTGCGCGTCCCAGCTAAACCCTCGCCCACTTCTTGTATCGAGGACACTCTCCATCCGATTATCCCCGCTGTAGTCTTTAAAGTGAGGCCTTACCACAGCTCGCGATTGATCAGCGCTGTCCCCCCAGTCATCTGGGAGAGCCGTCGAAACCGCAGCCTGTGAGTCAGTTGAGATAAAGGTATCACTCGGGTTATCGACAAACGACCTTTGTGGGGCAGCTCGCGGAAGATCGACCTCACCGCTATCAAACGAGTCCGAGACCTCACGTTCACCCGAAGAGCCCACGGATGGTCCCGGAGCGTCAACTGGACGAGGTACCATGGGCGCTCCTCGAGCTTGTCGAATCTCTCCGATCGCTGCCAGATCCTGATACATCTCATAGGCCGACTGATAACGGGTTTCTGGATCCCGAGCCATCGCCTTCAAGACGATCCGATCGAGCTCGCCGGGGCAATCCGAACGGATGGCACTCGGAGGCTTCGGATCGGACTTCAACCTCTTCGTCATCGTGGCGTACACGCTATCACCACGAAAAGGAGATTCTCCCGCTATCATCTCATAAGCGAGAATACCGATTGCGTAGATATCCGATCGCCAATCGACGTGCGAATTGAGCATGTATTCGGGGCTTACATAGTCGATCGTTCCGACAACGCCACCGTGTTCTGTCAGTTTAGGACCGTGTCCTGTGCGAGCAATTCCAAAGTCAGCAATCTTGACCTGACCGTCCTTGGTAAGAAGGATATTTTCTGGCTTAAGATCACGGTGGACGATTCCTGCATCATGAATGGCCTGCACTCCTAAGCACATCTGTCCAAGAATATCGATGATCGTCGCAACGGAGAGCGGATTGCTCGGATCGGACAGGCTCTCCGCGAGGTCACCTCCACCGACAAACTCCATCGTATAAGCAACGAGATCACCGTCGCGAAGATACTCATAGGCTCTCACCACATTCGGATGAGAAACTCCATAAGAAGCAAAAATTTCGTTTCTGAACCTGGCGGCTGCTGTCTTGTCCTGGGCGACCTCTGGAAAGAGTACCTTTACCGCTACAAGATGACCCTGAAGCTCTCGGTGGCGGCATGCGTACACGAGTCCCATGCTGCCTGCACCGAGACACTTTACAACTTCATACCTGCCCCCGATAACGGTTCCAGGTTGAAGGCTTATGAGATGCTCGTCCGCCATCTCGTCCGAAAGATGATCTCAACCAAAGCGAAGGTCGCCCTCGATCTTCCCCAGATGAGAGCCAACACTTCATAAAATACCAACAAAACGCGATGCAAAGAGGAATCGTGCCACAAGACAACCGACCTCTCGCGAAGGTCTATTCTTCACCCTCCTGGGCTGGCGATCCCGCTTCCCCTCGTATCACCAGACACACATGGAATCGACGTTCACCAAACATCACTACGTCGCCATGCTCTACCGTGCTCTTGTCCCCGGAAAGTTCTTCTTCGTCGCCTGAGCCATACCGAATTATTCGGGTGCCGAATTCAGAGAGCTGATCGAGAATCTGAATCTCTCCGCCATTTGCTACCCGCATAATTGCGTGCATCGGAGAAACAGTTTCATCGCGAACGACAAGAAAGTTTCCCGCTCCAGGGACCTCAGAAGTTACGATCAAACGCCCAGATCGAAGCTCGAAGACCGACCCGTTCGGATCAGAGTCATAAGAGACAAGGAATCCAGCAACGGGGGCTTTCTTTGACCAGACAACGTACTCGTTCTCATTTCGTTGAACAGACGGAGCAGAAGAGCTCACCGATGAAGTGACCACCGGAGCCTGACTACTCATTGCAGGCTGATAACTACTTCGAGACGGAGTTGGACTCACAAAGCCCTCATCATCGCGCTCTGGCACAGCGAACGGATCACCTTGCGCCGGCTCACCCTTTCCCTGACTCATATCCTTCGCGAGTCGCGCTCGAACCTCACCTGTGATCTCAGGTGTGAGCATCACGGTTCGGTTCCGAGCTCGAGAGCTCGTGTCAGAACCATATTCGTCGTCCTGTCCGAATTCCTCTTGAAAATCTGTATTTTTGTCATTTTCCATAATTGTTTCCCCTTCATCCGTTTTGGATCATGAAGACAAATGTAAAAAACGTTCCGAGTGCCGCCAGCACTGAGAGTACCATCAGTATTCCGATGATACGTGCCCAGCTCGGGCCAACCCCGTCCCTACTTCGACTGATATTTCCCCCGTGTCGAGCAGCGGTTGATGGCATCCTCGGGGTGTATCCTGGCGGAGGTTCCTTCCGAACTTGTCCCGGCAACGGGACGATCACGAGCGTGATGTTATCAAATCCTCCACGCTGCTTTGCCAATTCCACCAACTTAACGCACGCCCGCTGCGGTGGGAGCTGCTCAACCATACTTGCAATTTCATTTTCTCCGATCAGACTGTAGAGCCCGTCAGAACAGAGGAGGAGAGTGTCGCCCGGACCCTGCTCCGACTCATTCCAAAGCCAGTACTTGCTCAGCGCAACCTCAAGACCAGGTTCCGCTCCAATACAACGAGTAAGTATGTGAGCCTGGGGATGTGATAACGCCTCTTCTGGTTTGATCTGACCAGCGTCAACCAGCTGCTGTACATAGGTGTGATCGGTCGTAAGTTGCTGAATCGCTCCTTCACGAACGAGATACGCTCGTGAATCTCCAACATGTCCAACAACAAATTCCGGTCCACTAAAGAGGGCCGCGACAATTGTTGTCCCCATGCTCGCAAACGCCTGGTTCTGACGGCGAAGGACAATTATTCTGTTTGCTTCAAAAATAGCGCTTTTGAGCGCTACTTCAGGAACCCGTCCTGGGAGGTTTTCAAGATCTCTATGGATAGCATCGAGCGCAAGCTGGGCAGCAAGCTCTCCACCAGTTTGTCCGCCCATTCCGTCGCAAACTATCCACGCAGTACCGGAAGGCGACTCAATCACGGCATACCGATCTTCGTTGAGCTCACGCTCACACCCGGTATCCGTAATGGCAGCGGGCACGAGAGCACCCTGTCCAAGATCGGACTCACTCCCCTGCGCTGAATCGTTTTCTGAACCTTCCAGAAGCATTTTCAAACCCTATCGAGTGCAACCACCCTCAAAGCGAAAACTTTCCTCACTCCAAGCGATATATGCCGAACTGTTCGGCAGAGAACCTTTTGACCATAAATGAGCGTCAAACTGACCGCTAAACCACCTAATTTTGTGGTCCAAAGGGTCGCATAATGCGATACCGCTCCACTAAAATCAGCCGTCCCCAGAGACGCTCCTTCGCCTCTGTATCGGCAAGATTCCTAGGGAGCTGAAACAATAGTATCCTATTAATTTGATTCCAAAAGCGAAGGCGCGGGTCCGACTTTTGCTAGAACATCTTTATAGTTGGCTCGCAAATATCCCTTCATAAATGGCCAATTTGAGTCACTCTAATCGGGCTCGGCTCCCTTACGGCCCTAAATTTTTCAAACAAGGTTCTTAAATCTCAGGGCAAGTTCAGTCATTACAACAAGTTGACCAAAAGCGAGCCCGCCCTCATACGCGCCAATCAGAAGAGCAGGAATGTAAAAAGACCGTCAGACGACTTTGCAGAGTTTTTACAGACAACTCAGTCTCTCGCTACTTTTTTCGAAGCTCCATAACACAACCGACCTGGTTTGGAGTAAGCCGTGACTCATAGCCCTGCTTCAAGATCCAACTGCTCAGCGCGAGCCACCCTTCTTCGTCTACCGCGTAATCTTCAGCTCTGTCACCTCGGTGTTCGCGCAGCGGAAGGCCGGCTTCTGTCCATCTCGTTCTTAAGTTTTGAAAGCGGCCGCCTACGATGGAACGGAGGCGCGAAAGGGATTCCACCGGTTCCCAAGGATTTTCACTATCTGGGGACTTGGACATACCGGGGCTTGGAAGATGCCTAAAGTAAGGTCGTAGGCGCCAAGCTAATGTTTGAGCAATAAGGGTCCTTCGATGGTCGAGGACCTTGCGAAGGACCCGATCGAATCCCTCAAAATACGAGTCACGAATATTTTCCCGTATCTTCTGGCCGTCTTCGCTCTGTTCACTTTCAGCCATAATTCAATCTCCTTATTCCCTTATCTCCTACGAGGCACAAAGCGTTCTACCACTGCGAAAAGCTCCCGTCTCCGAATCGGTTTCGAGAGAAATTGCTGCGCTCCAACTTCGAGTGCCTGACGAGAGGTCGCCTCATCAGCATTTCCACTTACCACAACAATTGGGATATTCGCGTCGAGATCTCGTCTCACTTCGGTTACGAGTTCAAGACCTGAGCCATCCCCAAGTTCAATATCAGTTACAATAAGAGACGGTGAGCCCTTTTCTTGTAATACTCGTCGCGCTTGGGCAAGCGATGCGCACGTTTCACATTGAAGATCGAGTGCTCCGGCAATTCTCGCATAGAAAGTGGTTACTTCCGCGCTGTCATCAACAAAAAGTGCCCACGGAGACTCCCCACTATCGAGAAGTCCGACTCGCGTTCGGGCTCCTTGCCCTTTCGTAAGCGAAAGCATGTAACCTATTCCAGAAAGGACTGTACTTGCTTGAACGGCAAAGCTTCCCTGACTCAACTCTGCAAGGCGAGAGAGCTCGTACAGAGGGACTTTCTGGCCCGGCCGTGAAGATTGTACGAGACTCGCAAGTTCTTCTTTTTCAAGTGCGACAGAAGAGTCATCAACTTGGATGGCAACTCGCTCTCCAAGATCTTGCACTCGCATCGTCACAGTGCCTGCCACGGGTGTGCGCTCAAAAGCAAACCGAAGTAAAAGTCGAAGCGATGCTTCGAGAAATTCGCGGTTCACAACGGAAGCAAAGAGCTTGTCTTCGACCGATTCAACCACCTGAAAAACCACCCGCGTACGTTGGGCGAGGTAATGGCCATAGAGCGCCACTGTCTCTAAAACTTCTGATAGGGGCACCTGGTCACGGAAATCAGTCGGGCGGAGCGTTTTCAATTCGCGAAGGAGTTTCACATCAGAAGCACTACTCGCGAGTGCCGCAAGAGCGTGCTGGAGGTCTGCCACCTCCGACAGGACACCATGAACCGGGACAAGTTCAGGCGACTCTTGGTCTTGGCCTATCTCGGCAAGTCTATCAACGTGGATTGATATATCTTGTGCAATATTATTCACACGGTGCACTACTTGGTTGAATTCAGCTTCACGTTCTGCAGCACTTCGCTGAGCAGCAAAGAATACGTCCTCTGAATGAAATCTCTTCCTGACACTCGAAAAAAAGAGGCGAACGACTGAGCCAACACTAAAGACGCTACGAAATCCTCTATCTTTTCCAGCCACCAAGGATGCCACACTCAATGGAGAGATGAGGATTGCCGTTCGCTCCTCCTCTTGAAGCACTATATCGAGTTTCAGGAAGTACGCCCGACGAACAGATCCCTGTGTAAGCTTTCGAAAGGTCGACTTCACCATTCCAGAAAAGATAGACGGAGAAAGGATGCCGCCCTCCTTTGACAACTGAATCATGTACTCATGAAACGCCTGTGCTTCATCAGCCAGTTCCTCGGCGAGGGAGAGTCTTGATCCCGTACAACGATAGACGGAATCTCCTCCAAGAAAGACATACGAATCCCTCGCTCCCGAAATACGACGTAAAGTCTCCGTAGCCATCCAAAGAGCACCCCAGGCGGAGAGAGAGTCTGCTACCCGGCTCAACGCGAGCCACGCCGCGCGACTACTCGCCGAAAAGTATGAGATGCTGTTGCCTCGGAGATACGCCGCTGAGGCGAGAAGAACAAACACACACGCAGCCTGAGAATTTGGATCCCGAGATAAAACTGACACCAGCGCTGAAAGAATCGCAAGACTCGCAGGAACGAGTGAAAGAAGGGGAGAGAGCGGGAGCTGTCCCTGAACGAAGAGCACGAGACCAAAGAGAATCAGGACGATAGGCAACGCGAACACTTGGTAGTAAGCCAATAAGAAAGTCCACATGAGCAAAGTTACAATCGCGCTCATAGCAAAGAGCTGTGCTCGAGCAAGATTACTTTCCCGGATCATTTGAATGAAGAGAGCTCCAAAAATGAGAGCAAGCGCGAGCCAGGAGACTCCGAACTGAAATTTCGTTGCCGTCCGAATGCTCCCTAGGACGAACACCATAATCCCGACAAAGAGCGCTACTAACAGAAGCCGGGAAGCGATCTCCGAAACAAGCTCTTTCCGATATACTCGATCTAAAATTTTGTTTAGCACCGAGATCTCTTCGAGAGCACCTTCGCCAACTTCCTGACGCTCACTCAGAGCGGAAGGAGCAAATCGGGATGAGTCCACCTGAGAAGACACATATTTTTCCGTTTCCTTCGGAGAGGGCGACGAAGAGAAAAGAAAGATGAACCAAGAAACTGCTACCAAGAGAAACGCTTCGACTTCTCCAAAGAACTTCGGGGCATCTGCAAGCAACTCAGTGGCGACAAGGCCCCCGATAGCCACGAAGAGGACTTCGCCTCGAGTCCGCAGGGAAGACGGGAGTCGAAAAGCGCCGAGAAACAAAACCGAGAGAAAAACGGCAGTTCCCCACAGTCGAGACACTGGCCCCCATACCTGAAACGCAATTAAAAGAGCGACAAAGAGAGCCACTTCCTGTCGGATAAAGTCACCGTCCAAACTCGCGAGAGCACGATGAGTTCGTTGCGTGAGCATCACAATTGCAAGGGCGATGGCGATTACCCGAACGTAGAAATGGTATGCAGGGAAATCGTAGAAAAATGGGGCCACCACCGACAACACCGCGAGGCCAAAGAGTTGAGGAGAGAGTTCCCAAAAGAGTTTCCTGAAAACCATTGAAGACTCACGAGGGGAATTACCAGCGATCGGGTTCCTTGCAACCTGGCCCAATTTGCCTCCCTGGTTTACGTGTGTTTTCATGGCGAGGGTCGCTCACATCCTGTCGCGTTGCAAATGAGACATACTCGAGAATTCAGTTCGCTGAGAAATTATCTCAATAACGGTCTCAACCTGTTGTCCTCGCGAAGCCCCCGAAGCTAAAGCGCTGACAGAGAAATTCTCTCCCAAACGAAACCAGCTCCTCCATTTGACGTACGTCTCATTTGATATCTCCATCAAGAGGACTCCCGCACGATTCACATACACAAACCCCTTCCACTTCAGGTGGCATTTGAGGTTTCTGCGAAAACGTCACAACGTATCTCCGAGAGCCACAATTCGAACACGGAGGAAACTCTCCATCGGCATCCAAAAAGAGTTCGCGCGAAGATTCTGAAACACAAGAATTCAAAAACTGTTCAAGAGGAATTCCCAGGACGGCGAGTTTGGTGGGTTCTCCAAGAAGCTCTCTCACTCGACTCAGAAAGCTCTCGTTTTTCGCCTGTGGTGAAGCCTTAACGATGTAATCTACGGCACCGCCCTCTAAGAACCTTTGCTTGAGGTGAACTGAAGGATTTCCCGTGAAGATGATAATCTGACAACCATCTTGGCTTTTGATAAGTGAATTAAAGAGATAGGAGCCAGATCGGTCATTCAGACCAATGTCGAGTACCGCCAACCGACACCGTTCTCTCTTGAGACAATCTTCAGCCTCGTTCACCCCCTCACATGCGACCACCGAATAGCCAGCGTCCTGAAAGAGTTTGTGAAGACGCTCTCGTTCCTGCCTTCCATCTTCAACAATGAGAATGTCTTTCATCGAATGAATTTCCCCTATGCAAATGAGTACTGAGATCCTGCCTCTCTTTCGATGCATCGCCAACTCTCTCGTGTTCCGAGGTCTGTTGGCTAGAACATGCAAAACTCGCCCGACAACGAAACAACGTCTCAATTCGAAGGCTCTTTGCCGTCATTTCCCTGCTCGAGCCGTAGAGAACTTGTCCAAGCGCCACTCAGAACCCACCAACACACAAAATCACGGAACAGAGTTCTATTCACTATTCTCATTCGGTAGCAACCAGCCAGAATCCCGTGCCATCTTATCAGTACGAAGAATTACTTTGTTTGCACGTGACTTCTTCACGCACGCGGAGAAGTTACGGTTCGGGACCGATCATGCTTGAACAGATAACGATAGTCCTCAACGAAAGGGAGCCGCTGAAGCAAAAGGCAGCAGAGGATATTGCATCAGCACTCGCTGAACGAAAGATTACCTCCGATCGTCCAAAGATCGGCCCAAAGATAGAGCAGATACTTCTCGAGAATGAGTCTCAGGTCCTCGTTCTTGACTATGTTCTGGGAGACTATAGCACTGGCCTCGACATCCTTACGAAGATACGTCAGAAGAAGGGAAAACCTTCCAGCGTACCTGCGGTAATTTTTTTCACCGATGAACCAAGCCTTGATGTAGCCGTTGAGGCGATGCGGCTTGGTGCAAAGAACTTTATCCTTATGGACTCTCCGGGAGCACTCTTGACTCTCGTGGAAGAGATCGAACGCCTCATTGTACAGAAGCGCACCGAGCGATTTGCTGTTGTTGCAGAGGATCTCTCGTTTGAAGATCTGACGGTGAATTCTCAGGTCGCGCGACGTGTATTGCAATCGCTAAGAGAACTGGTCCTCGAAGGGAATAATCCGCTTGTCTTTGTCGGAGAACGCGGGACCGGAAAGAAGAGATGGGCGAAGGCCACTTTTGGCGATATCGGACTCCTACCGGTCGTGGACGAAATTGATGTTCGATTCATTGACTCCAATATTTCGAAGCTCTTCGAACGATATGTGACCGCCCATGAACAAGGTGGATTGTATTATCCTGGCGCGCTTCTCCTGACCCATATTGAGTCGGACGAAACCGGCTCGCTTCTCAGCTACATCGAGCGAAATCGCTCATTACTCCTCTCGAAGCGGTCGAACGGCCATCCACTTTGCTACATCTTTGCTACGACAACAAAGCCAGAGACAGCGCAAGCCTGGAAATCTCTCCTCGGAGCTGGTCTCATCTCCCTTCCGAACCTGGACGGAGAGCGGTTGGATGATTTTGCGTCCCTTATTCAGGATACAATTGAGCGATTGAATCAATCTTATTCGTCCAAGCTCAAACCGTTATCGGCGAATGAAATTCGGTGGCTCTCTTCGCAAAAGTGGCGGGGGAACATAGGCCAACTCAGATCTGTTGTTATACAAGCTCTCACGATGTCTCTTGAGGAAGATCGTCCGGTCGACGAGCTTCTCAAAGAGGTCTTTGAGTTTTCAGACCAGGACCTGCAAGAGAGGACGGCATATCCTGTGAACGAATTTGAAGCAGCGAGGTTGTATGATGCGACGGGAGGAAACATTCGACTGACAGCCGCTCAACTGGGCTGCACCATTTCTACCGTAAAGAGTATTCTCGAGCGCTTCCAATCGCCTCTTCCAAAGAATGCAAATGGGAATCATCCGCTTGATGACACAACACGGGCCTCATCATGAATAGTAGTCTTTCAAATCTTTTTGTTGGCATCTTTGGATCGGCCGATTTTTGTTCCAGGACACACTCCGTGATCCGCCATCTCGATCGAGAAGTATCGACGAGTATTGGACAACTTCACGAGGCCTGGAGCAAAGTACTTACTCACAAACCCAATCTCGTGATTTGCGAACTCGGCTTTCTTCACACTGAATCAAAGCATTCGAAACTTCGAAGCTTTTTACGACAGGTACGAGAGCGATTCGGGAATGATGTCTTCGTTGCTTTAGCTCTCCCCGATCCAACAAAACTCCTCTTTGGCGGAGATCTCCTCTTTGAAGACTCTGAGTCCCTCGTTCCGTCTGGGCTTATCGATTCATTCGTCGTGGTGCCTCCATCAAACATGCCGAATACCCCAACCTTTAATGAGCAGCTTGTTCACCTCGTTGAACTCGTGAACAGAGATTTCATAAGGAGAGCTGAGGGCGGCCTCGCGTTGCCACACCTCGGGGAAAAGGGATGGGCGCAGTCAATTGCTGACCCCACGAGCCTTGAGTTGTGGCTCCGCTGGCTTCCGAAATACGCTTCGTACCGAACAGAAAATCCCCTTGTCATTGGTGAGACCGGAACAGGTAAGACGAATCTCGCTCTGGCGTTGCACCTCCTCTCCGGCAGAAAAGGTGATTTCATCAGCATTACGCCAAGAGATTTTTCTTCTTCCGAATTGGTACAAGCAGAACTCTTTGGAGCGGTCTCAGGGGCATATACCGGAGCCGTCGACAAGTGGGGTTTGGTAAAGTCGGCAGAGCACGGGACCCTTTTTATTGATGAGTTTCAAAGTATCGATAAGGACTTGCAGGGCAAACTCATTACTTTTATTGAGAACAAGACCTATCGTCGCGTGGGAAGTTCTGAGACAACCCAAGCAGATGTTCGCTTCATTTTTGCTTCTAACCGCAACCTGTATGACATGATGAAGTCAGAAGTGTTGCGCGATGACTTCGCCTACCGCCTCGAGCGAGTGATGCTCGAGATCCAACCACTTCGCTTCCGGCGTCTGGACGTGGCAGCCGCTCTGGCGTACGGGTTAGCGAAGATACATCGCCAACGCGAAGTGAAACATCCGGTTCTTGGAATTGGGAACGCGGGCTATCGCCTTCTCTTTGCCTATGAATGGCCTGGAAACCTTCGGCAGCTCGAAAATTTCGTGGCGAAAATGACGGAACGCGCGGAGATGCAGGGAAAACGAATTATAGATCACCACATCGTTAGCCAGCTCCTCACGAACCACGCACTGGTGACGCCGACTTCTTCTTCAGAAGTTCTCGCGCAAGCTGCCGCGCGGGTTTCTCAAGCGGCGCTCGCTCAGCAGATCTCGAATCTCACGGATGGCATGAAGTACTTTGAACGAGAGGCTCGAATGGCCGCTCTCGAAGCCAAAGCAGGCGATGTTGAAGAAGCGTCTTCTCTCATCGCTGATGATGCGGCATTGATGGCCACCCAAGCTCGAACTATAGTGTCAGAGCGAAACTTGAACCTCATAAAGGATTCATGAAACTCGTTAGTGCTTTCTCATTTCTTGAAAGTAGTGGTCTGTCCTCTGAGGCTCTCGCTTTTCTATTGGAGCACAAGCTGATCCGCTGCGAGGTTGGTCCAGACGGCGGAGTGCTGTTCGACCTCGCTTCACTCACAGAAGAAGCAGCGCTCCGAGCTCTCGTACGGCCGGATGCAGAAAATCGCTCGGAAGCCGAAGATGATGACCAGCTCCTTGAGGCGCGAATCGCCAAGGCCCTTTCTGATTTTCTCCCCGCAGTAATTGATGATGTTGTCCGGTACCTCCAAGCTGAACTCGACGGAGACGACGAGGCTCCTCTCCCTTAAGTCCTCGCTCTCGGAACGATTGCACCGGGCACACCTTTTCCTCATTCTTCCCGCGCCGTGCATTTCCCTCTTCAATTTCTCTAAAAAGTATCAAGAATTGGCAAGGCTATGGATTCGTGTCCCAAACGTCCATTTTGAACTCTTAAGAAAATACTGGCAGAGTAGAAACGACAAGGTCGACAAGTCCTTTAGAGGAGCTTCTGCGATGGTTAAGATTGGGAAAATCTACACAAAGACTGGAGACGACGGGTCAACCGGCCTTATCGGTGGTCGTCGAATTTCGAAAAGTCACATCCGGGTTGCGGCGTACGGAGATGTCGATGAGCTCAATTCTTGGTGTGGATTTGTTCGAACCCTTCTCGATGTGTCGACATATACCGATCTCTCAGCACAATTGGAGATAGTCCAAAATGAGCTTTTTGATCTCGGCTCTCAGCTCGCGGTTGGAGTAGACGATGTTCCAGAAGGTATCCCCTCACTTCACCCCAATCAGATTCATCGCCTTGAAAAATGGATTGATGCTATGACCGAAAAACTTCCTGAGCTCCGTTCATTTGTCCTCCCGGGCGGCACTCAACTGAACGCAACAATTCATGTCGCGCGTACCGTTTGTAGACGAGCGGAGCGGCAGGTGGTCCTTCTTATGGACCGAGAACACGTAGAAGCAGAAGTCCCTATCTATCTCAACCGATTGAGTGATTACTTTTTTGCTCTTGCGAGAGAAGTTCTGCGACGGGAAGAGCGGCCTGAGTATCTCTGGGAACCAGGCAAGACAAAGACCTGCTCCTGATGCTCCCCTTTCACTCTCAAGCAATCCGAAGGAATACTCTTATTCCTTGGCCTCGTCCTGCTCCTTCTCCTGCTCGAATCCTTGCTGACGAATGTCAGAACTTCCAGAACCCTGCCCCGACACAGACGTGGCCACTCCGACTCCATGCTCAAAAACGAGCGAACCTCCTTGGTAGCTCGTGAGGAGAGCTACTCCAATGGCTCCCAGGAGAGCGAAATAATAGGCTCCCCGAAAGACACTTTTGCCCTGCTTGGCGAATGAAGAGATCCAGCAAAAAAGGCACGCGATAGCTGACGAGAAGAGGAGAAGTCTCGCGCGGTCATAGTGAAGCGAAACGGCTTGTTCTACCTTTTCACTGAAGTTCTTTCCATCTCCCGCAAGAAGTCCCGTGTAAAAAGTGATTGGAAGAACCACCGCGAGCAAGAGGAGGAGATAGCGGACACTCCTTTTTAAGCTCGCGCGAACATCTGATTTCAACGGAAGACAAGCAAGGGTTTCAAATATTCCTGAGACCACAAGCAGGACAGCCGGGACCGACGAGATGACGGGATGGACATCCGGCATATCACCCTACACACGTTTTAAGGCAATGAGTGTCACGTCGTCCTTCAAAATTCTGCCCTCTCGAAAAGATTCAAAGTCCCCAATAAGCAAAGATAACGCCTCGGCAGCAGTACAGGCTGGTCCGGCCTTTAACAACACCGATGCCATTCGATCGTAGTCATACAGCTCTCCAGCCATGTTCTGAGATTCCGGGAGCGCGTCAGTAAGAACGACGAGAATATCGCTTGGCTCGAGATAATCCTCTTGGAGCTGGTATTCGCTCTCATCAAAAAATCCTACCGCAAAGCCATCCCCTTTCAACTGCGCTACCTCTCCTTTCGAATATCGAACGAGTAATCCCGGTGGATGCCCAGCTCTTGCATAGTGGAGCTTCCCCGACTCAGGATCGTAGAGATAACTGAACATCGTCACGAACTTCCCCTCTGGCATCTGAGGTGCCATCAGAGAGTTCATAGAGGAAAGCAACTTGTCGGGCTCTTCGAATGCGGTTGCGCTCAGAGCAAGTTTCGTCATGCTCCCAATAAACGCAGCCGAGAGGCCATGCCCTGTTACGTCTGCGATTTGAACTGACAATTTTCCAGACGAAGTATTCCAAGCGAAAAACCAATCTCCCCCGACCTCCTCAAGCGGCTCATAAAAAGAGGCAAGTTGAAAGTTGGCATGCGTCGGGAGCGCCTTTGGGAGCAGCGCTTGCTGGATTTTTCGAGCATCTTCAAGATCTTTCTTCAACCGAGAAGTAACATCCCGAAGCGAGGCATTCACCTCAGCAATACTTGCATTTTCCTCATCGGCTCCACTCATTTTTCGCAAACGAAGCTCCGTTGCTACTTTTGAAGCAAGGGAACCCACCGAGTAAGGGGGAGCTACGAATGTTATCTTTGAGAGCTTCTTTTCTTTGATATCTGCGTCTTGAGCTGGCTCAGATCCAAGAAATATGATTGCAGTTTCCTTGGTTCTCTTTTCCGCTCGCAAGAACTCACACAGGCTCAGCGCATCAGGGTCTTTTCCCTCAAGAATGACGAGATCAATAACATTCTGCGCGACCAAATCCTGGAGACCTTTTCCGGTCGGAGAAACGAGAAGCGAGTAACCGAGCTTTTCGAGCAATCTCTTGAGACGAACATCATCACTTCCAACCAACAAAACTGTATCGGAAAGACTAAGATTGTCGACCATGCTTGACTACCTTTAGGCGGCTCCCAGGGGGTTCTCTCTCTTCGGTATAAAAGGAGTCGGACGAGAGCTGGAGAATCTCGAGAAAGATATTTCAATTCTCGCTCTTCCCTATATTTCATTTGACGAGAAATATGGCTACCCTCTAACCGTAGCTCTAATTTCGAAGAGTTGGAATCAGTGAGCCACAAGAACGCCGTTTGCGAACGCTACTCTCCTCTGCCTCCTACAAGGATTCTCAGGTGAATGAACCTAACACGCCCCTCCTAAAGTCAGGGTCCAGTGCCGTGGCGGATCGAAATGACAGTTCCAGTTTTGACCTGGGAAGCTATCTGTTCCTCTCTCTCCTCTCGGCTGACAAATTGAGAATTGCGCTCGCAATTCTCTTCGTAAGTTCTCCCACCCTCTTCCTCTCTCTCGAACTCATAGATATCGAGCAATCGAACTATCCAGTCGCGGTTCTCCTCGAGCGAGGATTTGTCCTGACAGTGATGTTTATTGTTTGGCGAAAGTGGCTTCCCGTTTTTCGCAAAGAGACCGAAACCAACGACTCTCAATCCTTCTCACTCGGCCGTCTCCTCTTGTGGGGCTATCTCTATTGGGGACTCCTCCTGCCTCCTTCCCTTCTCGTGCTTTCTAACGATCCTGCTCTCTCCGTTTTTGCGCTATTTCTTTTGCTGCCGATCCTTGTCCTGATGTATCGATTCTTTTTCTATGTACTTCCACTCTCTGCTGGAGAACCAGACCCTCGCACCGTTTTGCTTTCCTCATCTGAAATAGTCGTTGAATCAAAACTCCTTCCGCTTCGAATTCTTGCTCTACCCGTTGGCCTCTATGTGCTCTTCATCTCGCTGGTGTTTCTCGGTTCACCGGATGGCCGAGAGAGCTGGGTGCCTTGGCTTCTTGCTTTGGCGGAAGGAAGTATGCCTGTTATCCTTGCCTATCATGGCTTAGCCCAAACGCTTGCATACGCGCCACAGTCCGTTCGTGAGCGGTACTCTCTCCTCAGTAAAGATCAACTCTGGGAAAAGCACTTTCGACCGAAAATCCCACTTGATGTCTTCTCCTTTCCGAAAGTCGGCCTTCTTCTCCTTCTCCTGGGAGTGTCTCTTTCAGTGATGAACAGCCAACGCGCCGCTGAGCTGCCCCCCGCTGTTGAAATGAATCTCTTGGAATCAACTCTCACGAAGGAAAAGGCATCGCTCCTCTTGGATTTTTCCGATTCGGAATATGATTTTCGAGGCTTCGATCCCCGATTCCTTCGCCTCACCTGGGCATCAGGAGCCGATATCGCGATTGTACCGGATCTCAACGAGCGGAAAGAGCATTCCTCAGAGAGCAGGAAGAGATACCTCCTTGAGTTTCACGTTTCACCTGAGGCAGCTCAAGAAATGCATCGAAACGAAGTGTGGCTGTGGTACCGGAGCGTAAAACTCTTTCAGGTCAAATTCCCTGACGAAAAACCAAAAGAACCTGACTCTCAAAGTCACTGAATCCAGGGGAGTTCATCTTGGAGAGAAACGAGCAGTTCTGATATCGACCCCTCATCGGGAGAGACAACGACTCCACCGTTTATCTGGTCGGCAAGTTGCTCAAGATACTCCTTTTCTTCCTCCGCGGATTCACATTCGAGGTACACTTTACAACAGTCTCCCCCGAGAAGTGTCAGGTGCTCTTCAATGTCGTACACATCCTTCGATACGATGACGAGCCGGTGTCCATTAATGACAAGCGTAGCCGGCTCTCCACCGTAAAAGGGACAAAAGAATTTTGTCATGGAGATAGTTTCAACAAAGTTGAAGTAACCGACAAGAGTGAAAATTCTCCTTCTATCCCCTATGTGTCGGGGAAAGAGAATCCACTCTCAAGCCGAGAATCACACTCCCGAGAGTAACGAAAAAGAGCCCGTTGATGCCGACAAACTCCACAGCGAAACAGCTCCAAGCAAGAAGCCACATCACGGAAAAAAGGAGAGGAGCCTGTGACTTTGTTGTACCTCGAATAAAAATGCTCGGCTGAAGAAGGACGACGAGTCCCGAAAACAACAGTCCGGAATCGTAGTAGACCGAGTGAGGGGCACAGAGGAGAAGAAGGCCCGGGAACACGAGCAGGAATCTTGGAAGATTTTCCAGTGTCACCTCTCGTTTTCGAAAACTGAACCACCCGAGCAACAGAATGCTCAGGCAAAAGAGAAGAATTCCTATTGGCAGCGTATATCTCGAGAGAGCAGGAAGGTACACCCCAAGGTTTTCGGTAAGCGAGAGAAGCTTGATGGCACTCGTTTCAAGCTCGGTTGCATGCCACCGCCACAATCCATCACACCACTGTTCCGGCCAGCCCGCACCAAAGAACCCCGCACCGAGGAGGTACCAGAGAACACTGACCACAAGAAATCCACCGAGAGCTTTTCGCCCTCCTCTCACTATCGAAAGGACAGCGAGTGGCAGAGCGAACTGTGGTTTATAGAGAAGGATCCCACTGTAGGCTCCAGCCAATACGCGAGATTCTTTCTGAAGCGAGAAAAGCACAAGCCAATAGAGAAGAAACGAATACGCGGTATTCTGGCCCCCAAAAACAGCTCGGGTCATGGGATAAAAAGACAAACAGAGGAAAAAGAGACTCGTCACGCTACACGGGAGCGAGGGTAAAACCCTCAAAGCGATCCGACATCCCAGAAGTACCGCCAAGAGAGAGAGAGCAGACTGAGCCCAATATGCGAATTCGAAGGGTACGAGAGCAAATGGAGTATACGCCGCGGCAACTGGAGGTGGATACGGAAACGGCTGAAACTCTCCTTGAGCAAGAGTCGGTACCTTTTGCTGCTGAATCTCTTTCTGATAGTCGAAGTCATAGAGGCGAGAGCGGTCCCCCTCAAGGACTATTGAGCCGGCACCATAAAACGCAGCAAAGTCGCCACCAATTCTCGAGTCAAGGCCCGCGACTCGAAGCAAAATGAGAAGCACACCACACAAAAAGCCAAGAGAGATCCCCTTAGCAAGGAACAAGACTCCTCGAAAGACTTGGTGACTCATGACTTCCATCCAGCGCCCAGAAGAGATGAAGTTTCCGTTCTCCCCTTGATGACTCGAATTGGAACCGAAAGACAATCGGGAGCGAAAATGCACCTACTCTTCATCGTTTAATTCCGATAGCGCCTTCTCGCAACGGTATAAGCGACTCGGAAGATCAATTCCCACTTCGACTTCGAGAAACCTGGCTGCCTCAAGCAGTTTTGTGCGGTCAATTCCAGTACTGAGCCCTTCCTCCTGACACAACAGCACAAGCTCTTCAGTCGCAATGTTTCCCGTTGCTCCTTTCGCAAACGGGCAGCCGCCAATACCACCGACAGAGCTCTCAAAGATTCGAACGCCAGCTTTCAGTCCAGCAAACGCACTTGCAATTCCGAGACCTCGCGTATCGTGAAGGTGTAAGGAGAGTTCGAGTTCCGGAAAACGTTTTGCAAGCGAAGAACAGAGGTGAGTGACCCGCACGGGACTCGCCCACCCCATTGTGTCAGCGAGCGAAAGCTCTATTGGTGAAGGAGCTCCATGTTCATGCAGTTTCTCAAGTGTCCTTTCAACGACTTCGCAGACCTGATCCTCGGTAAATCTTCCTTCGTCATTACACCCGAACACCGTCGAGATCATCAATCCATGAAGCTTTTTGCTGGCCCGCTCAAAACAATCAAGCCAGCCACCGAGGGACTCGAGAAATTTCTCGAAACTCGAATTCGCATTCTTCCTGAGAAAGGTTTGACTCATGGCGGTATAGAGCCAGCCATCATTGATCAGCGATGGAAACGAACATGCACGCTCAAAGCCACGCTCGTTAAGGTAGAGTCCTCGAAATTGAACTGAAGCCTGAGCAACGAGGGCAGACGCTATGTCCTCAGCATCCGCCATCTGGGGCACACGGTCTCCCCGAACAAAGGAGCACACCTCGATCTCTGCCATTCCTGCTTGGACGAGGAGCTCAATAAGCTTGAGCTTCTTCCGCGTATCGACGACTCTTTCGAGGGACTGAAAGCCCTCTCGTGGGCCGACTTCCCGAATCAGAACTGTATCTCTCATACCGAGACCCTCTTACACCCTATCGCATCAAAGGCTTGCCCTTGCTTCCGCCTACGGCAAACTTTACGCTCCTTACATGGTCAGCACACCACGGAAAGTGACATTCTCCCACATAACAGCTGCAAAGCAGAACCTTCAAAGACATCTTCCCGAAACACCTCTGCTTCCGTCACCTGGTTTTTCGGAGCTTTTCTCGCGTACGGTTTCCATAAAGTGGGACAATCAATTAATGACTGGCTCGTTCAAAGAGCGCGGAGCTGTGCATTTCCTTTCGAGCGTCCCAGACCTCGCATCTCGGGGAGTATGCGCAGCGAGTGCCGGCAACCACGCGCTTGCGTTAAGTTACCACGCTGCACATTTCGGAATTCCATGTTCGATCGTCATGCCCCGCCTCGCTCCACTCGTAAAAATTGAGAGGACAGAGCGCAACGGAGCCAAGATTCTTCTCGAAGGGGAGGATTTTGACGAAGCGTATCAGCGGGCTCTCAAACTCTCTGAGGAGTCTGGAATGGTATTCGTTCCAGGCTTTGATCATCCTTACATTATCGCCGGTCAGGGAACCTGTGGGTTAGAGATACTGGAACAATCTGTAGATTTTGACTCGGTCATTGTCCCAGTTGGTGGTGGTGGACTTGCGGCCGGAATTGCACTCGCCATTAAAACTGTGCGACCCGAAGTTTTTTTGCTTGGAGTGCAATCCGATTGGGTCACTGCTCCCAAGAAGCTTCCGGCAGAGATCCCCCAGGCGCTTCGAGAAAAAACGATTGCAGATGGAATAGCGGTTAAGACTATTGGAAAGATGAACCGGCCAATTCTTGACCGGTATCTCAACGACCTCGTGAGCGTCTCAGATAGCGATATTGCACTCGCAATTGTTCGCTATCTCGAACTTGAAAAAACTGTAGTCGAGGGAGCTGGCGCAGCCGCCATGGCTGCTCTTTTCGCGGGAAGACTCCCCGAACGGTACACCAGACCCGTAGTACTCGCATGTGGGAGTAACATCGACATAAACGTT
>JAGRAO010000189.1 GCA_020434565.1 Bdellovibrionales bacterium
AATATCGCGAATAAGGGTTTTTCAGAGCGTATCGTGACGGCCCCTGTCTCGCCGCTGGGTCATGACACACATATATCAACAAAAAATGCGACGAGTTTTGCGCTTCCAACGAACATGCCTATCGCTCCGTTCCGACAACAGTTACCTGAAAACCTGGAGACACCGCTTCATGAAATGTATCACTACGCATTCATTACAGATGCTGAAGAGGGGCTTATTCTTGTAAACGTTGATACGCTCCAGGATGGTGAGCCCCGGAACAACTTCTTTGAGCGCTCACTGACCTGGAATGAAGATGGAGTACTTACAGGGGCAAGGCATATCACTCTTGGTGGCACGAACGCGTATATTCTGACTGACTCTGGGCTCGTGATTCTTGATCTCGATACTCCGCTGGAACCAAAGGTTCGGGCCACCCTTCGCTTGAATCATCCACGCGCTTCAGCCCTTCAGTTCCGTTATCTGTTTGTGGTTGATCAAGACGGCTTTCATGTCGTTGATGTGACCAACCCAGACTCTCCTCAAGTGGTACAAGAAGCCTCACTTCCGCTTCAAGATGCTCGAAACGTGTATGTTGCGCGAACATTTGCTTACGTGGCAGGCGGGCGAGATGGGCTGATGATCATTGATGTTGAAAGACCCGAAAAACCTTTCTTATACGAAAGGTTTACAGCAGATGGAGCTATTTCTGACCTCAATGACGTGAAAATTGCGAGTACGAACGCGAGTCTCTACGCCTATCTCGCTGATGGTGAAAATGGATTGAAAGTAGTCCAACTCACCGATCCGGAGCGCGTTCCGACGTATTACGGTTTCTCTCCAGATGTAAAGCCTAAGCTCATTGCTGAAAAACATACTCATGGGCCAGCACTTGCAATCTCTAAGGCGCTTGACCGTGACAGAGCTGTCGACGAAACCGGTCATCAAGTGAGTGTCCTTGGACGGATTGGATCGCGTCCCTTTAATCTGGAAGAGATGCACAAGTTGTATCTGCGTGAGAACGGCGAGGTTTTCTCCTTTCCGAAGGATTGGTGATCAAAGCCTTTTATCGATTCTTTGAAAGTAGGAGTGTTTGAGCATTCTTGATATCTCTCACTTGAGAATAACGAAGCCGATAGCCCTTTGACCTTGACTCCAACTCCGACCAAGCCATGAAGCGGGCGAACAATTTCGCAGGTTCAGCCGAGAACAGAGACGAGATTATTCCCGGCCACGTCTTCGTTTGAGACTTCGTTTCTTCTTTTCGCTCCGTTTCGGGCTAGAGCGACCCCCATGAGGAATGTCGCAAAAGTTCTATGAGGTGAATTACTCTATCGTCTGCCGGAGGCAGGCTCCCCGGAGGGACAACAAGAGCAGTCGCAAGAATTTCAGACATTTCTCACGGTGACTGCTCTAGGAGAATCTTTTAGGCCGGAGTGAGTATTCTCTTGGATTTTGTCGAAGAACCAGTCAGTTACTCCCGAAAAGTCCGTAAAAAAGGCGAACGTATTCTCTTACGAAATTTGATGAATCATCCGATATCTCACCATCAGAGAGTTTTTTTGTTGGGATGCGGAAGCGATGTCTTCTGAAGAGGATGGAATTGAGTCGGTAGGGGAACAGGTGCAGGAGCGCAAGCCGTTCCGAGTCATTCCCGTTGATCGAAAGGCGTGTGAGGAGCTCTTGGAGCTTCTTGGAGACCAGAGTGTTCGTGTGGATAAGCTCAACACTGTCGTTTGTCGGGATCCAATACTGACGCTTGAATTCTTACGACTCGCAAATGGCGCCAAGAACATCTCTGGTGGAAAAACAGTCCTCTCGACAAAAGCCGCGATTCTCGCTCTTGGCCTGCAAAATTTTCGATCAGCCGTTGAAACTCTTCGGGAGGAAACCCCGGAATTTGAAGGGGAAGCCGAAAATTTTCTCAAGACGCTTCGCCTTCGCTCCCGGAAGGCTGCGATCGCCTCGAGTATCATAGCTCGTTACGTTGACCAACGACTCGCGTTTGATTGTTTCTGTGTGGGCTTGTTCTCATATCTTGGAGATATTCTCGCTCTTGCCAAGCACCAAGAACCTGTCGTGGGATTTATGCAGGAGGGCCTCAAGCGCTCTCAGATCCGGTACAAACTCTCGAGCATGTTTCGTTTTGACCTTGAGACCGAGACGATACGGTTCTTGAAGACCTGCACAGTTCCTGCTGCACTTATCAACGCCCACGATCGTGAGAGTTCAAACCTTGATTTGACCCAGACGGCCATCAAAAACGTTGTCCTCTCTGCCGGTGAGTTTGTCGATGCCCAGGAAGAAGGCCGACTGGATCGTTTGGGGCCGGGAAAACCAATTCCCCCGAAGAGTTTTCGTCGCATGCTTCAATTGACCGATGCGCAATACGAAAGCCTTTTTGAAGAGCTCACGGCGTACCTCGAATCGGGAGAGTTCCGTGAGGTAAAGGCCGAGGAGAAAGAAGAGGAACTCGCAACAAGCGAGGAGGTCCTTGAAGAGGAACTTGAGGAGGAACCGCTTCCAGAAGAACAGGAGGAGACCGAGGTTGTCGTCTTTGATGACGACGTTGAAGAAGAACCGCTCGAAGAAGTTCGCTCTGATCGGGTAGCGCCTCCGCCTCTTCGTGAGTCTCAGCCGCGAAAGAGTGAGAAGACTCTTTCCACAATGATCGACATGTTTGAGGAAGTCGATAATGTGACCGATTTGCTTAGCAAGCTTCTCGATATGTTGATCGAGGAGGGGCCGTTTACGAGAGCTGCGCTCATGGTAATAGATCAGAATCAAAAACTTGCCGTGGCTGTTGTCGCTCGAGGAGATGTGGGCAGTGATATGGTCGACGTTAAGCTCACCGACCCACTCTCCCCCTTACTCCATCTCCAGAGCCGAGTAGTTTCTTACTCCAAACGAAAGAGCGAGAGTTCACCCTTTGGATGTCCGACATTTGCGCTTGCACCAATCGATGCGGGCCATACCCTCCCGGTGGCGCTCTACGCAGATTGCGGCGATACGTTTGTTTTGAGTTTTGACGCTCGGCGTCTCTTTCGCAAAGTGGTAGATATTCTAAACAACATTCTTCCGCAGATGACCGGTGCGATCCCTATGGAAAGAGGCCCCTGGATGAACCAGTAGAGTGAAAATGCTCTGAGAGAACTCTGTTACGAATCTCATAATATTCTCATCGTTTCGTAAACGTCTGTTGCACTCTCGCTCTGGCCTGCGGCTTCATCGACCGATACCATTTTCCTCAATGGCGTTGGATCATCCCTCTCAATCGGTCTTAGAATTTCAAGCGGCGCTCGGAAGTGGATTTCCCGATCTGGCACCGTTGACCGAACCTGTCTCCCTTCGTTGGGCAAAGTTTCTCTCCACCGTGATCAGTCCGCCATTTACCTTTCTCATCGCTTGCACGCTCCTTGGAACTGCCATATCGAATGAGGTTGTTTCACAAGGTTCACAGGGATTTCGGATTGGAGTTCTCGGAGGGCTCTTTCCCCTCGTGCTCCTCGTCGTTCTTAAGCGAGTAGGGCACGTTCACTCTCTAGAACTCGATACGCTTGAGGAACGAGTATATGGATTTCTCCTGGCGCTTCTCGGCGGCTTTCTCTGTCTTTGGATTTTTTCTGAAGGTACTGCTGGAGCCCTAAACTCCTTTATAGTTTGCCACCTTGCGGTGACTTCGTTGTTCTTACTTATTACTATTATGACGATGCCTCGTGGATGGAAGATGAGTGTTCACTGCGGCAGTGCTGCATATCTCATCATCGTCGGCCTCTATACACACTCGACGGCTCTCGCAGTTTGTGCCGCGATCGGTGTCATACTCGTCGGCTGGTCTCGCCTCCATCTCAACCGCCATTCGCTTTCAGAAATATCATTCGGTACTGCCTTAAGCGTAGTAGTAGGTTCCTTGCTCCTGCTGTAATTGCCTAGAAGCATTGAAAATAAACGCTCCTTGTCCCGTTTCGAGTGAGCCTCCTTTCGAGAGAATACTCTCCTAACGAATTTGACTACGACTCCCCCCTTGGTATTCTACTGTTATGGTTATTCGAGGTTTTTTTTCTAGAGGTTCGCAGACCGAGGCTCCCGTCTCTCAGGGGCCGATCGCTCCCGAGACAACATCACAGTCTCTTAATCCATCTGAATCTGACCCTTTTTCCCAACTCCGTGCTCCCGGTTCATATTCCGACAGGCCGGCTTCTGTTGATACGAAAGAGGGAGTAGCGCTCGATCTTCGGGAAGGCAGCCTCCCTTCGCGCGAGCAAACTGCCCAAATTATTGATTTCCCAGTTCGGACTCTCCCGGCGAGCAGCCCGGCACTTGAGGCGCGAGTTCAGAAGGCGCTTGATGATCTCCCTACGCCCCTAGCTCTTTTCCTCAAAGAAAGATTTGATCTTCGACAAGATGGCGAAGTGGGACTTCCAGAGAACCTCCGTTGGCTCTCAGAGTCCGCGACCGAGCACGCCGCACTTCGAGAGTTGCGAAGGAGTATTGTCAAGAAGTCGTAAGAATCTGTGACAGATTCCCACGAAGCGAGGTCTTTTTTCCCTATGCGTGGGCGCACTCCCCATATAATTTCTCGTCCTTCTCCTCATGATCCTTCAAGCGAATTTGGACAAGGACAAGGACAAGGACTAGGACAAGGACTAGGACAGTGGGACACGGATATGGACTGGGACAAGGATGAGGATGACTGAGAGAAGCGGAGATCGAAGAGGTCGAGTAGCAAATTGTGACGGGGCGGGATATCGTGGACGGTATGACCGATAGCCACTCCAAAGCTGAAATAGAGCGCCAATTTCTCTTGGAGGAATCGGAAGAGCTTGCTGAAATACTTCGAACGAATCCTGGTGTCACAATTCGCCAAGGCTATCTCAGCCTTGATTCTAAAAATGAAATCCGAGTGCGAGAATACGGAGGTAGCTGGTGGCTTACGTGCAAAGGCGGTTCCGGTCTCGAACGACTTGAAACAGAGGTTAAGCTCGCGAAGGAGCAGTTTGATGCCCTCTGGCCGCTCACAGTGGGAAAGCGCATTTTTAAGAACCGTCATTCCTTTGCACAGGCCTCCTTCGTGTTTGAAATAGATATTTACTCGGGAGAACTCGAAGGGCTTCGTTCTGTGGAAGTAGAATTTCCGTCAAGAGAGGCGAGTGAGACTTTTATTGCACCTTCATGGTTTGGTCGAGAGGTAACCTATGACGAGGCTTACAAAAATAAGAACCTTGCTTGTCACGGTGTCCCACGCTGACGGAATTCTTGGGGGATGCCGTTCGAGGAACGGATCGCTTGAAACAGTGTTACTTCGCAAAGGAGTACCCTTTTTGAACAGCCGCTCGCCCGGGATACGAGAATTCATGAATTTGTGAGATCTGTCACTTGAGCGACTAGGAGCGCGGGTCGATACTATAACGGTCCTCCAGGGAAATATTGTCAGAAGGGTTTCCTCTTGTGAGGGCACGTCTTCGGTGTGGCAGAGGAGCCTTGTTCCCGATATGCACAACGCCGGGTTTGACATTTTCGCTGGTGGTTTCGTTGGGAATAACCTGGTTTCTTTCTTAGTTCAGAGATTTTTCATGAAGACAGCTCACCTTTCTCTTTTCCTTGCCGCCTTGTTTGCTTTTCCAAGCTGGGTGCTAGCTGATTCGCTCGCAGAACAACAGGAGCGGTGCGAAACCGAGCGGACTCCCGAGGCGTGCCGATTTAATCTCCCCCTGTATTGTCTCGACGGAGAAGAGCCAAATTTTGTATTTGGCATTACCGACGATCTTAAGTTTGGCTTTTCCGCAACATTTTCTGAAAAGCCCAAACAAGATTTCTATCAGCTCTTCCTTGTTGATGGCCAAGTCCAGAACAACTCCCGAAATGGGGCGCGGGTCGTAAAGCTCAAATGCCGAGGGAAAGAGTGTTCTGGGAGTATCACGTCAGAGGAGGCGCGTGACCTTGAGGATCGTTTTGATGTGAACCAAGCGGTTATCAACTTTGTGTTGAGAAAAGGAGCACGCGAATACTGTATTGGAAAGTTCACAAATGATTTAGAGAAGCTCGCTGAAAATACCCGCTCAGACAGGGTGCTCTGTGCATATGAGGCGCTCGACTCGAACACCGATATTACAGGTGAGGGGTACTTTACTCCATCTCAGTACGGCGCGAGTCTCCCGGATGATACCGAAGAACCCTTCTTCCATTTCACACTGCGTGGTTTGTCCACTGGTGAAACCTATCGCGGTTGCACTATCGTTGGAACGAACGTGTACCGAAACGCTTTTGTCTTTGAATCTTATTCGCCAGACCAGAGTGACTTTGAGATTTACGGTTCTCTTACGGATGAACAGCAGGCAGAATTCGATTCTCGCAAGCTCGACTATAGCTATGATCTCACACGAACGCTCGAGGGTGCATCGCTTGATCGTGGGCTGAGAGCCTTTACAATCAATCTTTCCCAGATCAATTTCAGCGTCAGTGGGTCTTCGGGTTCATCAGAGATAAAGCGCTCGAATAATGCCCGAAAGCGTGCTCGCAAACGAAAACGTGAAAAGCGTGGTGAGAGCGGCAGAACTCGAGTCGCACGTGAGCTTGTGCTCAGAGGAAACACCTTTAGCAAGCAACGGATCTTTAAATGGCTCGGATTCGACCCTCTTGGAGGTGGTGACATCCTCCTCTCTACAAATTGTAAAGGGGACGTTCCAAGTCAAGCGTTTGGAAAGATCGCCTGTGGCCCGAGTCGTACTGGTGACAATCGACAATGTGTGTCGTTTATGGGCTCTAGCGAAGACGTGATTGGGACTGTTTGTAAAGAGCCTTACACCGGCTACACGAATGTTGTGATAGCGACCGAGGGGCTTGCAGCGGGTGATTACAGTATCTGTTTCGACGGAGTAAAGGAGGAGAGTACCTTGACCGTCACGAGCGACAGTTTAGGTACATTTGGTATCGCATACATAACGGATAGTAGTACTCTGGCGGATCAGTCCTCTCGCTACACCTTTACCGATGCCTCCATTAGCGACCTATCGACTGTCGTGATCTCTTCTTCGGGAGATTGTGGTGATGCGGATCTGACGGGGAGTTTTGATAGCTAGTCGTGAAGGCTTATTTGCGAAACCTTCGATTCCCCAAAGAGTTCCTTTGAAAGCGAGAGACGCTCTTCGAGTGGGAGTCCCTCGGGCGGGAGAGCCGCTTGGAGCTTGAGCACCCGATTGAGCAGACCAATTCGATTTGCAAGTTGAATAGCCAACCCCGGGCGAACATTCACCTCTAAGAGGAGCGGTCCGAGCCGTTCATCAAACACGATGTCTACCCCGAGATAACCGAGGTTCGTCATATCAAAACCGAGCGCAGCAA
>JAGRAO010000190.1 GCA_020434565.1 Bdellovibrionales bacterium
CCCTTTCAAGGCAGCAAAATGCGCGCACTAGACGACTGGCCAGGACAGAATCAGAACAGAAGAAAAAAACCCGAACTCTTCACCCGAGAACGGACTATCTGTAAACGGATCTCTCCAATCCAGACTTCATAGGGCTCCCATCAGCTCGGGCTTCACACCAACGAATCGACGCTCGCAGCAGTTCGACACATAAGGATGTCCCGATCCCCTCTAATGAAAGCGAAGACTCACACGCGCGCTCCGGATGGGGCATCAATCCAACGACATTTCCCTCGCGATTTCGAACACCAGCAATATTCGAAACTGCTCCGTTTGGAACAAATCCATCCCGACAGGTATACCGCAGTAATACCTGGTCGTGCGCTTCCAATTCTCTAAGCTCAGATTCGCTTAAAAAGTATCTCCCATCAAAATGCGCAATTGGAACCAAAAATTCGGTTCCCTTTGTAACACCAAACGTGAGGACGCTATCGGATGATTCGACTCGGACAGGAACAAAACGAGAGACAAACTTCATAGACTCATTCTGGAGCAGCACTCCTGGAAGCAATCCAACTTCGCAAAGAATTTGGAACCCATTGCAAATACCGACAACAGCTCCCCCTCCGGCGGCAAATTCTTTTACTGAGGACATAATTGGCGAAAGACGCGCAAGCGCACCGCAACGAAGGTAATCACCGAACGAAAAACCGCCCGGGAGAACGAGAAGATCTACATGCGGAAGAGAGCTCTCACGATGCCAGATGTACTGCGTTTCACATCCCAAGAGCTCTCTATAACAGGAGTCCACATCCTGTTCACAATTCGTTCCAGCAAACCGAACAATTCCGACCTTCATCTCTTTTCTACCGAACTTCGTTATCCAATTTGACTTCGCAATCCTCTATTATTGGATTTACAAAAAGCTCACCACACAGTTTTTCTACTCGTGCCCTCGCGTCGTCCTCTCCTGTATCACCCTCAAGTTCGAACTCGACGACCTTGCCGATACGGATATTTGAGACTCCTTCATGACCCAGAGCAGAGAGACCTCTCTCAACAGCTTTGCCCTGAACATCAAGGACCGACGGTTTGAGACGAACGAGGACTTGAATTTTCATGCACAATTCCTTTTATCAAAAACTCGCGCAAAAATTGTATCAACGTGCGCAAAATGCCTCTCAAGAGAGAAGACTTCGCTTAATTTTTTTTCGTCTATGAGCGACGTGATCCTCTTGTCGGCCCGAATCAGCTCTTCAAAGGACCTCTTCGACTGCCAACACTCTTTGGCATATTTTTGCACGAGAGCATAAGCCTCTTCCCTACTCATCTCCGAATCCACCAGCGCCAACAGGAGCGTTCCCGAGAAAACCATCCCATTTGAAGCTCTCAGATTCTCCATCATTCGATCGGTGTCGACAACCAAACCCGACACTACAGAGTCAAAACGGTGAAGAAGAAAATCGGACAAAATACACGCATCTGGAAGCGCTACCCGCTCAACCGAACTGTGGCTGATATCTCTTTCATGCCAAAGTGGAACATTTTCGAGACAGGCAGCCGCATACCCGCGCACAAGTCTCGCCAACCCAGTGAGATTTTCAGTCAATATCGGATTCTTTTTGTGTGGCATCGCCGACGAGCCCTTCTGCCCAGAGCCAAATGGCTCGAAAGCTTCTCCGACCTCGGTTCGCTGTAAGTGTCGAATTTCTACACACCACCGTTCAACAGATGACGCAAGGAGCGCTAAAGAAGAGAGAAATTCCGCATGACGGTCACGGGGGACAACCTGACTGGCTACGTCTTCTGTCGGAAATCCCAACTGAGCAGCAACATACGCTTCAACTTCCGGAGGAACATTTCCGTACGTCCCAACAGCTCCAGCGATCTTCACGACACAAACAGAATCCAATGCCGCCCGCAACGCCGCCTCACGGCGAAGCAATTCGGCGTACCACCCAGCGAGTTTCAATCCAAATGTAGTCGGCTCGGCATGGATTCCATGACTTCGACCAATACACGGAGTTTTCCGAAATTCATTTGCCTTCTGCGCGATACTCGCTTTCAATTGATCTATTCCAGAGAGAATCAAGTCACCCGCCTTTCGTAGCTGTATTGAGAGAGCTGTATCGAGAAGATCGTTTGAAGTCAGTCCACGATGAACAAATCGAGAAGATGGCCCTACATGTTCGGCGACGTTTGTAAGAAACGCGATCACATCGTGCTTTACCTCTAATTCGAGTTCCTGAACCCGATCGATTTCAAATTTTGCACGCTTCGCGTAGTCTTCTGCAGCAGCTTTCGGTACGAGTCCGGCTTGTGCCAATCCTTCAAGTGCAAGGCCCTCGACACGGAGCCAACAGGAAAGCTTCTCCTGCTCACTCCAAATTCGTGCCATCTCCTTTCTAGAATACCGTGAAATCATCGTAGGAACGCCTTATCGCTCTAAATATAAAGAACTCCTTTCAGGTGTGGAGTGCGAGGGAATGTCTCCTCAGTGTGCTCCTCTCGTTGAGGGCATTGAAACCGATCTCAAGTCCCCCGGATGAGATACAGACTACCCGCCGAAAACAGTCAAAAGCGAGAAGCTCTTAACCACAGCAACCAGACAATCTGATTGGCACTCAGTATATCTTGCACGAGGGAAAAAAGTCCACGGACGAACAGAGCCCAAAGGCCGCGACCAGAGCGAGGGAAGCTCTGAAAGAGTCTCGTCTGCAACTAGTACACAAACACCCTACTGGAACACACTATTGGAGCGTCTTTTGCTTCTGCTCTTCGAGGAGTTTCATCGTAGGAAGGTACCATTTTCCCTCATGAAGCTCCATCGGGAGAACGGTGTGCTTCGACTGACCATCAAGGGTTGAGACGAGTTCGACGGTGGCACTCCCTCCTTGAACCGAAACCTCGCCTATGGAATAGCTCGTCCGCTGTATCTTCTCTTTCATCTCAGCCTGTTTTCGTTTCATGATCGTCACAAGCTCATTCATATTCTTCTCTACCTTCTCCCGTTCTTGAGGTGGAAGAGCGGAGAGCTTCTCCATCATCATCCCAGGGAGGCGTTCAGGATTCGAAAGTACGGAAGAAAAATATTCATGCATCTTTTCTGGTGAGGTAATACCGAGCTTCGCCCTTTCCGAAACCGGAAATCCCTCAAACGCCGTAGGCCAATGAACAAAATCAAGCATCGGTCCCATAGCGCCCTCACTCTTCATTTTGGATACCATTTGCCACACTGCATCTCGAGCCGAGTCCCCTCCTTCGGTCAGAGAATCGGCTTTTGAATGAAGACACAATCCAAAAGCCACTAAAACGAATAATCCACGAAAAATCTGCTTCACAAGATATCCCCTCACAAAATTCTCTTCCACCAATGACAACGTGAAACCCACGATCCTGGAGCCATGGGCTACTCGGTGCCAAGCGGGAGCTTCCAAGCCAGTCCGAGTTCAGGCTACACTGTTTCTTACACATTCCGCAAAACGAAACGGGGATGGAAGGAATCGCTGGAAAGAAGCAGATGGTTCTCGGTTCTCAGGAATTTGGTCACATTGTCGTCGGGAATGGTCCGTTGGGCTCAGACCTCGCTGCAGCTCTTGAGCCTTCAATACTTTGTGCTCGAACTCAGTGCTTCACTCTTCCCTCAAACATTCGTCTGACACGAGAAAATCTCGATTTCAAAGACGCGGTGGTTTGGATTGTCGTTAAGTATCGAGACCTTCAAGATGTCCTCCAATCGATATCTCGCCAAAATCTTCCTCGAGGTCTGGTTGTGTGTTCAAACGGACTGGGAATAGCTCATCTCTATGCGTCCGAATCAGCCTTGCGGGCGGTACCACTTGTCCGATGTCTTCTGTACTACGGTGTTCAAACAATTTCCGGACAACTCATTCGCGCAGGAGAACGCCGAGCTTCCATTGCAGGACTTGACCATGAAACTTTCTCCGAAGAGATTTCGCAAACCCTTCAAAAGCGGGGCTTTCTTGTGACCCGAGAAAAGTCCATTGCGCTTGCCGAGTGGAAAAAAATAGGGGTGAATATCGCTGTAAATACCCTTGCGACACTAGTGGACGCCCGAAATAAAGTCATACTCGAACACCCAGAGCTCTCGGCGCGAGCAGAAACTCTGCTTGCAGAGCTTCGAATTCTCGCAGCACGTGAAGGATTTACAATACAGGAACTCTCGTTTGAAACGCTTCGAAGCTCTCTAGAGCATCACGGAGAGAATGTAAACTCAAGCTTGCAGGACCTTCGACGGGGCAAACCTCCCGAAGTGCTCCAATTTCTTCAGTCGCTCCTTCATTTGGCTACGGCGTACGGCATTAACACTCCGGCGCTCCAATTGGCGGCGGATGATCTCGAGAAGCTCTGCAAAGAGCGCGGAGTTATGATTCATCACTCCCGCAGTAGAACCTTATAGTAGACGTTAGCCTCCTGAACGTCGCTGAAACGGTAGTAGATTTTTTTCCACCCCTCACGCTCCCAGTTGGTTCGAAAATCAACTGCAATAATGTCGTATTTTTCAGCCTCAGTATCGAGATCTTGCTCACGTCGATAATGAACATCGCCACGGACGTGCCGGAGATAAAATGGGAGAGGCCAATAGTGATTCGTTGCAACGAGGACGGACACATTCTTCTTTTGCTTATTGTAGCGAACAACACTTTCAACGAAATCGATCATTCCAGCCGAAGTATGAACGTACGAATACGGGTTCCCGGGTCCATAAGGTCGATCAAAGACAAGACGATACGTGACTCGACCGCCAACAACGATGAGAACTGTTGCAATTAATTCGATAAGCCGACGTCTCGTTTGGGGACTGTCACTGCTCACAAAGGAAAAGAGAGTCAAAAGAGAAGCAATGATTGCGCCAGCAGTAATATTAATAATAAGCCACGGAGTCTTGTAGGCGACGAAAGAATACACAACAAAGTGAGCAAGAGACCAAACCGACCAGAAGCGCAGAGACGCTCTCCGCTCAAGGCTCGGCACCAAAGAACGGAATACCCCTACGACGGGCAAAAGGAGAAGAAACGGTTCCGTCGTCAAAAGAATCTCAAAATAGTACCCGAAGGGCTTGTGGTGGCCGACGTCAGACTCATTTCGAGACACCCATTGAGGAACTGCGAGAGCCATTTCACGAAGCCCCTCGGACCAGTAAAAGCCGGCCGTAAATATAAATACAACGATGAAACCACAGGCGACTAACGCCAATCCCATCTGTGGCGCACGTTTCTGGAATGCTCGCCAAAGAGAGGCCCATCCACCTGAACAAGAGAGAAGAGCAACAACAGCACAGAATCCCGTTATGATAAACGTCTCTTTGGTGGTAATGAGGCCGGCAAGTGAAACACCGAGAGACCACTTCGCAGAATCCTTCCCTTCAAGAAAGAATTGGAAGAGCGCCCATCCGAAACAAATCCCACACAGGACAAAGAGACTCTCATGAATAGCGTACCTCGAGTAAAAGACGAGACTTGGTGACACCCCAGCAAAAAGGAGCCCAGCTTCAGCTGCACGAAGATTCCAGCCAGTAGCAACAAACAAAATTCTTGCCACAAGAGCCACCAACAAGAGTCCGCACAAGACAGCAGAAAGCTTCATGCTCAATTCGTCTGGTTCAGCCTCCGAGCTAAAGAGCTTGGTTGTTCCGACGAGGAGATAAAAATAAAGTGGCCCGTGATAATTCGCATGTGAATACGGGTAGTATCCTTTCTGAAGCGTCTCTTTTACAAAGTGGTAGTTTACACCCTCGTCGTTGTGAAACGGCCGATTGGAGAGGTCATACGTTCGAAGGCCGATGGCCACCCCGAACGAAAGCGCAAGAATCAGGAAGAGGGGGATCCAACGGTTTCCGAGCCGCCCGGGGAACGTCACACTATCCACTACGATTTTCCTTCTCCGTACTTGACGTGGAGTCGAGGGAGTCCGAGCACCCTTTCGGCAATTATGTTCCGTTGAATTTCAGATGTGCCCGCCGCAAGTGTTCGCCCACGCGAATAGAGATATCTCTGCGCCTCACTCGTCTGCCACAACGACTCGAGCCCTTCAGACCGAAAAAGGTGTCGAGTCAATCTCTGAAAACTCTCAGACCACCCGAGTTTATCAAGCGAGCCTTCGGAGCCAGGTTCAGTACCGCTCGCATATTGAAAGAGGTGTTTATAGGCAAGAGCTCGAACGCCACAAGCCTCCACTACCTCTCGAACAAGAGCTCGCTTCTCCAGCAATCCCCGTGCATCGGAAGAATCCGACTGAAGAGCATGTTGAAGCAAACGCTCAGACTGGAGCTGACGCGCAAAGGTCAAGATAACTCGCTCGTGCATGAGTGTTGAAATCGCTATCTCCCATCCCTGCCCGACTTTCCCCACCACATTCTCATCAGGAACAAAAACATTATCGAAGAATACTTCGTTAAACTCTTCATCTCCCGTCGCCTGAGCCAACGGTCGAGTACGTATCCCCGGAGACTTCATATCGACCAAGAGGTAACTCAGCTGCGAATAACGTGACCCGTCCTTCCCGGTGCGACAGAGGAGGAAACACCAATCTGCAACATGCGCAAAACTCGTCCACGTCTTTTGTCCATTCACGAGAAAACCGCCGTCTGCCTTTTCAGCGCGCGTGCTTACCGCGGCAAGATCACTTCCAGCACCTGGTTCAGAAAATCCCTGACACCAAACCTTCGAAGCATTGAGAATTGGTGCAAGGTGCTGAGATTTTTGTTCATCACTGCCAAAACGGATAAGCACCGGCCCAACCATCGACAGTCCAAAGAGGCCGAGAATTTGAGGAGCCTGGGAAGAAACGAGCTCCTCTTGAACAATCGCCTGCTCGACCAATGAGAGATCTCTGCCGCCATATTGAGATGGCCAATGCACGGCAACCCACCCTCCTTCAGAGAGAGTGGACTGCCATGCTTTTCCGATACGCTGGAAAGCATCAAGCGAACTATCATCAGCTACGCGAGGCGGAGGATTTGCAGCAAGCCATTCACGAAATTCTTCTCGAACTTGCTTCTGCACTCCGCTCAATTCCAATCGGATCACTCTGGCTTCCTCACTTGAACTTTTCGACCGTCACGTTCACGACTACGGTCCGCACGCTATAACTGCTGAGCAGCAGAGCTATCTATAAACCACGTGACTCGCTCTTTCACCGGAAAAAGAATTTCAATCGGAAGCTTCACCGCATCCGCTTCACGGTGAATCACTTTCCGAACTATTTCAGCCTTGGACGCGCCTTTGACAAGGACAAGAATTCTTTCTGACG
>JAGRAO010000191.1 GCA_020434565.1 Bdellovibrionales bacterium
CCTCTCTTCGACCCAGCGGTCTCACAAACGAACACTCGCCCTAGATAACTTATTGATTCTACATCACTCTCACGATCGGAAAAACACCTAACGCTTGTCTCCAGATCGACCGATTTTTCTTATGTGAGCGTGTTTCAAGTTTCAAGGAGTAAACTCCCATGCGTCCGTTTCGAGCCGAAACAGGTTTTAGCGCCCTAGAGGTCTTTGTGACCGTAGCGATGGTTGGTGTCTTAGCCGCATTTGCGGTTCCAAATGTACAGCTGTATCACCAATTCGCCCGAAACAAGCTCGCTCAGAAGGACTACTCAGAAATTCGAGATGCTCTCTCTCAGCTGAAGAAAGGCGATCTCGATTCTTCAAATCTTATCGTACTTGCCCAAGACGGCCCTAAAGAACTCCCAGAACCTCTCTCTCACATTCGACTGACGGAGGGAAATACGCTCGACTATCTCTATGACTTTACTCTCGGTTCCGGTACAAGATTCTCTGCGTTGCAAATTCACCACTCTGAAGGCTCCAGGACGTACCGCTATCTCCAAGTCAACGGAAAAACCCTCGAGCAGGTTTTCTAGTATCGCTTGCGAAGCGAGCTGTCCACCTTTCCATGTGACTCAAGCTCGAGCGAGAACGGGAACTATTCCGCTGATGGCAGCGGGAATCCATACAAGACTTTCCTCAATTTTTCTCCATAGAAGAGACAGGGCTTTATTTCGTCTGGGTTATCGAATGAATCTCGGGAAGTTTCTCCACCCAAATTCGGTCTTTTGTTGGAGAGAGGCGATCTGCTACCCTCCCCTCATGAATGAGAATGGTTCCCCCTCTGGTGATTCGCGTAACTCCCCTTCAAGCCTCTACGGCTCGAAGTATTTTTATCTCTTGGTAGGGCTGATTGCACTCAATGCCGTTCTTTTTTTCGGCATTAGCAATTCAAAACAGCACGTTTCACGGGAATCCGCTGATAAGGCAGCGCAGGACTTTCTCGAACAGTCGGCGCCTAAGGTAAGTGAGTTCCTGAGTCCGATGGTCTCCGAAGACTCTGCAGCGCAAGCGCGAGTATCAATACGAGAAATGTTTCGCGAACTTTCGGAAGCTGAGGGAGTCTCCATGCCCTCAGAAGCCGAATTACAACAACTTGAGCTCGAAGACTCGCTCAGTTGGAAACGAGATTCGCGAAGTTCTTGAATGATCTGTTTGAAATAGCTTCTCGTATCCTGCTCTTTCTCCTCGTCCTTGTCCTGCTCCAAACGAGGAATGGAGAAGCTCACAATACAGTCAGAGAAAACGAATTTGGAGCAAGAGTAGAACGAGGAGCAGGCTAGGTTAGCGACAAGACTTGCCGCCTATGGAAATGGCCACGTTCACGCCCACGCAGATGAAAAAAAGAAGCTAACTTCCTGGGATACGGTCAGTATCGGCTCTCTCTTCTCGAACGAAAAGAAGGAAACCTCCCCCAGCAGCAAAGAGCCCCGCAAGGGCGAGAATTCCGAGTCGGTCCGAGTGAAGCCACACCCCAAGAATCCCTACTGCAGTGGGCCCGAGGATCGCAGTACATTTTCCAACGAGGTTGTAAAATCCAAAAAATTCAGCCGATTTTTCCTGAGGAATGAGTGAACCGTAGTAGGAACGACTCAGCGCTTGAACTCCTCCTTGAAAGAGACCAACAAAGATTGCGAGAAGATAAAAGTGAGTGACCGAACTCATCAGAGAAGCGAGAACAGTAGCAATCAAATATCCAGCTATTCCAACCACGATGAGTGGCCGTGAACCAAAGCGGCTTCCAAGTGCTCCAAACACAAGAGCCGCCGGAAATCCTACAAACTGTGTCACGAGCAACGCTTTGATAAGGTCAGTAGAGTCAAATCCTATCGACACACCGTAGCTTACCGCTAAGCGCATCACCGAATTTACTCCGTCCATATAGAACCAGTACGCTACAAGAAAGAGAAAAACATGCCGAAATTTGCGAATCTCCGAGAGCGTCGATATGGTTTCCCGAACCGAGTCTTTTAAGGTCTCAAAGAGAGGAGACGGAGTCCCCTCCTTCTCGGGAAGAGTTCGAAAGAGCGGAAGAGAGAAAGCGAGCCACCACACCCCGACACTGACAAAACACAATTGCATCGCAAAGGACTGATCTTCAATTCCGAAGGTCTCTTTTGCCCCGACAAACCACACGTTCAATGCAAAGAGAATCCCTCCACCGAGGTATCCGAGGGAGTATCCGAACGACGATACCCAATCAATATTTCCTCGATTCGAAACCGAAGGTAAGAGGGCATCGTAGAAAACAATCGCACCACTAAATCCAACGAGAGAGAGCGCAAAGGTACCCGAGGCAGCCAACCAATCACCCTTTCCCAGAAAGGCGATAAGTACCGTTGAAAGCACCCCAAGCAGCGTAAAGCCCACCAGGTATGATTTCGCCCCTCTCCTCTTGTCAGCTAACGCGCCCAGAAAAGGAGCGCAGAAGGCCACGAAAAAACTTGCTAACGAATTCGTGAGACCATAGTGAAAACTTATGACCTCGGCCGATTCACCTGCATGAAAGTACTCCCGATAGAGCACGGGAAAGAATCCAGCCATCACTGTAGTAGCAAAGGCGCTGTTGGCCCAATCGTACAGGGCCCAAGAAAAGATCTTCTTATCACGAAAGAGATATTGAATTTGACCTTTCACTCTGCTTTCTCCATCGGAGATTCACCGACGCTTCCTTAGTCTCCTTCTCCCGAAGAAGCGTTCCACAATTCTTTTGTTATCTTGCGAACCCTCTCCTTCACCTCATTCAGATCTTCTCCAAGCACGGTGAAATGACCCATTTTTCTCCCGGTTCGCGGCTCTTTTTTTCCATAGAGGTGAAGGAATGTGTTTGGCTCAAGCATAAGCTTTGAAACGAGCCCCTCGCGATCTGGAATGTCTTCTCCGAGTATGTTCGTCATAATTGCCGCCCCTGCTCTCGGATAGTTTCTCCCTAGGGGGAGCTGACTAACTGAGCGCACTTGCGCCTCAAATTGCGAAATACCAAACGCTTCAATGGTAAGATGTCCCGAATTGTGAGGACGCGGAGCCATTTCGTTTGCGAGGAGTTTCCCGTCTCCGGTTACGAAAAACTCAACGCACAACACCCCGACGTACGCGAGTTTTGAAGCGATCTTCTCAGCAGCTTGAAGGGCCTCACTCACAAGGGTTCTCTCGAGCGCACTCGGGAAAGTACTCTGATACAAGATGTGATTTCGGTGAACATTGTCAAATGGCCCAAACAGCTGGATCTCTCCGTCTCGCCCACGAGCAACTATTACCGAGCACTCAGAGGTGAGTTTCACCTTTTCCTCCAAGACACACGGTTTACACCCGAGGGTCTTCCACTCGCTCTCTAAAGAATTCGGCTCCCGCACCTCCCGCTGACCTTTCCCATCGTAGCCCGACTCACAGGTTTTTAAGATGCTCGGAAAAACTCCAACGAGACACGCATTTTTCAGATCATTCTCGGTCTCGATCGGCCAATAGCGCGCCACCGGAATTCCAAGCGAAGAAAAATATTCCTTTTCTCGGAGTCTGTTCTGACAAACCCGCTGGGCTTCTTTTGGGGGATAAACCGGAACAAAAGGCTCTAAACTCTCAAAGGCTGTAACTGGAATGTTTTCAAACTCGTACGTTACAACTTGAACTTTCGTTGCAAACTCCCGCAGCGCTTCGGTGTCAGTATATTCAGCACATATATGTTCTGTAGAGGCCTGAGCTGCCGGACAGTTCGGCTCTGGGCTAAAGACAACGACTTCAAAGCCAAGTCGGGTAGCAGCTTGGGCAAACATCTTGCCGAGCTGTCCACCGCCGAGGAGTCCGATTGATTCCACCATAGGGAAAACCTATTTCTCATCGCGATCGAGAGTCGAGTCCAACACGGACTGGCGCAGATCGTGAGCATACTTCTTTACTCGAGCTCGGAGACTTCCATCCGTGCTTCCAAGAATCCGAGCAGCGAGAAGCCCCGCGTTTTTTGCTCCAGCGTCTCCGATGGCAACCGTTGCCACAGGAATACCCCCTGGCATCTGAACAATCGATAGGAGGGAGTCGAGCCCAGAGAGGGACTTACTCATGACAGGGACACCGATTACCGGCAGAGCAGTCAACGAGGCTACCATGCCTGGCAGATGAGCGGCTCCACCCGCTCCAGCGATAATCACCTGAAGTCCGCGAGATTCTGCTTGCTGAGCGTATTCAAACATAACGTCTGGTGTACGGTGAGCCGAAACGATTCTCGATTCGTAAGGCACACCAAGTTCATCTAAAATTTCAGCAGCATGACGCAAACATGGCCAATCAGATTTGCTTCCCATGATGATTCCAACGAGCGGTGCATCTTCTTTTTTCGCCATCTCCCCTCTCTCTTGAACCCCTTCATCACCAATTGCCGTATCATGGCGGGGTAATAAAAGGAGGTCAACCGACCGTTCTTTTCGCTCTTTTCCCCTCAGAGGCACCTCCCCGGCTGCTTGGCGATACTTGGTTTCAAAGCCCCAGACGCCGTGCAACAATCAGATGCGGGACATTCTTTGGAACCTTCCCTGTAACGATTTCTCCCCCGGTAAGACTGTTTCTATGTCAGACGCCCTACCAGTTCTCTCTTGGTCCGAGATGGCCGCCTTAGCCCAAGGGGGAGATCAGGAGGTATATTCCGTTTTGCTAGAAGAGGTTTACCGAATAATTGAAAAGTTTTTGGCCTCTCGGATATCAGATCCGGGGCAGCGAGAAGATATCTGCCAGGAGATACTTCTCTCCGTGCATCTTTCGCTTCCAACGTTTCATCCGAAGAACTCCTTCCATGCTTGGCTCTTTACGATCGCTCGGAGGAGATTGATTGATTTCTTGAGATTGAAGAAGAAGCGAAGTGGAGAGGCCGCAGTAGAAGGATCATTTTTTGATGATTTTCGGGCTCCGGAGGAACACGCAGGGTTTGCAGAATTCATCGAGGTCATGTCTCAGCTCTCCGAGCAAAAACGGCAGGCTCTTTCGCTTGTCCACCTGCAAGGCCTCTCGACCTCCGAGGCTGCTGCACGGCTTGAGATATCCGAAACAAATCTTCGAGTCACCCTTCATCGAGCAGTAAAAACAGTGAAAGACGCCTTAACATCATGAGAGAAGACACCAAAAAACTTATAGAGGATCTTGCTGGCGATACCGAGTCGCTCACGCCAGCTCCCCCTGTACGAGCTCGCTTTTTCGCTTGGATGGCGATCTCATGTATTTGCCTCAGTGTCGGAGTTGTTTTTGCCCATCCGAGAAGGGATCTCCAGGAACTCATCACTGACCCGATGTTTCTTGTCGAGGCGATAAGTATTATCAGCACAGCCCTCTTTGCTGGACTCACTGCGCTTATTTTAAGTGTGCCTGGGCTCTCCTTCGGGAAAGCAAAGCGTGCATTCCTGTGGAGCGTAATAGGATGGGTGATCAGTTTTACTATTGCCGTTTCTTATCGTATCTCTTTTTCTCCACAGAACATGCAGCATTTTACTCACGGCTTTCTCTGTTCAAGAACCCTTATTCTCTTTTCGCTCGTTCCCGCTGTTGCACTTTTTGGGCTTGTGCGAATCGCCTCTCCTCAGCAGATGTATGCGGCAGGATTCTTCCTCCTCCTGAGCGCTGGTCTGATCGGAACACTCGGCGTTGAGCTCACCTGCCCCTCAGATGATTTTTTGCATATTGTTATTTTTCATTTTCTTCCTCCGGTAGTGCTTGGGGCAGTTGGGATGGTCGTGGGAAGGCGGTTTCTCCAAAGGAAATGGAAAAAGCCGTCAGGAACTGAAAATACCGAGCGATAAGCACCTTAGGACAAGGACAAGGACAAGGACAAGGACAAGGACAAGGACAAGGAATAGTCACTGAGAGAAAGCCACACGACAAGAAAAAGTGCGGGAGAATTCGATGGTAGTAACGAAATCTTCCTAGGAAGAAGCTAATTTCTTCAAAACAGTACAGAGGATTCCTCCATCCCGGTAATACTGCACCTCGACAGGGGTATCGATTCGACTGAGAACATGAAAGCGGTTCTCTTTTCCATCCGGAGAGGTTGCGCACACTTCGAGAGATTGACCGGGTTTCAAATCGTCGTTGACATCGACATCGAAAAACTCCGTTCCATCAAGCCCTAGCGTGGCGGCATTTTGGCCATTCATGAACTGCAGAGGAATAATTCCCATTCCGATCAAATTACTCCGGTGGATCCGCTCGTAGCTTTCCGCAATAACAGCTTTGATTCCCTGCAAGAATGGACCTTTCGCGGCCCAGTCTCTCGAGGAACCGCTTCCGTATTCTTTTCCAGCAAGAATCATCAACGGCGTTTTTTCACCTCGATATCGTTCAGCAGCATCAAAAAACGTCATCTGCTCTCCACTACCGTGGTGAAGGGTGACGTTCCCTTCAGATCCGGGAACGAGCTTATTCTTAATCCGGATGTTTGCGAAGGTTCCCCGAACCATCACATGGTCGTTCCCACGACGAGAGCCATAGCTGTTGAAGTCTTTTCTCTCGACTCCGTGCTTTTCGAGATACTTTGCGGCCGGTGAATCTTTCGCAATAGAACCAGCGGGCGAAATATGGTCGGTAGTAACCGAATCTCCAAAGTATCCGAGCACTCGAGCTTTCTTTACCGGCTGGATGCGTTGATCGGTCAAGGTTACCGCATCAAAGAAGGGTGGATTCTGGATGTAGGTTGACTCTGCTTTCCACGGATAGAGTTCTGAAGGCTCAGACTTGATCGCCTGCCACTGTTTTGAGCCCTTAAAGACTTCCGCATAACGGTCTCGAAACATATCAACCGTAATAAAAGAGCTTACCGCCTCCTGGATTTCATGATTCGTAGGCCAGATATCCTTCAAAAAGATATCTCTACCATCTTTCCCCTTTCCTATCGGATCCTTTGTCAGATCGATATTCATTGTGCCAGCCAGAGCATAGGCAACAACAAGCGGAGGAGACGCAAGAAAATTCGTCTGCGTGAGTGGATGAACTCGCCCCTCAAAATTTCTGTTCCCGGAAAGCACAGCAGAAACAATGAGTTTATTGTCCCGAATAGTTTTCTCGACCTCTTCACGGAGCGGTCCGGAATTACCAATACAGGTGGTACACCCGTATCCCACGATATGAAATCCAAGCGCTTCAAGCGGCTCTATCAATCCAGAGCGCTCGAGATACTCGCTTACGACCCGAGAGCCGGGAGCAAGCGAAGTCTTGACGTACTTTG
>JAGRAO010000192.1 GCA_020434565.1 Bdellovibrionales bacterium
GATTGGTCGCGGCGTTGCCTGGTTGGACACCGGAACACACGAGTCCCTATTACAGGCTTCCCTCTTCGTCCAGGCGATCGAGGAACGACAGGGGATGTTAGTGGGTGCGATTGAGGAGGTCGTATTTCGTCGTGGTTACATCGATGCAACTCAACTTGAAAAGTTGGCGAAGCCGATGGAGAAGACAGAGTACGGCAAATACCTTTTGAGACTTGCTCGTGGCGAATCGTTTTAAAATCATCCTCGTGTCTCTTTTGCTTTTTGCTGGAGCGGGGCTTTTCGTCTCGCTCTCTTCGGAAGATGAGTTCTCTGAAGTGCGGCGTACGTTTCGAGAACTTCTCTCGGAAGCCTCTATAGAGGATGATACTCCCCCTCTGGAACGTCTCTTTAAGGCAAAGAAGGTCGCCACCTACTTTGACGAGGGAGTTATCGGAGAGTTGGTCTCGGATGCTGAAGGCAATGGAGGTACCGGAACACAACAGGTAAGTCGTAAGAGCATAGAGCGGTACCTTATAGCCGCGTACCGAGTCTCTCGGGAGATATTTCCGGAGATCGTAGCAGAGAACTATCGCAAAGTTGATAGTGGGGTTGAGCTTGATTCTATTCTGAGAGTTTATGGTGATAAGCCCGGAGAAGATGTTATGTATCTGGAGGAGCTAAGATTACATCTGCTCTTTGCGGCTCAAGGCGGCGACTGGCTAATCACCCGGGCGCAGGTAGAGAGAGTCTCTAGGGGATAATTTTAACGACATGAGGAATGGGTAAAAATCAGCGATGAATCAGAAATACGTCTTTCAGCTATCTCGAGTTTCAAAAATATACAAACCGGATCGAACAATTCTCGAGAATATTAACCTCTCTTTCTACTACGGTGCGAAGATAGGGGTGCTTGGACTGAACGGGGCTGGAAAATCAACTTTGCTCCGCATCATTGCCGGGGAAGACAAAGAGTTCACCGGAGAGGCCGAGTTTCTTCCCGGAGTGACCTTTGGATACCTATCGCAGGAGCCGAGACTTGATGAGTCGAAGACGGTAAAGGAAAACGTCATGGAGGGGCTTGGCAGTGTTGTCAGTGCCTTGAAGCGATTTGAAGAGGTGAGTGCAAAGCTCGGAGATCCGGATCTCTCTCCAGAAGCTATGGATAAGCTCCTGGAGGATCAGGCGAAAATTCAAGATGAGATAGATTCTCAGAATGGTTGGGAACTTGATCATACGCTTGAGGTTGCGATGGATGCTCTTCGGTTACCGCCTGGCGATTGGGAGGTGAAGAACCTCTCCGGTGGAGAGCGAAGACGGGTGGCACTCTGTAAACTTCTCCTTGAGAAGCCAGATGTGCTTTTGCTTGATGAACCAACTAACCATCTCGATGCCGAAACGGTGCTCTGGTTGGAGCAGCATTTACAGCAGTACGAAGGCACCGTGCTTGCAGTTACCCACGATCGATACTTTCTCGATAACATTGCTGGATGGATTCTTGAGTTGGATCGAGGACGTGGAATTCCTTGGGAAGGGAATTATTCTTCTTGGTTGGAGCAGAAAGAGAAGCGCCTTGAGCAGGAAGAGAAGTCTGATAAGAAAAGACAGAGAACACTTGAACGAGAGCTTGAGTGGATTCGGATGAGTCCAAGAGCGCGGCAAGCGAAGAGTAAGGCTCGTATCAAGGCGTTTGAAACCTTACGTTCCGAAGAGGCGCGCGAGAAGATTCAGGAGCTCGAGATCTTCATTCCGCCTGGACCTCGACTCGGTGATAAGGTTATTGATGGGAATGGAATTACCAAAGCCTTTGAAGACAAATTGTTGATCGATAATTTCAGTTTTACCATTCCACCGGGAAGTATCGTTGGGATTGTAGGTCCAAACGGTGCGGGTAAGACGACACTATTTCGAATGATCACCGGCCAAGAGAAGCCGGACTCCGGCACTGTTGAGGTAGGGGATACGGTAGAGCTCGGTTACGTTGATCAGCTCCGTGATGCATTGGGAGCCGACAGTACTGTTTGGGAAGAGATCTCCGAGAAGCAAGAACAACTTGATCTTGGAGGAAAGCTTGTAAACTCACGGGCCTACTGTGCTCGCTTTAATTTTACCGGCTCAGATCAGCAGAAGAAAGTTGGGAATCTTTCTGGGGGAGAGCGCAACCGCGTTCACCTCGCCAAACTTTTAAAGAGGCCAACCAATGTCTTGCTTCTTGATGAACCGACCAACCACCTTGATGCAGAGTCGGTTCTTTGGCTTGAACAGCACTTGCAGAAATACGAGGGAACAGTGCTTGCGGTAACGCACGATCGCTACTTTCTCGATAACTCGGCCGAATGGATTCTCGAACTCGACCGTGGTCGGGGAATTCCGTGGAAGGGGAATTATTCGTCTTGGCTCGAGCAAAAAGAAGAGAGGCTGAGAAAAGAGGAAAAGCAAGAGAGTAAGCGGCAAAAGACCCTCCAAAGAGAGCTCGACTGGATCCGACTCAGCCCGCGCGCGAGGCAGGCGAAGAGTAAAGCTCGAGTGAAAGCCTATGAAAGTCTCGTAAACCAACAGACGGCGGATCGTATTAACGATCTTGAGATCTATATTCCTCCAGGACCACGTCTTGGAGATGTGGTTATTGAGGCGAAGGGTCTTACGAAGAGTTTTGAAGATAAACTCCTGTTGGAAAACGTTTCTCTTTCGATTCCGCCGGGGAGTATCGTTGGTATTATTGGAGGAAACGGAGTCGGGAAAACCACCCTCTTTCGAATGATTGTAGGGGAAGAGAAACCAGACTCAGGAGAGCTCCTCGTTGGAGATACCGTAAAGCTTGGATATGTAAATCAGTCTCGAGATACTCTGTCTGACACGAAAACGGTTTGGGAGGAGATCTCAGAGGGTAAAGAGGAGATCGAGCTTGGCAATCGCAGTATGAATTCTCGAGCATACTGTTCGCGTTTTAACTTTACGGGCTCTGATCAACAGAAAAAAGTTGGAAATCTCTCTGGGGGTGAGCGTAACCGAGTGCATCTCGCCAAACTCTTAAAATCCGGCTCAAATGTCTTGTTGCTCGACGAACCTACGAACGATTTGGATGTGAATACTCTTCGAGCGCTCGAAGATGCGATCCTTGAATTTGCTGGGTGTGTCCTTGTGATAAGCCACGATCGGTGGTTTCTCGATCGAATCGCCACGCATATCTTGGCGTTTGAGGGAGATAGCCAGGTGGTTATGGTGGAGGGGAACTTCCAAGATTACGAAGATGATAAGAAGAAGCGCCTCGGGCCAGAGTCCATTCAGCCTAAACGGATCAAGTACCGTAAGTTGGTTCACTAGCGAAAATTGAAGAATCGACTTCCTGGGCGATGGAGAATTGCACCGTAGCTGAGAAGCGATATGAAGAGACTGTTTTCGACATCGAGAGAACTCTTTTTTCTCTTTTCTCACCCTTCACTTTGGTTCCGAAAGCCGCTTCGGCAGGAGCAATTAAAGCGCGACCCTTTCGAGCAGTTTGCTGATTGGTATCGTGCGGCAGAAAGACAGATATTTGTTGAGTTTGTAAATTGGCTTTGTCTCTCAACGATTGATGAGAACGGCTATCCAGATGGCCGAATTGTTCTCTTAAAGGAATTTGACCCTGCTGGTTTTGTCTTCTATACGAATACGCTGTCGCGAAAGGGGCGAGCGCTTGAGCGCAATCCGAAAGCCTCTATGACCTTTTATTGGGGCGGAACTCAGAGACAGGTGCGAATTTTGGGAGATGTCGAGAAGGTGGAGGAGAAAACGGCCGATGCGTACTTTGCCTCGCGGCCCCGTGAGAGCCAACTCGGAGCTTGGGCCTCGCAGCAGAGTGCGGTGCTTTCCTCTCGAGAGCAGCTTGCTGAGAGCGTTGAGAAGTATAGAGAGAAGTTTTCTGGCCATGAGGTCCCTCGACCACCTTTTTGGACCGGATATCGGTTAATTCCCCGGAGATTCGAGTTCTGGGAGTTGCGGCTCAGCCGGCTCCACGATCGATTTGAATACTTTGAGTCAGAGAGTGGCTCTTGGGAGATTCGCCGTCTTTCCCCCTAGTGTCTGAGGGTTGAGGTGGACCACCAATAGGCGCTTGCGACGAAGATTCATGAATAGTGCGGGCTAACCTTCTGAAATCACGTGACTTGGACAAAGTTTAAGAACTTTCAGTGTTGGGTCGATCCTTTTGCTATCCGGAGCCATCAAATCAACAGCAGAGAAAAGGTTGCCCATGGTTGGAGAGAATACATACTGCGACTCCTTTCGCACCGCGAAAGTATTGGACAAAGCGTTCCAAAAATACTGGTCTGCTCCAGGGAAGGAATTTAGTCTGCACTTCGCGCGCAAGGAAAACAAACTCTTCATCGAAGGAAACTTTAAACAGCGAGAAACTGCCCTTACGTGGAGCGAGAGGGAGTGGAGCGAGCTCGATCGATATCTGAAATTTCGGACGTTTGCTCCGGGAGTTGGAGTGCCGCAGCTTCGAATGCTACGAGCCTATCAGGGAAAGAGTTATCAGTTTTCTGTTGCAAAGCAGATTTTCTCAGGAACCGGAGATGAACGAATTACGTTTTGTGAAGTAGAGACTCCAATACTGTCCGAGGAGTTTCTGAACGTCCAACCTGGAACACAGAATTCAGTTCTCGACTTTAAAACTGGAATTATCCTTACGAACTATACCGATCTAAGTCATCCAAGTGGCACAGAGATTCTCCTTGGTTTGCACCCGCACGCGATTCTTGTTCTTGAACCGTGGTCGAACGAAGTCTTTCGAGTGGCGCAAACACTTGCAGAACAGCAGCTCGTCGTTGTGGGAATTCGAGGCGACGATCCGGTAGAGATACTCTTTGAGTGTTTGCACCGACATATTCCTGATAAGAGGAGTTTTCTCCGCCAAATTGTGAGTAGTTTTGTACACAATCGCGTCCGATTGAACTGTGAGTCTTGTAGCGCAAAGTCCATCCCATCGCCTCAGGAGATCGCTCAGCTCCCACGAGAACTACGAAGTGCAGATTTTAGAAACTACCGACTTGGACAGGGGTGCTCTGCTTGTAAAGAGACAGGATTTCGGGGTGATGGTGGGCTGAATAGCATTTTTCACCTTTCAGATCAGGTTATCATGGCGCTCGAAGCCGGGCGTCCGTATAGAGACATAACCCGCTTGGCGTTTGAAAGTGGGGCTCGCTCGGTTCTCTATGAAGCTTTTGAACTTCTCCTGTCGGGTCGCACGGCACTCAGTGAAATCTTTCGGGTTGTGAAGCGGATTAATCCGATTCTCTTTGCCCTAGAGCAGGGTGAGAAAATTAGGGGCGAGGGCAGAGAATTGGATTCGCAAGATTTCTTTACTTCTGAAGCAAAAGAAGCGACTCACCATCCGTCCCTCTTGCTCGTGGAGGACGATTACGATCAACGGGAAACACTCAAGCTTGTCTTTGAAGCTGCCGGATATACTGTACATACCGCCGCAAATGGAGAAGAGGGAGTACGGGCGTTACGCTCGGGTGATAAGACAGATGTCGTCGTGTGTGACTACATGATGCCGAGAATGAATGGAGAGGAGTTCGTTCGCTACATTCGCTCGGTCGACGAACATAGAGCTCTCCCAGTATTGATGCTTACAGCCCTTGATGACGAGAACACAGAATTTCAGCTCCTATCCTCGGGAGCCGATGATTTTTGTGGAAAGGGCACAAAGGGAAAAATTATTCTCAAACGGCTCGAAAGGCTCCGTGCTCGCTCTCAGAATCCTCTCTGATCCCTTCTTTCGAAGCGAGTTCTTCCGGAGCTAACATAGAGCCATGAAGAAAGTGACTCTCCTGAAGCGGCTCGTTGAGCTCGGGTTGGCCACAGACGCCGCAATCGCCGAAAAGCTTGTGGAAACTGGTCAGATACTCGTGAACGGTGTTCCCCGTACGTCTCCTCGCTCACATGTTTCTTCCGCTGATTGCATCGCCCTTAAGGAAAAAAGTGGTTATGTCAGCAGGGCAGCATTGAAACTCCTCGCTGGCCTTGACCACTTCTCAATTTCAGTGAAGGGAAAAGTTTGCGCTGATCTGGGGAGCTCGACAGGCGGTTTTGTTCAGGTCCTTCTTGAACGTGGTGCATTACTCGTTTATGCGATTGATACCGCTACCAATGAACTTGACTGGTCGCTTCGCTCGCACGAGCGCGTCGTGCCGATGGACAGGACGAACGCTTGCTTTGTAGAGAAACTACCGAAGAGAGCTGAATTTGTTACAGCAGATATCTCGCTTGTTCCCGCTACTGAATTTCTTCCTGCGATCAAGCGGATTTTGGGGGAGCAAGGCGAGGCAGTTATTCTTGTAAAACCGCAATATCAACTCGAAAAAAAGTATGTGCCTGCGGGGGGAGTAGTGCAGGACGAGAGGTTGTGGCGATTGGCTCTCGAGGTGGTGATTGAGAGGGCGACAGAAATCTCGCTTTTTCCTCATGGGGTAGTTCGGTCTCCGGTTCAAGGACGAAGCGGCAATCAAGAATTTTTACTTCTCCTGCGATGTTTGCCACCAGAGCATGCATTTGTGCTGCCTCCACCTTGAGTAAGGAGAAGTTTTGAGAATTCCGGAAGAGCTTGTTTCCAGGTGAGATACTGATGGAGGACAGTTGTTTTGATCCACCCATTTTGCTCGTATTTCCGCGGGCTCGTCTCTATCGTTCCCCGAAATGCTCGAACAGGGATTTTCAGCTGATGCGATTTCCAAATGAGCAGGTGGTCCTCACCGTATGCGGTGCTTTCACAAAATCCCCCAAGTCGAAGAAAAACAGATTTCGGCATCCACAGCCCTTGATCTCCGAACGGAATGCGGAGGACGTTTGCTCGCAAAAGGAGAAAAAGCTCAGTAAGAAATATTGCCCTGGGCGCGGGGCGAGTGAAAAGAAGCCGAAAGAAGCGGATCTCGTTTTTCGGCTGAATTGAAAAATTGCAAACCTCCTCGATTGCTTCCTGATTGAGATCGGAATCAATGTGGAGGAACCAGAGGCACCCTGTATCAGCGTTTTCGGCTCCAGCATTGAGTTGGCGCCCGCGCCCGAGAACGCTCTCAACCCAGCGGGCAGAGTGAGTTTTCTGGAAGGTCCTCCAAGTTGCCTGTTTCTCAATCTCTTGAGCGAACTTCTTCGTGCCAACGAAGAGTAACTCACAGCGCTCAAAGTTGAGTGGTGCAAGTTGAGAA
>JAGRAO010000193.1 GCA_020434565.1 Bdellovibrionales bacterium
CGCCGGTCCGAGGATATGCTGCGGAAAAAGAGAGTAGTGAACGACCACCCTCGAAGAACGAACATTTTTACGCTAACTCAGGTAAGATGAGATTACAATGCCGAACGTTCGGCAATTGTTTTCGCTGTTACTTCTCTTCCGTAAGCCGGAGAAATCGCCGACAATTCACAATGATTATAGGCACTTATGCAATCGACTGTTCGTACATCGAGATGACGAAAGAGCCCCTGTGCACATTCTCCTAGACTTCTCACGACGGGTTTATCGAGAATCATGCTCATCAATGCGGACTCGATATCCGGACTCCCCCCGACTATCAAAACTTCATCGGACTTCTCCAAGTAGCGGAGAAGGTCTGACAAGGGAGAAAAAATCGTTCCCAAATACCTCATCGCTCCCTGATCTGGTTCGAACCGGGAGACAAAGCACTCTCTTTTGCTTGCGGCAGAGAGCACGGCAAGAGAGGAGCCATTGAGACCGTGTTGAAGGAGAGCCGCCACATGAGAGTGACACTCAATTACTGGAATCCGAAGACCAACAGCTAAACCTTTCACAAAAGCATACGAAGCACGGAGAGCCGTGAAACTGCCGGGCCCGGAACCTACAACAATACGAGAAAGCTCATCGACTGTTTTGCCAGCGTCAGTGAACAATGCCTCAAGAAGAGTACGGTAATCACTTTCGGAAGTCGGTAAAAGAGGACGGGCGCCCTCCCAATAAGAATTCCGATCACGAAGAGCAATTTCTGCTACCCCAAACGAGGCGTTAAGTGCGAGATCGAGCGTCACGACTGTCGCATTGCCTCCTGCTTCACTCTTTCCAATCCTCTCAAAATATCAGGGAACTGTCCCGGCCAGCTACTTGTTCGTCGCGGGTGCGGCATTTTCTTGAGCATCACCTGAGAGTCCAAAGATTCGAACGACATCATTACTGACCGCAAAGAGCATGAGAAGAAGGAGCAACGCCATACCGACCTGATGCGCTCTCTCTTGAAGTGAAATACTGACGGGGGCTCCCCTTAGCGCCTCGATGACGAAAAAAAGGAGATGCCCGCCATCGAGAATCGGTATAGGGAGAAGGTTCAAAATCGCTAAACTCACGCTCAGAAAAATCATAAAATCAATCAAGCGATCAACGCCGGTTCGAGCCGCTTCTGCACCTTGATGAAAAATAAAGATTGGACCGGCGATATTGTCTGTTGAAACTTGGCCCATTATCATTCCGTACAATCCACGGACGGTGAGACTTGAGATTCTCCAAATATGATAAAGGCTCGCTTCGGCAGCTTCCGGGATGCTGATAGGCTTCCGAACCGTTTTCGGTAAAACTCCAATACGAAAAGACTTTGAGTCGTCTCCACTCAAGAGAGCAAGCTCTCCAGAATCCTGAGTCCCCCGCAATTCTATTGAAAGATGTTCTAAGGGAGAAGATGGGTCTTTTGCCGGCCGCTCAATCTCCAAGACAAGCTCTTCGCCTTTTGATTGGGCGACACTCTTTGCCATATCCTCCCAAGTCGTTACCGACACTCCATTCACGGAGAGAATACGGTCATCCTCAAGCATCCCTGCCTTCTCCGCGGGATACTTTGGAAGCGTCGCTCCAACTATTGGCTCAGTCACAAGAGCTGGTCGTCCGAATACACTAAAGGAGAGAAATGAAAGAAAAATGGCAAAAAGAATATTAAAAAGCGGTCCAGCAAACACAATAGCCGCTTTTGGGCAAAATCCCTTTGAGAGGAACCACCTCGAGCGATCGGAATCATCGATATTCAAAGGATGGATCTCTGAAGAAATTGCTTCGACAGGATCAGATTCCTCTTCGCTCTCGGGATCTTTCGGGAGCAAATCTCTTGGATCGTCCCCAAGCATTCGAACGAAGCCTCCGAGCGGGATGAGCCGAAGGGAATAGACGGTCTCACCTTTCTGGCGCTGATAAATCGGCTTCCCAAATCCGATTGCGAACTCAATGACACCTACGCCGTTCCACTTTGCAAAAAGAAAATGACCAAGTTCATGGACAAAGACCAGCACACCCAACGCAAGAATCGAAACGAGTATCATGAGAATATCCATCTCTATCTCCAGAGAAAATCGCTCGCGACATTCTCACGAACGCGATTGTAAAACACAGAGCGAGAGCCCATCACAACCCTCTCCGCAAAGCCTCTTCCGTAAGGGAAGACTGTCGGATTCCAGGCAGTCAAAAATCTGTCCAACAAAGGTACCATTGATCCTTAAGAGTTTGATGCCCAGTCTGTCCCACTCGTTGGCTCTTTAGAGCCGGCGACGAAAAGAATCTCCATCAGGGATTCTTTTCGGGGAACTCAAAGCTTCAGCGCTCCCAAACTCAGTTTTGCCAAGTCCCGTTATTCACAGAGAGTGACGCTTCGCAGGCAAATACAAGAATCTCGTCGTCAGAAAGCCTTCGGCTTCGCTCTCTCTTTCAAAGAAAACTCCTGTCTGCTTCTCGCTCTTCGAACCTGGTAAGCCAAGCTTAGGACAAGACTCCAAGAGAAAGAGTTGCAAACAGATATGTCTCTCTTTCCGAAACATCATAGTAAATCGCCATAGGCTCTCTTACCAGAGGGCCTATGACATTTTGCGGCAGTCTCCGAGAGAGGGACACCTCCTCATCTCTCCCTCTTTTCCCAAGCGTCTTGCTCAGGCGAAGAAAGTCAAAAAACTGGACTAGGAAAGCTCCTCCAGTCGAACTCTAAGTTCTCTTACCTGATCCCACAATTCCGCGACTCCGTGAGCTCGAGCACCGGAGAATTGCTCGACAGCGTTAGCGACGCTTGGAACAATTGAATCAAACAGGATCCGGCCTTCCTCAAATTGCTCGACCGCAAATTCATTCGCTATGTGAAAAACAAGAGCTTCATTTCCAGACGCTCGTAAACACCGACGCGCAAGCTCTACCGCGGGAAATCGACTCGAGTCCAATTTCTCGAAGTGAAGAGAAGTAGCGCCAGAATTCCCAGGGAGTACCGAAGGGCCCCGCATCGTCCCCCTACGAGGATGAAACAAGGCATATTGAATCGGTAACGCCATATCTGCACAAGCTGCATGCATATAAACGCAACCATCAGGCTCCTCGACTATCCCATGAACGAGGCTCTCCGGATGTATGACCACATCTATGAAACCTTCTTGGACACCAAAGAGCCAATATGCCTCGTGCAGCTCAAACGCCTTGTTCATCATTGTGGCAGAATCGATTGAGATTTTCCTTCCCATTTTCCAACGCGGATGCGCTGCAGCTTGCTCCGGCGTCACCCTTTTGAGCTCTTCCAACGGGGTTCGGAGAAACGGACCTCCCGAAGCTGTGAGGACAAGTCGCAACCGCTCTCGAGAAGGGAGAGAGAACAAAATCTGATAAAGCGCACTGTGTTCGCTGTCCACTGGCACGAGTTCGCCCCAATTTTCCGCAGACTCTCGTAATGTGACAAAAAGATGGCCGCCAACAACAAGCGATTCTTTGTTCGCCATCGCTACTCTCTTCCCTCGAGCGAGAGATTCGAGAGTAGCCTCCATTCCCCCGAGGCCAAGGATCGCCGAAATCATGACGTCGTACTCACTTGCTCGGGCAACTTCCAACAATCCGGCACTTCCGGATACAACCTCCGGCAAGGGAATTCCACGAGCGTGGCACTCCTCTCGAAGCGCATCCTCTTCAACCTCGGATTGAACACAAACGATTTTCGGAGAGAATTCCCGAATTTGCTCAGCAAGAATCTTGATTTGCTTGCCAGCGCACAAAGCCTCAACTCGAAATCGAGGCGTTAGTTGTCGAATAACACGGAGAGTCGACTCACCTATCGAACCGGTCGAGCCAAGAACCACCACTGAATATTCCTCTTTTTCTGCGGGATTCACACAATCAGAGAAGGAAACAAGAGGGAAACGGCTCATACTCCAGCACCAAAGAGTGAGATGATAAAAAAGTACGCCGGAACAGCCCCGAAGAGCACCCCATCGATTCGGTCGAGAACACCACCATGACCCGGGAAAAGAGCTCCAGTATCTTTAACGCCATAGACCCTCTTGAGAACCGACTTCACGAGATCTCCAACCGGAGCCGAAAGAGCTATCATGATACTAAGCACTGCAATTTCAAGGATGGAAACCTCTGGAAAGAGAAGCAATCCAAACACAAAACCACATAGCGTTCCAGCGAGTCCACCGACAACCCCACCAGCGACTGTCTTTCCGGGCGAGATCGCTTCGGCGAGCTTCGGGCCTCCAAGAATGGATCCACCAAAATACGCTGCGATATCGTTACTCGCGACGGAAGCCACAAGCCAAAGGAGAGCAAGGGTGTCTCCTCTCCAGAAACTGAGGGCTATCAAACAACTGCCACATACCGATAAAACCGTGAAAGCAAGCAAATCTTCGGCGAGTGGCTTGAGAAGATGGCTCACTTCGCCGGAAGTTCGAACGAACCGAAGAGCTAACAGCAACGTAAAACTTGCCCAAATTGACAGAGGAATAATCTCTGCACCAAAGAGTGGAGAGCGTTCTTCTCCAAGGACGAAAGTAAGAAAGCAGAAGACAAACGTCGCCAAGGGAGCAAAAAGCCAACACGCTGATCTGAGAAAAGCTCTCGGCCGACTCTCATGAGTACAAAGAATTCTGTAGATCTCTCCCCCTGCAGTAAGGACCGCGAACGCGCAAACACTCAAGACCACTCCACCGCCCCAAGACACAAGTTTCGGGAGGAAAAGAACCATAATAAAGGCCGCGGCAAGAAGAATTCCCGTAACAGTGCGTTTCCCTAAATTTTTAAAAGCCACTGATTCTCTCCTCAGGAATCCGCGGTGAAGATATCACCCCAGAAACGGCTCTCGACGCGCCTCTTCGGATCACGCTTCCTTCGTGAGACACTGCTCGGAAGTTCTACCAAATCTCCGTTCGCGGGAAGCAAACTCCTCAAGGCACCGATCGAACTCTGATGCATCAAAATCTGGCCAACACACCTCTGTAAAAACCAGTTCGGCGTAAGCAAGCTGCCACAGAAGAAAATTAGAGATCCGAAATTCATTGCTCGTTCGAATGAGTAAATCCGGATCGGGGATATCGCAAGTGAAGAGTGCAGATTCGAACACACCTTCATCGATATCCTGCGGTGTGAGTTCACCGGCGACACATCGATTCGCAAGATTTACGGCTGCCTTTACAATTTCACCTCGCCCACCGTACGAAAGCGCAAGAACAAGCGTCATTCCGGTACAGCGTGCTGTAACATCGATCGTATGGAGAAGGAGATTTCGTAACCCTGAGGGGAGACGCTCAACGTCCCCGATGACTTTCAGGCGTATTCCATTCTTTACGAGATTACTTGTCTCCCCTCGAAGATACTCTTCGAGCAATTTCATCAGCCCAGAGACTTCACGCTCGGGGCGATCCCAATTCTCTGTCGAAAAGGCATAAAGCGTCAGAAAGTGTATTCCGAGCTTTCGAGCGTGTTCTATCGCATTTCGAACAGATTTGGCCCCCTGGCGATGGCCAGCCAGACGGGGAAGCCCTTTCCCCTTAGCCCAGCGACCATTGCCATCCATGATTATGGCCACATGCTCTGGAAGCGAAGCTGGCTTGTTAGGGGAGGTTGCCATTGTTTCGTACGCTTACTCTTGAGAAACCCAGTCTCGACATGTGCTGGCGAATTGAACCGTCGCCCTTTGCACACACAAGAAGCCTGAACATACCGTTCACACCTCCATCATCTCGCCTTCTTTTTCCTTCAGAAGAACGTCGACATCTTTGGTGTACTTATCCGTGATCTTTTGGATCTCTTCCTTTCCTCTGCTCAAATCATCTTCAGAAATCTCTTTGTCCTTCTCGAGCGCTTTGAGGGCATCTATGGCATCACGCCTGTGGTTTCTGATAGAAACCTTACCTTCCTCAGCAATCTTGTGAAGTTTCTTTACGAGTTCCTTTCGCCGGTCTTCAGTGAGAGCAGGTATAGCGACTCGAATCAGATTTCCATCGCGAGCTGGATTAAGTCCGAGGTCGGCTTGCTGAATTGCTTTCTCAACACTCTCAACTGCAGAGCCGTCATACACTTGAATCGTAAGGAGACGGGCCTCAGGAGCGTTCACCAACCCCAGTTGTTGCAGCGGAACGGGAGAACCATAATATTCTACTGAGATCCCTTCGAGCAAACTCGCTTGGGCACGGCCGGTGCGCAGCCGTGAGAGCTCAAGCCGAAGATACTCAAGCGTTTCCTTACAATTCTTTTGAAGTTCTTCTAATTTTGCCTTCATGCGATCCTCTGTTTTGAATACCTCTCAGTACCTGAATCTCTTTCTCGATCTGCCTCTTGTAGAACTCCTCTTCTCTAACTTTCGGCCTCTTGTGGTGAACCTATCACTCGCGTCCCAATATTTTCGCCAGTAATAACTCGGCGCAAGTTATCTGGCTCGCTAATATTAAAGACCACCAAGGGCAGATTGTTTTCCATACAGAGGGAAATGGCTGCCGCATCCATGACCTTCAATTGCTTCTGAAGAACCTCCAGATAGGTTAACTCCTTGAAAGGAACAGCATCAGCATGCTTTTTCGGATCTTTATTGTAAACCGCATCGACTTTGGTTCCCTTAAGGAGAGCTTCTGCACCGATCTCCATAGCCCTAAGGCTCGCTGCGGTATCGGTTGTAAAATAGGGATTGCCGGTTCCGCAGGCAAAGATTACAACTCTTCCTTTCTCGAGATGTCGAGTAGCTCGACGGCGAATGTAAGGTTCGGCGATCTGTCGCATTTCGATTGCAGATAGCACCCGCGTCTCAAGACCGCCCTGCTCCAACATATCCTGAAGAGCAAGTGCGTTTACAGCGGTGGCCAGCATCCCCATGTAATCGCCGGAAGCTCGATCCATTCCTCGAGCACAAGCTTGAGCTCCCCGAATGATGTTTCCTCCACCAATTACGATCCCGACTTGAACACCGAGCTCATTCACAGATGAAATCTCATGAACAAGTCGACTAATAACTTCAGGATCGATACCAAACCCCTGCTGGCCCGCAAGAATTTCTCCGCTTAGCTTCAGCAAAATCCGACGATAAATGGGTGGCGAAAACATACTCTCACTTTTCAATTCAATACGAACCTCGGCATCTCTCTGACCCCGAGAATCGCTGCCTAGTGACTCGCAGCAAT